>JAJEIH010000055.1 GCA_022827685.1 Alphaproteobacteria bacterium
TTTCTGAAAACCCGTGAGAAGCCGACGGGAGAGGTGCGCCCTCTGCCTCGCGCGCGCAATCAGGCGCGCGAACCGCGCCGCCGCAATACGCGCGCCGGCACGCGCACAGGCGCCCGCGCAGGATACGCGCGAAACAGGGACCCGCTCCCGGTCGGCAGAAGGAGGAACGATGAGGACAACCGGCCCCCGCCGCGGCGCCGAACGCGGCGAACGTCACGAAAGGCGGCAATGCCGGCCGAAAAGCCCGTCCCCGCCGCTTCCGCTGACGCGAAAGCGGCCCCCCACCCAACCTCCCCCGCAAGCGGGAGAGGAGCTTTCCGGCGGCGCTCGCCCGGCCTTCCTGCAGGCGGGAAGAGAGGAGTTCGGGCCGTCTCCGTTCTTCTCCCCTCCCGCTGGGCGGGAGGGGCCGGGGGCGGGCCTCTCGGCGCGACGGGGCTTTGCCGGGCTCCGCCCGCCGCTTCCGCTGGCGCGCAAGCGGCCCCCCTCCCGACCTCCCCCGCAAGCGGGAGAGGAGATCGAGCGGCTTGGCTCCGGCCTTCCAGCGGGCACAATGACTGGACAGCTTCATGCCCGAAACGGCTACAGCATATGAACCCTGCGCATGCAGAACATGACATCTCATGACATCCCATGACACATCGCGGGACCGGGCCGCCCGGGCCTGTCGGCGGTCGGCGGTCGGAACGCTCCGCCTGCGCCGCGGCGCCCCGCGGTCTTGGCGGCCCGGGGCGGGCGCGATAGCCTGGCCGGGGACGGGTTCCGGGGGAACTCCTCCCGTCTCGCATGCCCTGAACTGGAGCGGCTGGGTCCGGCCATGATCGCCCGGAAGGAAGATGCGGGGTCGGGGGCCGTGCCGCTGGCGTCGCTGGAGGCGGTTGCGCTCGACACCGAGACCACCGGCCTCGACGCCGGCAGGGACCGTGTCCTGCAGGTGGGCGCCGTGGCGCTGAACGGCCGCGCCGTCCTCGTCGATGACATCTTCGACCGCCTGGTCAACCCGGACATGCCCGTTCCGCCCTCCTCCACGGCGGTCCACGGCATCTCGGACGAGGATGTGCGCTCGGCGGACAGGGCGGGCGCGGTCCTGCCGGCGCTCGCGGACTGGATCGGCGGGCGCGTGGTGATCGGCTATGCAGTCGGCTTCGACCTCGCGATCCTCAAGGCCGAGCACGACCGGCACGGGCTGCCCTGGCGGCCTTGCCGGTCGCTCTGCGTGCGCCAGCTCGCCGCCCTGCTCGCGCCCGGACCGAAAGACCCCTCGCTCGACGCCATAGCCGGCCGGCTCGGCATCGGCATCGAAGGCCGGCACAGCGCGCTCGGCGATGCGCGGGCGGCGGCGGCGGTCTATGCCGCCCTGGTGCCGCGGCTGGCGGAGAGGGGCATTGCGACGCTCGCCCAGGCAGAGCGGGCCTGCCTTGCGCTCACTCCGCAACAGGACGAGGAAGCGAAGGCGGGCTGGCAGCCCGTCATTGCGGCGGACCGGGTGCGAAGCGCCGATCCGGGAGCCTTCGCCCGCGTGGACAGCTTCCCCTTCCGGCACCGCGTGGAGGACATCATGTCCGCCCCGCCCGCCGTGGTGGAGCCGGCGATGAGCCTTCGCAGCGCCCTGCGCGAACTCACCGAGCGGAAGATCAGCTCGGTGTTCGTCGCCTCGGGCGGGGACGCCGGCACCGGCATCCTGACCGAGAGGGATATCGCCCGCGCCATCGACTCGCTCGGGGCCGGCGCGCTGGACGAAACCGTGGACCGCTTCGCCGCCCGGCCCCTGGTGACGATCCCGGCCTCGGAGTTCCTCTACCGCGCGAACACGCTGATGACCGTCGGCGGGTTCCGGCACCTCGGCGTCGTGTCGGAAGACGGGAGCCTCGTCGGCGCCGTCAGCGCCCGCGACCTGCTGAAGCAGCGGGCGGGCGATGCGGTCTTCCTCGCCCGGGAGATCGACCACGCTGAGGCGCCGGCCGAGCTCGGCAAGGTCTGGGCGAACCTGACGAGGGTCGTGGGCGGCCTCGCCGCGGACGAGGTCGATGCGCGCCTCATCGCGTCGGTCGTCTCGCGGGAGCTCCGGGCGCTGACGCGGCGCGCTTGCGCACTGGCCGCGCGCGGCATGGAAGCGGAAGGGCACGGGCCGCCGCCCGCGCCGTTCGCCGTTCTGGTCCTGGGGTCCGGCGGACGCGGGGAGAGCCTGCTTGCCATGGACCAGGACAATGCCGTCGTTTACGCCTCGGGCGGGCCCGGAGGGTCAGAGGACCGCTGGTTCGAGGAACTCGGCCGCAGGCTCGCCGACATCCTGGACGGCGCCGGGGTTTCCTATTGCAAGGGCGGCGTCATGGCGCGGAACCCAGAGTGGCGCATGGACCTCGACCGCTGGCGGGCGAAGGTCGCCGGATGGATCGGGCGCTCGCAGCCGGAGGATGTCCTGAATTGCGACATCTTCTTCGACGGCGTTCCCGTCTACGGCGATACCGACCTCGGCGAGGGATTGCACCGCGAGGCCCTGGACATGGCCGCGAAAGCGCGCGCCTTCCAGGTCGCGCTCCGCGCCAATGCCGTCGATTTCACCTCGCCGCTCGGCATGTTCGGGCGGCTCCGGCTGACCAAGGGCCGCCTCGACGCCAAGCGCCACGGCATCATGCCGATCTTCTCGGCGGCGCGGATTCTCGCCATCCAGCACGGCATAAGGGAGCGTTCGACGCCCGCGCGGCTGGAAGCGGCGGCCGCGCTGACGGAGGACAGCCGGGAGGCCGCCGGCAATCTCGCCGAGGCCCACCGCATCCTGCTCGACGAAATCCTTGCCCAGCAGCTTCGCGATATCGGCCGCGGCATTCCGCATGGCAATTCGGTCGCGCCGAAGGAGATGTCCGCGCCGAGGCAGCGCCAGTTCCGCTGGGCGCTGGAACAGGTGGACCAGGTGCGCGGCGTGCTGGGAATGCCGGTATTCGGCTGACCCGGTTGCGCATCGAACTGGAAATCGCGGCGCCGCCCGGTGCAGTATCGCCCATGCCAACCGAAGCCGGACCGCCGCCCATGCCCGACCGACTGCAAGCCGCGCCCGATACCGTCCACTGGGGCTTCTTCGACGCCCGGCTCAAACCTGTCCTCACCGTCGAGAGCGGCGCGGAGGTCGAGATCGAGACCGTCTCCGGCGCACCCGACGCCCTTCCGGGCCCCGGTTTCGAGGTGCCGGAGGGCTTGCGCCGCATCCATGCCGGGACGCCGCGCCCGCTCGGCTCCGGCCATATCCTGACCGGGCCGGTGGCCGTCGCGGGCGCCGCTCCGGGCGATGTGCTCCAGGTCGAGATTCTGGAGGCCCGTCTCGGCACGGACTGGGGCTGGAACGCAATCCGGCCGCTCGGCGGCGCGCTGCCGGACCAGTTCCCGGAAGGCCGGATGGTCACGATCCCGCTCGACCGGGACACGGGCGAAGCCCGCATGCCCTGGGGCGGGACGCTCGCCTGCCGGCCGTTCTTCGGCGTCATGGGCACGGCCCCGCCGGAGCATTGGGGCATGGTGAGCTCGGTCCAGCCGCGCGCCTTCGGCGGCAATATCGACTGCAAGGAGCTGACCTCAGGCTCCGTGCTCTACCTGCCGGTGTTCGCAGACGGCGCCCTCTTCTCCTGCGGCGACGGCCATGCCGTGCAGGGGGACGGCGAGGTATGCCTGACGGCCGTGGAAACCGCGCTCACCGGGCGGTTCCGCCTGACGCTGCGCAAGGACATGGCGCTGGAGGCACCGATGGCCGAGACGGCGGAGCGGTGGATCCAGTTCGCCTTCGACGCCTCGCTCGACCGGGCCGCCCGCACGGCGCTCAGCCGGATGATCGACTTCATCTGCCTG
Source organism: Alphaproteobacteria bacterium (assembly GCA_022827685.1). GTDB lineage: Bacteria > Pseudomonadota > Alphaproteobacteria > Bin95 > Bin95 > Bin95. The sequence goes on from JAJEIH010000055.1 coordinate 3,835, forward strand.
CGCTCCAACCTGTCGCGGGAGGACGCCTACATGCTGTGCAGCCTGGCCTGCGACCTGCGCATCACCCAGCTGGTGAACCAGCAGCAGGGCGTCCACGCCCTGCTGGACAAGCAGCTGATTCCCTAGCCAGGCAAGCGGAGGTGATGCCGGGATGGCCACTGCAGAACTGATGCTCTGGCGGCGCTCCGTCGGGCTCTCCTCCCGCCGGGCGGGAGGGGTCGGGGGAGGGCCTCTCAGCGTGACGGGCCTTTGCCGGGCTTCGCCCGCCGCCGCTTCCGCTGACGCGAAAGCAGCCCCCCACCCGGCCTCCCCCGCAAGCGGGGGAGGAGCTTCCCGGTGGCTGTCGGCGTGGGTCCCGATCAATGACCGCAGGTACTGACTCCATGCTGTTCGGCGCGGCGATGTTCGTTACCGACTATTCCATGCGGCCTCAGGCGCTGGCGCGGGCGCTGGAGGAGCGCGGCTTCGAGTCGTTCTGGGCCCCGGAGCACTCGCATATTCCGGTGGCGCGCGCCTCGCCCTGGCCGCAGGGCGGGCCGCTGCCGGAGAAATACGCCGATGTGGCGGACCCGTTCGTCGTGCTGTCCATGGCCGCGGCCGCCACGACGCGCCTCAAGGTCGCGACCGGCATCTGCCTCGCCGCGCAGCGCGACCCGATACAGCTCGCCAAGGAGACCGCGAGCCTGGACGCGCTCTGCGAAGGCCGCTTCCTGTTCGGCGTCGGCGGCGGCTGGAACCGCGAGGAGATGGCGGACCACGGCACGGCGTTCGAAGAGCGGTTCGGGGTCCTGCGCGAGCGCATCGCCGCCATCCGCGCCATCTGGGGCGAGGAGGAAGCGGCGTTTTCCGGCAAGCATCTGTCCTTCCCGCCGATGCGTTCGCGCCCGAAGCCCGCGCAGCCGGGAGGACCGCCCGTGCTGGTCGGCGGCGAGTTCCCGCACGGCGCGCGCCGGGCGCTCGCCTGGGGCGACGGCTGGGTGCCGCATGCCGAGAGGCCGACCTACCACCTGCTGGACAGGCTGGCGGCGTTCCGCGCCATGGAGGCGGAGGCCGGGCGCTCCGTGCCGATTACCGTCTTCGGCGCGGACGACGATCCCCGCCGGCTCGACGCCTGGCGCGAGGCCGGGGTCGAGAGGGTCGTCTTCAACCTGCCGAGCGCCGGGGCCGGCGAGGTCCTGCCGCTGCTCGACCGCTGGGCGGACCGGCTGTGAGCGCGCTGATCGTCGGCGGCGGCCTCGGCGGCCTCGCGGCGGCGCTGGCGCTCGCGCGCCGCGGCATCGCCAGCCATGTGCTGGAGCAGTCGCCGGCCTTCGGCGAGATCGGCGCAGGCATCCAGCTCGGGCCCAACGTGTTCCGCATGTTCGACCGGCTGGGCGTCGCCGAGGCCATATCGCGCGACGCCGTGTTCGTGGACCGGCTGGTGATGATGGACGCGCTGACCGAAGAGGCGGTCGTGACGGGCGATCTGGGCGCGGCGTTCAGGCAGCGCTTCGGCGCGCCCTATGCCGTGACCCACCGCGCCGATTTCCACCGCACCCTGCTGGAAGCCTGCAAGGCGTCCGGGTCGGTCACACTCGAAACGAATGCGCAGGTCGTCTCGGTGGAGGACCTTGGCGGGCGTGTCCGCGCCCGCCTGGCGGACGGAGGCAGCCGGGAAGGTTCGTTCCTGGTCGGCGCGGACGGCCTCTGGTCGAAGGTGCGCGAGCATGTCATCGGCGACGGGCCGCCCGATGTCTCCGGCCATATCGCCTACCGGGCCGTGCTGCCGATCGGGCAGGTGCCGGAGGACATGCGCTGGAATGCGGCCGCGCTCTGGGCCGGGCCGCGCAACCATTTGGTCCACTATCCGCTCCGGCGCTCCACCCTGTTCAACCTCGTGGCCGTGTTCCACTCCGACCGCTATGTCGAGGGCTGGGACAGCGAGGGCGACCCGGACGAGCTGATGGAGCGCTTCGCCGGCATCTCGCCCCGGCCGATGGCGCTTCTCGAAAAGATCGAGACGTGGCGGATGTGGGTACTCTGCGACCGGGAGCCGGTGTCCGGGTGGTCGCGCGGGCGGGTCTGCCTGCTGGGCGACGCGGCGCACCCGATGCTGCAATATCTGGCCCAGGGCGCCTGCATGGCGGTCGAGGACGCGGTGGCGCTGGCCGACGCGCTCGCCGCCGGGGACGATGTCGAGCGGGCCTTCCGCGCCTATTCGCAGGCCCGCTACCTCCGCACCGCCCGGGTGCAGCTCACGGCGCGGATGATGGGCGAGATCTACCACGCGGACGGCGTGCGCCGGGAACTGCGCAACCACGTTCTCTCGACGACGGACCTGCGCGAAGGAATGGCCTGGCTCTATGGCGGCCCGTAGCCCCGGAGTCCGGGTCCGTCAGCCGTCGCCCTTCCCCGCCAGCGCGTCCAGCCGCTCCTGCATCCGGGCGATTTCGCTGCGCATGGCCTGCAGCTCGCCGCCTGCATCGGGCGGCGCTTCCTTCGCTTCCGGCGCCGCCGCCCCGAAGGGGTTCCAGATCCGCATGGCCTGCTCGAACAGCGCAAGGTTGCGCTTGCCCAGATCGTCCAGGGAGCCGAACGCGGCAGCCGGTCCGTATGCGCGCTCGACCTCGCGGCGCATGGCGTCGTGATTGGCGGTGAACCACTCCATCGACTGCTCGAGATAGGCCGGCAGCATCCAGCCCGCATTGTCGCGGTACATGGAGATGATCTGGCGCAACAGCGAGACCGGCAGCAGGTTTGCGCCGCTCTGCTCCTCATCGACGATGATCTGGGTCAGCGTCGCCCGCGTCAGGTCCTCGCCGCTCTTGGCGTCCTCGACCGTGAACTCGACCCCGTCACGGACCAGCTGGGCCAGATCCGCAAGGGTGACATAGCTGCTGGTTGCAGTGTTGTAGAGGCGCCGGTTCGCATATTTGCGGATGCGGATCGGGGCCCCTTCCTCGGTCGCAGCCATGTTGTCGCCGCCTCATCGGGTCCGGGTTGCGGCGCAGCATAGCACAGGCGGCAGTCAGGCCCCCACCAGCCACTCATCGACCAGCGCAAGCTCTTCCGCGCTCAGCGGTCGCTGCGCCTGTTCGCACCTGACGACGATGTAGTCCCGGAACGCCTTCGCCACCACGTCCGGGTCGGAGGCGTCCGAAGCGACATCGAAGCCCGACTGCCAGAGCCCCGTGGTGACGAATTCCGCCGCTTCGCGCGGGAGCGACATGCCTTCTTCGCCGGTTCGCTCCTGAAGCAGGCGCGTCATGGCGGCCCGGTCGGTCACGCCCTCGTCGAACAGCTTCGCCATATGCTCGAACAGCAGGTCGAACCCGTCGGGGTCCAATGCCGGAATCCCGACCAGGTGGTGGATTGTCTCGATCAGGGCCGGCAATCCGTCACTGCCCTCTTCGGCCTCGGTCGATGCCTCGAACTCGAACGTCTCGGCCGGCGCGGGCTCCAGCGGCGCCTCGCGCAGCGCCATCTGCCATTCTTCGCCCGGCTCGCCGCATTCCAGCATGGGATCGACGGTCGTCAGCGCCTCGGCGAGGCGGCGGAGCGACCGGAAACCGAACCAGTCGCTGTTGCGGAAATTGGCGAAACGGAAGAAGAAGTGCGGCAGCTCGGCGGCCGGGATCGGCCCGTCCTGCTCGATCGATTCATGCAGAACCGCAGCGACCTCCGGAAGCACCGAGTAATCGCCCGTCAGGGACGGCCGCGGCGTGAAGGGACGGGGCGAAAGCGGGCGCGCGGCATCCGCCGGGCCCAGCACGGCCGGACCGCCCGCCGATGCGTCCCCGAGCGCGCTCTCGATGAACACCGACTGCTCGATGGTATAGCTGCAGGCGGCCGTCAGCGCCGGCGCGACCACGGCATTGGCAAGGATCGCCGTGCGCCGGTCGTGGGCGCGCAGGCGCAGCAGGACAGGCGTGAAGTCCGCATCGGCCGACAGGATGATGAATTCGTCGAAGGGCGTGGCATGGTCGAGGGCGTCGATGATGTCGATCGCCATGTAGATATCGGTGCCGCTCTTTCCGCCTCCGGTAAGCGGCGGGCAGTCGATGACGGAGAACGCGCTCCGGGTGAAGAAGCCGCGGAACCGGGAGAAGGTGGCGGGATTGAGGTAGCAGTTGCGCATGAGGAGCGTGCGGCGCGTGCGGCCTTCCCGGCCGCCGCCGGTGGTGTGGTATCCGCGCTCCAGCCAGTGCATCCAGCGCCCCGGCTGTTCGGCAAACCGCTTGGCGGCGCGCGCATCGACGGCTTCCAGGCTGAGGAATACATTGTCGAAGTCGACGAAGAGGGCAGCCCGAACCCTGCCCGGGCGGGAAGGCATCATGACAACCTCTATCCAATCAAAATCCGTTATCCAATCACGACGGGCGCAAGCCCTTCAATCTAATGTAAAATCCCGGACTGATGAGTCAAGAGCCGGACAAGGAACAGGCGGACGATTTCCTGGACCTCTGGGAAAGGAATGTTCTCGCATGGTGGCGCGAGACCGCGAGTCTGGCGTTCCCGCCGCTGCCGGATGACCCTCCCGGCCGGCAGGACGGGTCCGAGGCCGCTGGCGCTCCACATGGCGACGGCGGCGGCGGTCTGGGGCGGTGCGGCGGCAGCGGCCGCGACGGGACCGGCTAGCGCGTTTCTCTGGCACCGCGATCTCGCCGGCGAGGCCGCCGGACTTGCCGTTGCCCCCGAGGCCGTCGGGCAGGCAGCGCTGCGGCGCCTCACGGATTTCGAGGCGGCAGTCGCCCGTTATTGCGCGCACCCCTTCCGGCGCGCATCCGGGGCGGAAACGGTCGTCGCGCGAAGCGGCGCGGCGCGGCTGATCTCCTATGGCGAAGGCGAGCGGGCGGCTTTAGTCGTGCCCTCGCTTGTCAACCGCTACCATGTCTGCGACCTGTCCGGACGCCGCAGCTTCGCGAGGTGGTTTGCGGCCCGCGGCTGGCGCGTGCTGCTCGTCGATTGGGGAAGCCCGGGGGAGCGCGAGCGCGGCTTCGACTGCACGGGCTATATCCGGAACGTCCTGGAGCCCTTCGCCTGCGAGGCGGCGCGCCTGTCCGAGCGCCCGCCGGTTGTCATCGGATACTGCATGGGCGGGCTGCTGGCCCTTGCAACGGTGCTGCGGGCGTCCGTATCGTTCGCCGGCCTGGCGCTTCTCGCCGCCCCCTGGGACTTCCACGGCGGAGGGGGACCGGAGGCGCGGCGGCTTGCTTTCGCCGGCACCGCCTTTGCAGACATGCTGGCCGGCAGCGGGGAAATGCCGGTCGATGCACTCCAGACCTGCTTCTACGCCCTCGACCCCATGCTCACGCCGAGGAAGTTCCTGGCCTTCGGCGCGCTTGAGCCCGGTTCGGAAGCGGAACGGGCCTTTGTGGAACTCGAGGACTGGGTGAATGACGGCGTGGCTCTGGCGGCGCCGGTCGCGCGTGAATGTTTCACCGGCTGGTACGGCCGCAACGAGCCCGCGCGGGGCGAATGGCGCATCGACGGTGAACCGGTCCGGCCCGAAGCCGCGGCGCTGCCGGCATGGGTTGTCGTTCCCGCGGGCGACCGGATCGTGCCCCCCGCCTCCGCACTCGCACTCGCGCGCGCCCTGCGCAACGCCACCGTGCGCCGGCCGCGGCTCGGGCATATCGGGCTCATGGCGTCAAAGACCGCACCCCGGCGCGTCTGGCGGCCCCTGCTCGCCTGGATGAACGGTCTTCCGTGACACGATGCCACGTCCGGCGGCGCTTATATTGCATTGCAACATAGCAATGCCATCTTTTGTGCATTGCAAAAAAACAAGGAGCCGAGACAATGCCGAGAGTGGCCCTGATTACCGGCGGCACGAGAGGGATTGGCGCGGAAATTTCCCGAGGCATGAAGGCCGACGGCTATGACGTGGTTGCCGGCTTCCATCTCAATGTCGAGCGCGCCGAGCGCTTCCACGACGAAACCGGCATCGACATCCAGCAGTTCGACGTTTCCGACTACGGTGCCTGCGAGCGCGCGGTCCACAAGCTGGAGGAGAGCCACGGGCCGGTCGATATCCTCATCAACAATGCCGGCATCACGCACGACGTCTTCCTGCACCGCATGCCGCAGGAGGCCTGGCACGAAGTGATCGAGACCAACCTCACCTCCTGCTTCAACATGTGCCGCACCGTTATCGGCAAGATGCGCGACCGGGGCTTCGGGCGGATCGTCAACGTCTCGTCGGTCAACGGCCAGACGGGGCAGATCGGCCAGACCAACTATGCCGCCGCCAAGGCCGGCATTCTCGGCTTCACAAAGGCGCTGGCGCTCGAAAACGCGGCCAAGGGCATCACCGTGAACGCCATCTGCCCGGGCTATGTCGATACTGAGATGGTGCGCGCGATCCCGGAGCGCGTGCAGGAGGTCATCAAGGGCAATATCCCGGTCGGGCGGTTCGGAAACCCGAAGGAGATCTGCCATGTCGTGCGTTTCCTGGTCGCCGACGACGCCTGTTTCGTTACCGGCTCGACAGTCTCGGTGAACGGCGGCCAGTATATGGCCTGACGTTCGAAAGGCGCGGCGATGGTTGGCGCGGAGAGGCCGGTCGTGGGGGTCGGGGTGGTCGTCCTGCGCGGGGACGATGTGCTGCTGGTCCGGCGGGGCGAGCCGCCGCGCAAGGACCAGTGGAGCATTCCCGGCGGCAAGCAGGAGCGGGGCGAAACCGTCCGCGACGCCGCCCACCGCGAAATCCTCGAGGAGACCGGGGTCGAGATCGCGCTGATCGGCCTCGTCGATGTCGTGGACGGCATCCGCCGCGACGAGACCGGCGCCGCGATTTCCCATTACACGCTGATCGACTTCGCCGCCGAATGGATCTCCGGCGAGGCGGTTGCGGGCGACGATGCGGCGGAAGCGCGCTGGACCCCGCTGGACGGTCTCGACGATTACCGGCTCTGGTCCGAGACCCGGCGGATTATCGCCGCCGCGGCCGCGATGCGTGATGATGCGCGGGGTCGTAAAGGCGGCTCTCCCTGAACTCTCCGGCCTCAAGCGCCTTGCCGACCAGGATGAGCGCGCTGCGGGCGAGGCCCGCCGCCTTCACCCGCTCGCGTATCGTTGCAAGCGTGCCGGTCACGATTTTCTGGTCCGGCTGGCTGGCGCGATAGACGACGGCGACCGGGCAGTCCTCTCCCAGCTCCGGCCTGAGGGCGCGGACGACATTGGCGAGGTTGGCGGTCGAGAGGTGGATCGCAAGCGTCCCGCCGCTCCGCGCCTGGGCGGCGAGCTCTTCGCCGGGAGGCATACCCGTCGCGCGCACGGCCGTCCGGGTGAGCGTGACCGTCTGGGCGATGCCCGGCACGGTGAGTTCGATACCGAGCGCGGCGGCGGCCGCGGCAAAGGCCGACACTCCCGGCGTGACCGTGTAGCCGATTCCCAGCCGGTCGAGGCGGCGCATCTGCTCGGCAATGGCGCCATAGAGCGAGGGATCGCCCGAATGCACGCGCGCCACATCCTTGCCCGCAGCATCCGCCGCAACGAACTCTGCCTCGATTTCGTCCAGCGTCATTGCGGCGGTGTCGAGGACTCTCGCGTCGTCCGGGGCCTCCGCAATTACCTCCTCCGGCACCAGCGAGCCCGCATAGAGCACCACCAGCGACGAGCGGACCAGTGCCAGCCCGCGCACCGTAATCAGGTCCGGCGCGCCGGGGCCAGCGCCGATGAAATGCACGGTCACGACGAATAGCCCCTCGGCGTCACGACCCGCCCGGCGACGATGGCCGTCTGGCTGTTGCCCACGATCAGCACGGTCGTCATGTCCACCGCCTCGCGGTCGAGGTCCGCCAGCGTCTCGACGGCCACCAGCTCGTCCCGGCGGCCGAGATTCCGGGCCCTGACGACCGGCGTGTCGGGGGGCCGGTGGCGCGCCAGAACGGCAAGCGCCTCTTCAAGCGGGCGGCGGCGCTCCTTCGAGGCCGGGTTGTAGAAGGCGATCACGAAATCCGCCGCGGCGGCCGCTTCGACCCGGGCGCGAATTGTCTCCAGCGGCGTCAGCAGGTCCGAAAGGGAGATGACGGAAAAGTCGTGGCCGAGCGGCGCGCCCGCCTTCGCGCTTGCGGCCTGCATGGCCGAGATGCCGGGCAGCACCGTCACCGGCACGGCGCCGCAACTGCGCTCCAGGGCCAGCCCGGCGAGCGCATAGATGCCGGCGTCGCCCGAGGCGAGCAGCACGACGGCCCTGCCCTCGCGGGCGAGCCGAAGCGCCAGGTCCGCCCGCTCGCTCTCCTCGCCGATTGCCAGCCTGTGGCACCGCTTCGTCCCGGTGAGGTCGGCGACCAGGTCGAGATAGGGGCCGTAGCCGACAATGTCGCTGGCATACGCAATGGCAGCCTCCACTTCGGCCGTTCGCGTGGCGGGAGCGCCGGGGCCTATGCCCGCGACGGTCAGCCGGCCCTCCGGCGGCGCGACCCGGGCGATGGCGCAGGTGACGCGCCGCCCGATCCGTTTCGACACGGCCAGGACCGCCCCCTTGCCCGCGGCGGCGAGCGCGGCCGCTTCCGCGACGCTCGCCGTGCCGACCGCGGCCGCAACCGTCGGGGACGGGTTCGGCACCTCGATCCGGTCGAGCGCTTCGGCGTCGAAGAGGCGCAGCGGCAGACCGAGCGCCGCGACCGCCGGCTCATCTCCCTTGAGGTCGAGCGTCGCCACGGCGCAGAGCGAGGCACGGGCGAGCCCTTCGTTTTCCAGCGTCCCGGCCACATGGTCGCGCAGCAGGCTGGCGGGCGCGCCGCGTTCCAGCCCGACGCCGAGAACGAGGCTCGGCGGATGAAGCAGCAGTTCGCCCCGCCTGGAAGACAGAGACCGGTCGGAGACCCGCACCGCCAGCCTCCCCCCGTCCGACCAGGGAAGCGGCGCCAGCCACCCGGCGTCGCCCGCCTCGACTTCCAGGCGCACCGGCTCTCCCCCGATCAGCGCCGCCATGACCGGTTTCGCCATCTCGGAATTGGCGAGCGTCCAGCCCGGCGGCGGATCGTCCAGCGCCACCCCCAACAAGACATCGCTGGCCGTGGTCACGGCAGCCTGCACGCCGAGCGTCCGGGCGAGCCGGCGGGCGAGCCGGTTGGCGCCCCGGTGGCCGCCGAGCAGCGGCACCACGGCGCTGCCGTCCTCGGCCACCGCAACGACGGGCGGCTCGCCGCGCTTGTCAACCAGAAGCGGCGCCAGCCGCCGGATGGCGATGCCGGCTGCCATTACGGCAACGACAGGCTCGCCCGCCTCGAACCGGCCTTCCATCTCGTCCAGCGGCACAGCTTCGAGGCCGAGCCGCTCCGCAAGGCTTGCGCCGCGTTCGGTCAGCACCACCGCGACTGTCACAGCCAGGCCCTGCCCCGCTTGTGGAGAAGAATCGTCGAGAAATAGGGCACATCCGCCGGATCGGCGCGGTCGAGCGGCAGGACGCGCTCGTCCGGCAGCCCGGCATGGATGACCAGCCGGGCGCGGTCCGCGAGGCCGAGGCGCATGAGCAACCCCCTTACGCGCCCGAAATGCCGCCCGACCTTGACAAGAGCCGCCGCATCGCAGGCCGAGAGGCGCGTTTCCAGTTCCGCATCGCCGAGCGGAGCCGGCAACACCGACAGCACGTCGTTGCGCGCCGCAAGCGCCGTGCCCGCCGCCGCCGCGCAGGCCGTGAGCGACGACACGCCGGGCACCACTTCGACCGGCCAGTCCGCCGACAGGCGGGCAAAGAGATAGAGAAAGGAGCCGTAGAGAAACGGGTCGCCCTGGCAAAGCACGGCAACGCCCCGCCCGGCTTCCAGATGCGCCGCGATCTCCTGCAGCGCGCGGTCGTAAACGGCCTTGGCCGGAAAGCGCGCCGCCTGCATCGGCATGCGGATCGGCAGCTCTATCCGCCCATCGTCGAGATGCGAGGCGACGATGGAACGGGCGAAGCTGGATCCTTCCAGTGGGGCGGGGAAGGCGATCACCTCAGCCTGGCGGATGATGCGCAGGCCCTTCAGGGTCAGGAGTTCGGGGTCGCCCGGGCCGACGCCGACGCCGCAGACCCAGCCGCTCACGGGCCCGCCCGCCACGGCTTTCGCGCGGCCCACTGCGTCACCGCCATGGCAGGCCGGAAGGCGTCGAAGCGCCCGACCGGCGCGGCCGTCTCGACCGAAACGCGATAGAGGTCGCCGCCCAGTTCGGACCGGGCCCGGACCAGCCGCGCTCCGCCCTCCAGCGTGACCGCATTTGCCACGATGCGGCCACCCGGCCTGAGCGCGTCCCACGCAGCCTCGATGACGCCCTCCGCGCTGAGGCCGCCGCCCACGAACACGGCGTCGGGCTCCGCCAGTCCCGCCAGCGCCGCCGGCGCCTCCCCGGCATGGATTTCCAGCCCCGGCGCGCCCAGCTCCTCCGCATTGCGCGCGATCGCCGCGCGCCGGGCGGCAAGCGGCTCCACCGCGTCCGCCGTTCCCCCGGCCCTCATCCATTCGATGCCGATTGCCCCCGACCCCGCCCCGATATCCCAGAGACGGCCGCCCGCCGTCGGGGCGAGCAGGGCAAGCGTCGCCGCGCGGACATGCGCCTTGGTCAGCATGCCGTCATGCTCGAAGAACTCGTCCGGGAGGCCCGGCGCACGGGAGAAAATCCGGGCGCCGTCTCCGGCCACGCATTCGATGGCGAGCGTATTGAGGTCGGGGACTTCCGCGGTCCAGCAATCGGCCCGGCCTTCCGCGCCTGTCTCCAGCGGACCGCCCATATGCGCCAGCGCCGTCATGCGGCTTGCGCCGTAGCCGTGGCGGGTGAGCCACTCTGCGACGCGCGCGGGCGTGCCGCCGTCATGCGACAGCGCCAGGAGTCTCACCCCGGGCGCGACATGCAGCGCGAGCAGGCCGAGGGGCCGGCCGTGCAGCGACAGCGCCGCCGCGCTCTCCAGCGGCCACGCAAGCCGCGCCGCAGCCAGCGAGAACGCGCCGACGGCGGGCAGGATGCGCATTTCCCCGGCCGGCACCCGCCGCGCCAGGGACCTGCCGATGCCGAACCACATCGGGTCGCCGGTCGCCAGCACGACAGTCGGCCGCGGGCGGCGCGCGAGGATGGCGTCGAGGGTCCGCGACAGCGGCCGCTGCCAGGTCATCCACTCCGCCGGCCCCGTCCCTGCAAGCGCCAGATGGCGTTTGCCGCCGACCAGGAACTCTGCGCTCTCGACGATGGCGCGGCCGGCCGGTTCGAGGCCGTCCTCGCCGATGCCGAGCACGGTGAGCCAGGGCGTCACGGCGCGGTCTCGGACGGGTAGAGCAGCGCATTGACGGCCGCCGCCGCGAGCGCGCTGCCGCCGAAGCGGCCCCGGAGTGCGACATGCGGCAGGCCGCTTTCGATCAGCGCCGCCTTCGACTCCGCCGCGCCCACGAAACCCACCGGAAACCCGAGGACCGCCAGCGGCAAAGGCGCGCCCGCGGCCACGAGCTCAAGCAGCCTGAACAGCGCCGTCGGGGCATTGCCGACCGCGATGACGGCGCCCCCGAAGCGGTCCGCCAGCGCATCCATCGCGGCCATGGCCCGCGTATTGCCGCCGGCGCGCGCCGCTTCCGCGACCGGAGGGTCGTCTATGGCGCAGACGGCCTCCCGCCCGATTATGCCCTCGGCCGTCATGCGCGTGTCCGCGATGACCGGCGCCCCGCCCACCAGCCCGGCTTCCGCGCGTTCGACGACGCCCGCGCTCAGGGCAAGGTCCTGCACGATCTCCGGCCGGCCGCAGGCGTGGACGAGCCGCAAGGCAAGCCCGGCGGCGCGCGGCGGCAGGCCCGACAGGTCGGTTTCCTCGCGCGCCATGCGGAAGGAAAGCCGGTAGATCGCCGCGGGATCGCGCAGATATGTGTGCATCAGTGCCCGTGGGAGTGGCCGTGCCCGTGCTCATGGGAATGGTCGTGCCCGTGTTCGTGGGAATGCGAATGGCCGCCGCCGCGCACATGGTGGTGATGCCCCGCCTGCGGCGTGCCGACCTCGTCCTCCCGCCCGACGATCTGTTCCCGGTATTTGCAGAGCGCGCAATTCATCAGGTTGTCGCCCGTCAATGCGCCCCGGACGCGCTCCGCGAAGCTGTCCAGCACCAGGGGATGGTCGTTCAGATAAGGCGCCTTGACAAAGGATATTCCGGGGTGCGCCGCGGCCACCTTGTCGGCCTGGTCGTAGATGCGCCGCACGAGCACGCCGGTGAACAGGAAATAGGGGAAGACCACGATCCGCGAAAAGCCGAGCCGGGCGGCCCGCTCCAGCCCGGCATCGACGCGCGGGTGAGCAACCCCCGAATAGCAGGTCTCGGCCCAGCCGAAGCCCATGCCTTCCCACAGCATCCGGGCGACCTTGCTGACATTGGAGTTGGCGTCCGGGTCGTTGGTGCCCCGCCCCACCACCATCAGCAGCGTTTCCGCGCGGGGCGTTTCGTCGTCCAGCACGCTCTCGATGCGCGCGCGGGCGGCCTGCAGCAGCTTCGCGTCGATGGCGAGGTCCCGCCCCAGCCTTATGTCGATATCGGGGTGCGCCTGCGCGAACTCGTTGATTTCCGAGGGCACGTCATTCTTCACATGCCCGGCGGCGAACAACATGCCGGGAACCGCCAGAATGCGCCGGTTGCCGCGTTCCGCCAGCGCTTCCAGCCCTTCGCGGATTACCGGACGGGCGAATTCGAGGAAGCCGATCTCCAGGTCGTAGTCCGGCAGGCGGGGCCGGAGCCCCTCGGCAAGGGCCAGGAACTCGCGCACCGCATCCGCATCGCGGCTGCCGTGGCCGCAAACCATGACTCCGGTCTTGGGCATCACGCCTCTCGTTTCGAGTAGAATCGGCGCCCATGATAGACGGAACGGCAAGCATCGTCCCGGTCCTGCTTGGCGCCCTGCTGCTCGACGCGGCGCTGGGGGACCTGCCGGCCCTGTTCCGCCGGGTGCCGCACCCGGTCGCCCTGATGGGGCGCATGATCGAGCGCATGGATACCCGTCTCAACCGGCCCGAGCGTCCGGCTGCCGACCGGCGGCTGCGCGGGGCCTTCGCCCTGCTGGCGGTCGCTGCAACGGCCGCGGCGGCCGGCTGGGCGCTCAGTCTTTTCGGATGGCTGCCGACCCTCTTGCTGGCCTTCCTGCTCATCGCCCAGCGAGGATTGTACGACCATGTCTCCGCGGTCGCCGCCGGCCTCGACGCCGGCCTGGAGCAGGGGCGCGAGGCCGTCTCCCATGTCGCCGGACGCGACCCGGCCTCGCTCGACGCCCACGGCGTCGCCCGCGCCGGGATCGAGTCGCTGGCGGAGAACTTTTCCGACAGCGTGGTCGCGCCCGCTTTCTGGTTCCTGCTGCTCGGCCTGCCGGGGCTTTGCGCCTTCAAGGCGGTCAACACGCTCGACAGCATGATCGGCCACCGCACGCAGCGCCACGAGGCGTTCGGCGCCTGGTCGGCGCGGGCCGACGATATCGCCTGTTTCCTGCCGGCGCGGATTTCCGCCCTCCTGCTCATGGGCGCGGCGTTCTGCTTCCGCCGGGCAAGCCCGCTCGGCGCATGGCGCGCGGTGATGAACGACGCGCACCGGCACTGCTCGCCGAATGCCGGCTGGCCGGAGGCGGCGATGGCCGGCGCGCTGGGCCTCGCGCTTGCAGGGCCCCGGCGCTATGGCGGCAAAGCGGTCGAGGACGCCTGGATGGGGCGGGGGCGCAGCAGGGCCACGACAGAGGACATTCGCCGCGCCCTGCGCCTCTTTATTGCTGCATGCGCGCTGCACGCCTGCCTGGTGGCCGCATTATGGGCAGCCGGATAACGGCTGCCGCAAGGAGCAGGTCAACCCAGCAGGGGCGCCAGGATTTCGTCGAGTTCATCCGCGGTCAGGGCGCCCGGATGCCTGCGCCCATCGATTATGAAACTCGGCGTCGAATCGATCTGGTATTGCTCCTGGCCGGTCAGCCGTTCCTGGATAATCTTCTCCAGTCCCGCCTCGTCCCGAAGACACTCGTTTGCGCGTTCCTGACTGAGTCCCGCGAGCTGCCCGAGACGCAGGAGTTCCGCCAGCGGGTTATCGGAACCGGCCCAGCTTCTCTGGCCCTCGAAAAGCAATTGAAGGAAGGGGAAATAGCGCCCGGCCGGCACGCATTCGGCAAGCGCCGCCGCGCGCAACGCCAGTCCGTCGAGCGGGAAATCGCGAAAGACGAGTTTCACCTTTCCGGTGTCGATATAGGCGCTCTTGAGGTGCCGGTAGCCCTCGGCATGGAACCGCGCGCAATGCGGGCAGGTCAGCGAAGAATATTCGACGATTGTGACTCTGGCGCTTTCCTCGCCGAGCACTCGTTCTTCCAGCCCGATTTCCGGATTCGAAACGGCGTCCGCCGCGTGGGCGGCGACGCTGTCCAGCGGACTCACGGCAAGTTGCGAACCGGTCTGTCTGGCGAAAAAGGAGTTGTAGGCGGCGCTGACGATGACTGCAACTGCCACGACTACAACAACGGTCCATATGTTCCGCATTGGCATAGCCCCACAACAAGATGTCGTATGCTAATTCAAAATTGAGGCATAAACAAGGCATCCGGACTCAAAAATATATCTTCGGAAAATCCTCTAGGGCGAGGCCTTGCGGGACGCGGCCGTCCGTTTCTGCCGCGCCTGCACGGCGCCGCCCAACCGCGCGAGCGTAATGCTGAGTTCGGGGTCGGATATGCCGGACACCGCAACCGGCTCCGGCGCCGGTTCCATGGGAGGCCTTGCAGCCGGCGGCGTGTCGATGCGGCCCTGCTTCAGGACGATGCGCGTCACCGCCTTGCGTCCCAGGAACAGGTTCACGCGGTCCCGGATCGACGGCCCCTGGTGCTGGACATAGGTCGCCCAGGCTGACGCGACCCGCAGATGCAACACGCCGCGGACCAGCCGCAGCGGCCGCGTCCATGCCGCGATTTCGGTCCCGACAACGCTCTCCCATCGCAGCAGGAGCCGCGTTTCCGAAAAGCCGTGCTTCCGGGCGGTCGGCGCGAGCCCTCGTTCCACCGCCGCCCCGACGGCGACAAACCGCGCCGCCCTGCGCCTGCTTCGGTTCCTTCCCGTCATGCGCCCAGCATGCCCCAAACGGGACAAACCTCAATGACGGAATCCCGGCATTATGATGACCGGGACCGCCTCGAGGGCGGCGGGAGAGGCCATGAAGACGAAGGCGGAGGCGCTGCTTGCCTGGTATGACCGGCATCGCCGCGAACTGCCCTGGCGCGCGCCGCCGGGGGAGCATGCCGAGCCCTACCGCGTCTGGTTGAGCGAGATCATGCTGCAGCAGACGGTGGCGGCGGCCGCCGGCCCTTATTTCCGCCGTTTCCTGGAGCGCTGGCCCGATGTCGGGGCGCTGGCCACCGCTTCGCTGGACGAGGTGCTGCAGGCGTGGCAGGGCCTTGGCTACTACGCCCGGGCGCGCAACTTGCACGCCGCCGCCCGCATCGTCGCCGCGCAGCATGGCGGCCGCTTTCCGGACAGTGAGGCCGGACTCCGCGCCCTGCCCGGCGTCGGCGCCTACACGGCCGCCGCCATTGCCGCCATCGCCTTCGACCGCAAGGCGACCGCCGTGGACGGCAATGTGGAGCGGGTGATGGCCCGGCTCTTTCGTATCGAGACGCCGCTGCCCGCCGCGAAGAAGGCGATCCACAGGGCCGCGGCCGGGCTCACGCCGGACGAGCGCCCCGGCGACTATGCGCAGGCGGTCATGGACCTCGGCGCGACCGTCTGCCTGCCGCGCCGTCCCCGCTGCAGCGCCTGCCCCTGGTCGAAGGACTGCCTCGCCAGGGCGGCCGGGATTGCGGAGAGCCTGCCGGTCAAGGCCCCGAAGCGGGACCGGCCCGTGCGGCGCGGCATCGCCTACTGGACCGAGGACGGCGCCGGGCGCGTTCTGCTCCGCCGCCGGCCCGAAACCGGCCTGCTCGGCGGCATGATGGAAGTGCCGTCCGGCCCCTGGGTCGAGGAAGGCCCGCCGCCCGAGGGTCCGCCGGTCGAAGGCGCATGGGCGCCCCTCGGCGCTATCGCCCGGCACGGCTTCACGCATTTCATCCTCGAACTGGACGTGCGGACCGGCAGGAGCGCCGCCGCCGCGCCCGCGGACTGCGTCTGGGCCCCCATCGACGCTCTCGACGGTTACGCCCTGCCCACGGCCATGAAGAAGGTCGTCCGGCTTGCGCTCGCCGGCAAGGACCGGCTAATCTGAACATATGAAGAACGACGGTGTCCTTCTCGCGCGCGGCGTGTGCCGGTTCCTGCGCCGCGCCGGCTATGCGGTACTGACCGAGTTCACCCTGCGCAACCGCCGCCGCGTGGATGTGATCGCGATCACCGAGGACGGCCGCATTGCCGTCGTCGAAGTGAAGTCCTCGGAAGCCGATTTCCGCGCGGACGCCAAGTGGCGGGACTATCTGGACTACTGCGACGCCTTCTATTTCGCCGTCCCGGAAGGGTTTCCGAGGCGCCTGATCCCGGAAAGCTGCGGCCTGCTGGTCGCGGACGGATTCGGCGCGGAACTGCTGCGCGAGCCGGAGCACGGCAGGGTCAACCCGGCGCGGCGCAAGTCGCTCGTCACGCGCTTCGCGCGCACGGCGGGCCTGCGCCTCCAGGCGCTGACGGACCCGGACAGCGCCTTCAGCGGTCGCTGAAGGCGGCGATCCGCTCGAAGGTCTCGGGGTCGTTGTAGGAGCGCGCCACCGCGTCCACCTCGCGCTCCATCGCCTCCGCGACATCGCCGTAGGCGGCGCGGTTGAGGGTGCGCTTCATGTCGCGGACGGCGCGCACCGGCAGCGCCGCCAGCCGCTCGGCCACGGCCACGGCCTCGTCCAGCAGCGCATCGTCGGCCGCAACCCGCCAGGCGATGCCGAGCTCGTGCAGCGCCGCCGCATCGTAGCGCTCGCCCAGCATTAGCAGTTCCTTGGTCTTCTGCAGGCCGATCAGGTTCGGCAGGATCGCCGAGACGCCGCCGGTGACGAACAGGCCCCAGGACACTTCCGGGAAGAAGCCCCGCGCGCTCTCCGCCCAGATCGGGAAGTCGCAATTGAGCGCCCATTCGAAGCCGCCGCCGACCGCCCAGCCGTGGATCGCGCCGACCACCGGCACATCGCCATAGACGATAGCGCGCGTGACGTCCTGGATCGCCTGCGCCCGCGCGCGCGCCGCGGCTTCGCTTCCCGCGATCTTCCGCGCCTTGAGGTCCGCGCCCGCGCAGAAGGCCCGCCCGGCTCCCCGGAAGACGATGGCGCGCGTGCCAGGGTCGGCGTTGGCGTCCCGGAACGCCTTCGTCAGCGCGGGGACCAGGGCGTCGTCGATCGCATTCAGCGCCTCCGGCCGGTTGAGCACGATATGGCGCACCGCGCCCCTTTGCTCGGTCAGAACGACGGACCCGGTTGCGGACATGGCTTGGACCTCTCCTCGACTGGCCGGCTATTGTAGCGGCTTCCGCCCGGGAGAACGCGCACCGATGACCAATCTCGTTCAATTGGAGATCCGCGACCGCCGGCCCTTCGCCGGGGGACAGCGGTTCGCGGGGACCGGGGCCTATGAGCGCATCGAGGGCCGCGCGCACTACCGGGTCGATCCGCTGGCGCCGGCGCAGGCGGGGGTGACGGACATCGCGCTCGCGCCGAGGGACGGCGACGGGCTGGTCTCCTTCAGCGCCGATGTCTTCATATTGCAGCCGGCGGACCCGGCGCTCGGCAACCGGCGGCTGTTCTTCGACTGGGGCAACCGGGGCAACAAGCGCGCGCTCCAGTATTTCTGCGACGCCGAGCACAGCAACGACCCGCAGACCCCGGCCCATGCCGGCAACGGCTTCCTGTTCCGGCGCGGCTACACCATCGTCTTCGGCGCCTGGCAGGGCGACCTGCTGCCGGGCGACGGCCGGATGCTGCTCGACCTTCCTGTCGCGCGCCGGGAGGACGGGCCGGTGACGGGGCCGGTGCGCACCGAATTCATCGCCGACGAGGCGGGCGTCACCTACCTGCCGCTCAGCGGCCGCGGCTCGACGCGCTCCCATCCTGCGGTCTCTCTCGATACAGCGAAGGCGAGCCTCACCATGCGGCCCTACGCGGACGCGCCGCGCGAGCCGGTGCCGCCGGACGCCTGGTCCTTCGCGCGCATCGAGACCGGCGGCGGGCTCGACGGGCTCGGGCCCGAACGGTCCGTCGTGCCGTCGGACAGCCACATCTTCATGCCCGGAGGCTTCCGCCCCGGCTGGATCTACGAGCTTGTCTATGAAGGCCGCGACCCGCTGGTGATGGGCCTCGGGCATGTCGCGGTGCGCGACCTCGTGAGCTGGCTGCGCTACGAGGAGGGCGTCGGCAACCCGCTCGGCGGCATCGACAGGGCCTACGGATACGGCCGCTCGCAGACGGGCCGCGCGATCCGGGACTTCATCTGGCGGGGCTTCAACGCCGACGCCGCCGGCCGGCGGGTGTTCGACGGGCTGATGCCGCATGTCTCGGGCGCGGGCGGCAAGTGGCTGAACCAGCGTTTCGCCAATGCCGTGGTCTCGGGCGGCCAGCAGCATGAAGACCATTACGCGCCGGCCGACGGTTTTCCCTTCGCCTACAGCCCCTGCACGGACCCGCACAGCGGCCGCACCGACGCGGTCCTGAAGCGCCCGGATACCGACCCGCTCGTCCTCCACACGCAGACCGCGACGGAATACTGGCAGCGGCGCGGCTCGCTGGTCCACACGGACTGCGAGGGCAACGACCTCGCCGAGCCGGAGGGCGTGCGCATCTACCACTGGACCGGCACCCAGCATTCCGCCGACCCCAACCAGCGCGAGCCGCGCCGGGCGGTCTGCGAACACTGGCTGAACGTCGCGCAGACCTCGATGCTGTTCCGCGCCATGCTCGACGCGCTCGACCGCTGGGCGGACGGCGGCCCGCCGCCCCCGCCGAGCCGCCATCCCCGCGCCGCCGACGGCACGCTCGTGCCCTACGCGGCGTGGCGGGAGCAGTTCCCGGCAATCCCCGGCGGGGCCGTGCCGCAATCGCCCAACCTCATGCCGGCGCTCGATTTCGGCCCCCGCGCCGATGAGGGAATCCTGGACAGGGAACCGCCGGAGGTGCTGGCCGAGGACGGCTATCCCGTGCTGGTCCCGGCGGTCGATGCGGACGGCAACGAGATCGCGGGCGTGCGCGCGCCGATGGTCGCAGCACCCGTCGGCACCTTCGCGGGCTGGAACATCCGCCGGCGCGGCGTTGCGGGCGGGGCGATGCACGAGTTCTCCGGCAGCTACATCCCCTTCCCGGACACGCCGGAGGAGCGCGCCGCCACGGGCGACCCCCGCCCGTCCCTGCTGGAGTGCTACGGCGACGCGGCGGGCTACGTGCGGGCGATAGAGGCGGCGGCGCGGACGCTCATCGAGGACGGCTTCATGCTGGAGGAGGACCTGCCGCGCGTGCTGGCCCGCGCCGGGGACTGGGGCCGGCCGCTGACCGACGTGCGGCTTCCCTGACCGATGGCGGCCTTTCCTCTCGACCATACCGGCCAGATGCGCGCCGATCTCGACGCGGGCGCCGCCGCCTGGGAGCGGCTGGGCTTCCTGCTCTCCCCGGAAACGCCGCAGCAGGGCGCCGTTCCGGGCGAAGACGGGATGCAGCCCTGGGCCACCGCCAACCGCTGCGCGCTGTTCCGCGAGGGCTATCTCGAGCTGATCGGCATTCGCGCGCCCGGCCGCTTCAACCCGTGGTCGCATTTCATGGCCCGGCACGAAGGCATCCACATCGCGGCCTTCCGCTGCAACTCGGCGGACGAGGCGTGGCCGGGCCTGGCGGCGCAGGGCTTCCGGCCGCCGGTGCAGCGCGCGCGTTCGACGCCGGCCGGAGACATGCGCTTCCGCAACATCTTCTCCGAGGATGCAAGCTGGCCCGAAGGGCGCATCATCGTCATCCAGCACCAGACGCCGGAGGTGCTGTGGCGGCCCGAATTGCTGGAGCATCCGAACGGCGCAAGCGCGCTCCGGCAATGCCTGTTTGTCTCCGGCCGGCCGGACGAGCTTGCGGCCCGGCTCGCGGGCTTCGGCGCGGACCCCGCCGGCCATGCGGCGCTGTCCGCCGGAGACTTCGCGGAGACGTTCCCCGGCGAAGCCGCGCCGCCCCTTCCCTGCATGGCCGGGCATGTCATCGCCTTCGCCGACCCCGACCGCGCCGTCCGCCTGATCGAAGCGAACGGCGTCCCCGTCGGGCGCGACAGCCTCGGCCGGGCCTTTGTCGGCCGGGCGCACAATAACGGCGCCGTCATGGTGCTGGTCGAGGACCGCCCCGCCTGACGGGGCCCCCACACTCGCCCCCGGCGATGTCGTCGTGATGGACAATCTCTCCAGCCACAAGGGCGCGGCTGTCAGAAAGGTCATCCGAAACGCAGGCGCACACCTCTTCTTCCTCCCCCAATACAGCCCCGACCTCAATCCCATCGAACAGGTCTTCGCAAAGCTCAAGCACCTACTGCGACAAGCGGCCGAACGCACATCCGATGCAACATGGAAACGCATCGGAACCCTCATCGAACGCTTCTCTCCTCAAGAATGCGC
>JAJEIH010000005.1 GCA_022827685.1 Alphaproteobacteria bacterium
ACGCCCCGGCATCGTGCGACCGTGACAAATCCCGGCCCGCGAACCCCCGATTGTCACCAATCGCCGTCAAGCGACCTCCAAAACGAACAGGAAATCCATATAAATCATACAGTTCCAATCGCTATCTCAGACTTGCACCCGGGCGTGCAGCGCGATCACCGGGAGGTCCAGGTGGCGCCCGCGCGCTACGGCAACGGGCGGACCGGGCTGCATATCATCCTGGCGAACAGCAGGATTGCGGTCGGCGCGCACGGGCGAGACGACGAGGCGCTGCCGCTCTGCATGGCCGTTCCCTCGGCGACGGGGGACCGGGTGGGTCTGGTCTCGGCCGTTGCGGACCCCATCAGGACGGTGACAGGGTTCCGCTGGAATACGGAAACGCGGGACGTGGAATGCGTGAGTTCACCGTCTGATTCGATCCGCGAGGCGAGGCGGATGCCGATCCAGCTCACCAGCGTTCGCGGCGCCGGCGAGACGCGCGGCCGGGACCTGTCGGTGACGGACCCGGGCAATCCCGATATCTGGCCTTCCGACTGCGGCCTGCGGGCGGGGCTCGGACCGGAGGCGCAATGCACGGCCTGGAAGCGGGTCGGCGGCCAGTGCCCGCATGTCTTCGCCCAGGCGGCGGCTCCGACGCCCATTCCGGACCCGGTCATCAATTGCAGCTCGGCTCCGGTCCACAAGACGACGGCCTCCTGCAGCTGTCCGTCGGGCGAGACGGGGAGCTGCACGCTGCATTATGAGCAGGACACCTGGAACCGGGACTTCCAGGTGCGGCCGGGGGCTCCGGTCGTGACGACCCGGCGGTTCGCCTGCGTGGACTCGGCCGGGGCGGCGTTCGGGCCCAGCACGAAGCAACTGGTGCGCAGGGACGAGAACTGCACACCGATACAGACGGAGTGTCAGAGCGGCTGCGGCGACGGTCCTGACGGCGATAACGGCGGGCACTCGGGCACCAGCGGCAGCGGTACCGACACCAGCGGCAACGCCCAAGATGATAGTGCCAATGAGGGTTTCGGTGGTAGCTCCATGGGAGACCCCGGCTCGGATGGCGTCAGCACCGGTGGAGATGATGATTCAGCCACCGAAGGCTTCGGGTAAGTGCAACAGGTACTATGGAGAGAGAGACGATGCGGAAACAGTTGCTGGTTGTTATTGCTGGACTGCTTCTGGCGGGCTGCGCGGCGCACGGACAGTCGAGCAGGATCAACCCGAAGGTGCATCGCAACATCACGCCCTACACCGCGAACTTCTATCGGGAATTGATAGCCGATAAATCCTATGTTTTCGAGGGAATAGGCCGGTACCGCAATATCGTCCACGGGCGGATTTACAGCGCGGGCGGGACAGTCATCGAATGTGCACCTCGTCATGTCGATGGCAAGTTTTACTGGCTGGGCGCGACGAGAATCCGGGGAGGGGCCTCAGCGAAACCCCAATGGTCCCAGCCACGGCTTGGATCCGGCGGCTACATAAAGTGGGATCTGACCTCGCAACTTACTGAATTCTCGTTCGAATTCTACCACCCGAAGACTGGAGAGTTTACGTCCGAGGCTATTCTGCAGAACTCCCATGTCCTCCTCAATATCGGCCAAATCCAGGACAGCTGGCCGCGCGCTGTGGCCGATGCTTGCCCGGACTTGGAGATCCCCGCCCATATCAGGATCAACGAGAAGCAGACCTCGCTCCGGATGGACGAACTGCGCCGGCAGGACCCGGACGCGCCGATCCGGCATTTCCCGGGCTCGCAGATGACGGCGCCGGGCCGCACGGGCCTCGGCGCTTCGGGCGGCAAGCCGACGACGACGAAGGAAGAGGTTTGGGCCTTCATGCGCGCCCAGCACGGCAACATCGTGTTGTCGGAGAAAGGCAACGGCCGAGCATTGGTTCTCGGCAACGGGAATCGTCCTCACGAACTCTGGCAACTCGGGAAGGATGGCCGGATCGTGAATACCAGCGAGTTTCACGAGGTGAAGGACAAGGACGGTGAGTGGCTCGAAGGACGTCGCGACGGCAAAATGCTTGGGCGCTACCCGATGGGCTATCCGTTCCCCTATCTGCCGACCGGCCACCGTCATGCGGCGTTCCAGCTGACGGACAAGCTCATCGGCTGGCCCCGTCCGCGCTCCTTGCCGTTCATGGGCGAGGCGTATGCTGACAGGCGTTTCGTGTTCCATCCCGAGGGCAAGTTCTCGGTGGTGGACGAGGCGGGGAACCTGGTCGAGGGCCCGCATTTCGACGGCGTCTGGCGCTGGACGCGCGGCATGCTGGAAATGACGGTCAGGGACGATCCGGCGGGTCCGAAGACCGTCCGCTGGCGCACGCTCGCGGACCAGCTCGGCATGACGCCGGCCGTGTGGACGCAGTCCACGCCGGACCGCTACTGAGGCAGCGGCGCGGATGCCCTGGATGTTTCGTGGTCGGGCTTTTGCGGCTCCCGAGACCGTCGGAGGCTATCCGGTCGGCGGGCGCAGGTATTCGAGCACGGCGATGGTGGCGCCGGCGATCGCGACCATGGCGCCGACAAGGCGCCAGAGAAGCGAGGTCGTGCGGTCGATCAGCCGGCGCTCGGTCTCGGCGATGCGATCGAGCAATTCCGTCTTGAGCGTGCCGAGTGCGGCTTCGAGTTCCGCCCTGGTCGCCAGCGGGGCGAGCGCGGCTTGCAGTTCCGGCCTGGTAACGGGTTCGCCGGCGTCGGATGCAATCCGCAGTTGTGTGGCGATGGCCTTGGCGTGTTTCTCGTCGATGCCTGCGTCATGCAAGGCTTCTGCGGCAAGGAGCGTATCGAACTGCGCGGCCATGGGTTCATCCTGCCTTGCGGGGCCGGCGCGCGTCAAGGCGCTGCCGGGTTTCCGGTGGGGCGCCGCGCTGCTGGTCTGTGCGGCTCTGGCGGTGTCGGCTGTGGCGCTTGCGCCTTCCCGGGGGCAGGCCCAGGGCGCGGAGGAGGGTCGGCCTCCGGCCGTCCAGGTCCGGCCTCCGGATTTCGGTACGGGGGCCGCGGCGACGGGCCGGGAGGGAACGAGGCCTGTTCTTCGTCCCGGCCAGAGTCCGCCGCCGGCCTCGCAGGCCCTGCCGGGCGCGGAAGACGAGACGCAGAAGGTTTCGGGGACGCCGGCAACGGAGCAAGGGGCCGCGCCGTCCGTTGCCGTCGAGCCGGGGCGGCAGAGCCCTCCTCCCCCTGCCGCCCCGGCCACCGAACCGGAAGAGCCCGTGGTGATCGCCTATGAGCCGGCGGTGCTTCGCGTGTTCGAGTGTCCGCGCGAGGCGATCGCGCGGATGATCGCGAGCGCTGTTGCCGAGGGCCAGTTCAGCGAGGCGCTGGAGCTTGAGCGCGAGGTGCTGGTGCTGTGCCGTGACCGGCAGGCGATCCTGAAGGAGCTGGTGCAGTCGGAGCTGGACCTGGCGGAGGCCTTGCAGAAGTCCGCGACGGCGCGCGCAAGAGAAGCGCTGGCGCTGGAGACGGCGCGGCGCGAGGCGGCTGCCCGGATCGAGGCGGCCAGGTCGGCGATTCTGGAGTCGGCCAGGGAAGAGATGTCCCGCGCGGCGGACGCCCGGGTCGAAGCGGCGAAGGCCGAGGCCGCGCGGGAGGCGGAGGCGAGGATCGCGGAGGTCAGGGCGGAGGCGGCCCGGGCGGAGGCGGCGCCGGCAGCGGCGCCTGCGCAATCGGGTGACGAAGCGCCCGAATACGGATGGTTTGCGGTGATGGGCTCCGGAGGCGATCTCCGGGCGGCGGTCACCGACGGGGACATGGTCTGGCGGGTGCGGGCCGGCGAGAGCCTGCCGGGCGGGGTGACGGTGGTGGCGGTCGAGGCGCGGCCCCCTGGCGTCCGGGTCCGGGGGTGGACGTCGGACCGTCTCCCTTACCGGCCGGGGGTGGGCCGGTGACGGTGCGGCGAGGATCGTTCTGGGCCCGGTTGAAGGAAGCCGGCGCGCGGGCGAACGGACTGTCAGGGGCCGACGCAGTCCAGATAGGCATATGTAGCCCGGATGACGCCGATGATGGAAAGCACCGTGCCAATGCCGGCAAGGATGCTCCAGACGACTGGCGGGCGGGCCAGGTGGAGGGCGGCGGCCAGGACAACGGCGGAGGCGATGAGTTGTGCGGCACTGGCCGCAAGGAGGAATTCGAGCAGGGCGATGTAGAAGGCTTGGGTGCAGCTGATGAGTGGTGGCAGATCTGGAATTGCTCGGGTTCCCTGGCGGCGACGACATTCGCGTTGTTTGTACTGGTGGTGTCGGAGTTGTTGAACCCGTTGGGGCCGGACGTGAAACGCGTTGCGTCGGCAGCGGCAGTCTACGGGTTCTGGTTCGCGAGCGCATTTCTGGCGATGTGCGTGCTCTGCCGACAGGGGCAGGGATCATTCGGTTTTGCGGTGTCGGGCGAATTTCGTTTCGGGGCCGCGGTGGTGGCGATGGCGCTTCTGTGGTCGGAAGCGCCGGTCGCCATGAGTCTGGCGGGCTGGGTCGCGGTGGCGGCGGTGGCCATGGGCGGTATCGCGGACGGCGCATGGCTGGCGGTCGTGTCGTTGCGTCGCGAGGTGCCTCCCTGGCGCGCCCTGGCAATCGTGTTTCGCGAGGAGAAGCAGGCCCGCAGGGAGCTCTGGCGCCGTCTGTATTGGGGTAGCTCGCGGTGAAGGGCGGTTTCGGGAAGGCTCTGAAAGGGCTGTTCGTTCGCGAGCCCGCGCCGGAGGTGATGCCGTCGGGGCTGCTTCGCTGGCGCCGCATGGACGAGCGGTTCCGGGAGCGCTGCGCGGTCTGGGCTGACGGCCGGGTGATGATTGCCGAGGGGTTCGTCGGCGACCTGGAGGTGCGCGAGGTCCTTGTGGAGCTGCAGCGGTCCGGGGCGCTGCCGGACGTGCTGCGCGAGAGCACGGGGACGCTTCAGGAGGTTGCCGAGGTCTGGCGCGGCAACCGGGTCGGCGGGGATGTCCTCGACGTGAACCCGAGGGTGGTCGAGGGGCTGGTGTCGGTCTTCACCGAAGCGGTGAAGGCCGAGGCCTCGGACGTGGTGTTCCAGCTGGGGCAGGACGATTGCCGGGTCTATGCGATCGTCAACGACCGGAAGTTCCGGATCGGGAACCCGATCCCGGTCCGGGATGCGAAGCAGGCATACGGCTTCCTGTTCTTCGTGAAGGACGAGGGCTCGCGCCACACCTCGCTGCAACGGGACCGCTTTCAGGGTTTCAGCATCAGGCCTTCGGAGAGGTTCCCGCTGCCGAAGGAGATATCGGCGCTTCGCTGCCAGGCGGGGCCGTATGAGCCGGACGGGCACGCGCTTTTCATCCGCCTGTTCCGGGGCGGCCAGGTCAGGGACAAGACGCTGGAGAGCCTGGGCCACACGCCGGAGGTGGCCGCGATCTTCCGCGAGATCCGGATGTCGAAATACGGCGGCATCTTCATCGGCGGCAAGACCGGCGACGGGAAATCGACCTCGTTGGTCGTGAACCTCAACCTGCAGATGAGGGAGCACAAGGGCCAGCTCAACATGGTGACGCTGGAGGACCCGGTCGAGAACGAGATCGAGGGCGCGGTCCAGATCGCGTTGTCGGGCAAGGGCATCGGGGAGGAGCGGGAGAAGCATTTCGAGGAAGGGCTGATGCATTTCGTGCGGGTGCATCCGGCATCCGGGATGGTGGGCGAGATCAGGGACCGGATGAGCGCGCGCCAGGTGCTGCAGTTCATCGACAGCGGCCACCAGATATGGACGACGATCCACGTTCACAGCGCGAACGGCATCCTGTTCCGCCTGATGGACCTTGGGGTGACGGAGGCTGAGGTCACCAAGCGCGGGAACGTGCGTATCCTGATGAAGCAGACGCTGGTGAGCATGCTGTGCCCGAAGTGCTCGAAACCGGAAAGGCCGGAAGGGGCGGCGGTTCCGGAGGCTCTGCTGGCCATGCTCGGGCCGGGCGTGCGCTACCGGGATCCGAAGGGGTGCGGGGCCTGCCGGCAGGCGGGGGCCTCGGAGCTCTGGCTGGAAGCGTGGTCCGGCTATGCCCGCCCGATCGCGGTGGCGGAGTGGATCGTTCCCGACGACGGCTATCTGCGGTTCGTGGGCAAGCGGGATGCGATCGGCGCCTGGAATTACTGGGTGAACGAGATGGGAGGCGTGCCGATCGGCCACAAGGTCTGGCGCGCGGTCTCCGAGGGCCGGGTCGATCCGGAGGACGCGCTGCTCAAGGGCGCCGAGATCGCCGAGGCGGAGGAGGCGCTGGGCGGGAAGCCGGCGAGGCCGAGGCTGATCTCCGGCGATGGAGAGGCGGCCGGGTGATGCGGTTCCCGTGGATGTTCGTGAGGCGGTTCCTGGCGGCGGGCACGAGGGCGCGGATCGACGTCTGGCACCTGATGCAGGACATGCTCGGGTCCGAGTTCGGCATGCCCCAGGCGCTCGAGGTCGTGACGCGGGCGAAGGGCAGGACGTTCACGGCCGGCATGCTGCGCGAGTGGGAGGCGGCGCTGGCCAGGGGGACCGACGACTTCGCGGTCGAGGTGGCGCGCTGGGTGCCTCCGTCGGAGGCCATCGTGTTTTTCGCGCTGGGCCGCGCCGATGCGGCCCGGCTGTTCGCGGCGGCGGCGAAGCTTGCGGAGATCCGTTCGGTGCAGGTCCGGGCGGTCCGGGCGGCGCTGGGTTCGCCGATCATGGTCTTTGTCGGGAACTTGGTGATGACCTGGTTCATCGGCGCGCAGCTGATGCCGCAACTGGCGGAGATGACCGACCCGGCGCAGTGGGATGTGTTCTCGAAGTTCCTGTACTGGTTTTCGACGGGGTTCTACGAGAACGACATTCTCATAGCCTGCATCTTCGCCGGCCTTGTCGTGGCGGTGTGGCAGCTGGTCCTGCGGTGGACCGGCAGGGGCCGGGAGCTGGCGGACAGGTTCGCTCCCTTCAGCCTTTACCGGGTTCTGAGCGGGTCGGGGTTCCTGTTCGTGTGCATCGAATATCTGCGCCTCGGCGTGGATTTGAACGAGCAGGCATTCATGCAGTTCGAGCGCGGGGCGTCGCGCTATGTGCGCAGCCGGATGCGCTCGATCGGTGAGCTGATGCTGGGCGAGGGCCTGAACTTCGGACAGGCGCTCGAGGCGGGCGGGAAGGGGTTCCCGGACGCAGGCGTGGCCTCGGTGGCGGGCGCCATCAGCGGCCGGGAGGGGTGGGAGGACTCGCTGGCGGGGTTCGTCGCCCGGTGGGTCGAGCGGTCGGAGGCGCAGATGCGCGCGCGGACCGTGGCGCTGAACTGGGTGCTGACGGGGCTGGGGATGGCCCAGACGCTGCTGATCTTCTGGGCGTCCTTCGACATCACGCTGAGCATCCAGACGTTCTGAGGAGAGGATAGATGACACCGCAAGGCGTAATGATATCGGTGGTGGCCGGCCTCCTGGCGGTTGTGGCCGTCATTGCGGCCTATAACGGCATTTCAGCGAGGTGGAACGAGGGAGAGGCGATCGACCTGCTGAACGAGCTGCGGGTGAACGTCGAGAGCGTCTACTCGGGGCAGAGCACCTACGGATCGAACGCGGACCTGGTGCCGACGCTGGAGGCCTTCAACCGGATCCCTGACGATGCGAGGCAGGTGGGGCCGCCCGTGTCGATCCAGCATCCGTTCGGGCAGCCGGTGACGATCCGCGGCAATGGCGGTCGCTTCAGGATCACCTTCCACGAGCTGGACGACGCTACCTGCAACGCCATCGGCAAGGCCTATACGGACCGGACGCGCGCAGGCTCCGGGATCATCCGTATCCAGGTGAACGCGAACGCTCCAGGGGGGGTACCAGCCCAGGCGCCGCGGGTGTGGAGCTTGGCTGATTTGACGAGCGCCTGCACCCAGGGCGCGGAGTCCAACTTCCTCACCTTCGTCTTCGGGTGAGCGGTGCCGGGCCGGCCGACATCCCTGTTGCGGCGCCTGCGGCGCGGCTGCCGGCGCGGGGCCGGGGGCGAAGCCGGCGTGGTGCTGGTCGTGGCGATGGCGCTGGTCGCGATGCTGGGCTGGTATCGCGAGCAGGATGCGCTCCGGCTCGCGGAGATGGACCGCGAACGCGGCCGCGTCTGGGGCATGACCTGCACGGCCCTGCACCGGGCGGTCCAGTCGGGCCTGGTGACGACGGCCCGCACGGTGACGCCGGCGGAGCTTCGCGGATGGTCCCTCCTCCCGGCCGGCTTCGGCACGGTCGAGCGCGCCGGCGGCGCGGTCGCGACGCCGGGATACGGGACGGTGCTTGCCGGCGGGGTGCCGATGGCCGTGTGCAGCCTCTCCGGTCCGGAGCTTGCCTTCAGGGCGCCCTCGCTCCGGGCCGGGGCGGTGATGGGCGGGCTTGACCTGGTCGGGGTCGTCGGAGGCGACGTGACCGCCATGCACGACCGTCTGGGCGCCGTCCAGGGCGTTCTCGGGACGCTCGCTTCGGGATCGATGTTCGCGACGGCGGATTTCGGGATCGGTCACGAGGCGGACCGGCTTCATCGCCGCCCGGTGGGCGGGCGGCCGGAACTGGCGCGGATGGAGACGGATTTCGTGTTCGGCCCGAACACGGATATCGGCCAGGCGCTGCTGCCGGCCGGGGAGATCGTGGACGGGGTGGCGGTGGTTCCGGGCGAGGATTGCCGCGACCCGCTGCTGCGGGCGGAGCGGCGCTGTTTCGACGTGCTCGGCGCGGGAAGCGTGGAGGGCGTGAACGCCGGCGCGAACGGGTCGAGCCGGTTCCGAGGGGCGACGGCGGAGATCGGGGGGAACGTGTCGGTCGGCTTTCCGGGCCAGCCGGGCCAGTTGTCCTTCGTCGATGACAATCCGGCTTCGGGGTTCAGCGCGGACGGAGGGTTCCGGTTCGGGAACGGGACGTCCGGGCAGTCGTTCAACGTGCCGCAGCTGCTGAGTGTCGGGGGCTCGATGTCCTCGCGCGGGGCCGTCGATGCCGGGAGCGTGGAGATCGTCGGACGGCTGGATGTCGGCGGGCAGGCGACGGCGCGCGGACAGGCGGCGGGACAGAGGCTTTCGGTCGCCGGCGACCTCGGCGCGAACTCGGGTTCCTTCAGCGGGATCGTGACGACGGGCAGCTGCAACGGCTGCGAACCGGCGCTTTAGGGGCGGTGGCGGTGACCGGCTTCCGCAGGCGTCTCTGGATCGCGCGCTGGAGGGGGATGAGCCCGCAAGGGGCGCAGATCGGGGTCGCGGTGATGCTCGGCTTGATGCTGGCATTGTCGATCTGGGTGCAGGAGAGGCTGAACGACCAGAGGGCGGTAGGGGCCGGCCGGAAGCTGGTGGTCCTTGCCGGGGCGGTCGAGAGCCATGTGAGGGCGAATTACGGACAGTATGTGCCGCCCGCGCTGCCGGCGGGCGCCTCCATCCAAATCGATATCGATCTGCTGAAGACGGACGACTTCCTGCCGCTGGGGTTCGACCAGTCGGGCGACGCGATGAAGCGGCCGCTCCAGGCATGGGCGATTTCGACGGGCGGCGGCCGGGTGAGGCTGCTGTCGATGCAGGTCCTGTCGGCGGGCGACACGCGGCACCCGGTGGAAGGGACGTATGAGGCGCGCGGCGAGCAGGCGCTGGGCGTCGTGAATGCGGCAGGCGAGCTGCAGGGTCCGACGATCCAGGAGAACCTGTCCGCGTTCCGGGCCGTGGCGGGCGGGCATCCGAGGCAGTGGGCGATGGCCGTCTACCGGCAACTGGACCGGGAGAGTGTGTGCGGGGACGCGGTCTTCAGGCGCGAGCGGACGGGATGTCCGGACTCCGCGCGCATGGAGACCGACCTGGACATGAACGGGAACGACGTCGTGGGCGTGAAGGTGCTCACGGCGGAGGAACTCCAGGTGGACCGCGTGATGCGGGCGGGCGAGTTCCGGATCGACCAGACGCTGCAGGTGGGCACGACCGTGAGCCCGGGGTCGCTGGAGGTCCTCGGCGGCGTGAGGGTGCCGGACGGGCTGGTGTTCCGGGGCGACGCGGAGTTCACGGGGACGGTCAACGCGAATGCGGTTGAGGTGGCCGGCCGGCTCGATGCGGACAGCGCGGATGTCGCGCAGGGCGTGACGGCGCAGACCATCCAGGCGCAGGGGAATCTCGGCGCGTCGGGCGCGAATTTCACGGGCTCGGTGTCGGTGACGGGCACCGGTTCGTTCGGGTCGCTCAGCGTGGGGAGCTGCTCCGGATGCCAGTGACGGGACCAATGCTGCGCGGCGCGTTGTTGGCGCTGGTCTGGACGGCGGCGCTGGGGAACGCGGCGCTGGCGGACTGGGATGCGGCGCGGAGCGAGGCCCTGGCGGTCCGGGAGGCGCTGCAGGCGGACATTTCGGCGATGAAGCGGCTTCGTGCCGCGCAGAAGGAGCTGATGGGCTGGAACCTGGAGCGGGGCCAGGTCGGATCGGCGGTCAGGACGCTGAGGCCGGAAGTCTGCGAGCAGGACGAGCTGAAGCGCTGGTGCGAGTTGTTTCCGGCGACCTTCGGCGTCCGGGAGGACGAGCTGTGAGGCGGCTGGCCCGGTGGATGTTGTCGGCTCGCGACAGGAGCGCTGCCGGTTCAGAAGGAGCAGGCGCTGAAGTCGAGCATCCAGACGACGACGCGCCATGCGGCCACGCAGAACAGCAGGCCTGCGATCAGCCAGGTGGAAAGCCTGTCGCCGGGGGCGGACGCAACCAGGGAAAAGAGAAAGAGACAGCCGAGCGCGACAGCGAGGTTCCCGCCGGTGGCCCGGAGGCAGCCGACCATCTCCGTGAGATCTTCCATGCAATGTTCTCCGTGAGAGTGAGCGCGCTGGCCCTGGGGACGTTCTTCGCCGCGCTTGAAGGTATCCCTGTCTCCGGGGGGATTGCCTGGGCGGCGGCAGCCATTGTCCTGTATCCGGCGACGGTGGCGCTCTTCTACACGGTTTACAGGTGGAGCGGTCATCGCCTCGGCACGCCGCCGCTGCTCGGCAATGCCGGGCTCGGACTGGTCGTCGTGGCATGGCTGTTTCTCCTCTTCTCCAGCGATCCGGCGGTGCAGAGGCTGGCGCTCTTCACGGCTGCGGCCGCGGCGTTCTCTTGCGGAGCGTCGCTGGGCGGACATCTGGCCGTGATTGCGACGGGCCGGCGAACGGGGTTCCTGGACGCGCTTCGCACGATGCCTCGCCTGGGTAGGGAGGCGAAACGGCATTCCTGGTTGGCCGCGGTGAGTGCGGCAAGGGGCGCAGCGCCATGATTTCGGCGCAATCCCGCAAGGTTGGCCGTCCTGGCCGGGAGGCTCTGACGCGGTTTGTCCGCGGACCGGGCAGGGGCGCGCCGGCGTTTCTGCTCGCCGCGGCGCTGGCGGGGTTTGCCGCGATGGGACTCGGCGTGGATGCGCAGCGGGCGCTCGACGGCGTGGTCATTGCCTGGGTGATGGGTTCGCTCGCGCTGCTCGGGTGGTTCGACGGGACGGCATACCGTATCGATCCGTGGTGGCTTAGCGCGCTGGCCGGCGCTGCGGCGGTCTGGCAGGCGCAGGCGGCAGGACCGGAGCCGGTCGAAGGACTGTTGCGGGGCCTCGCCGGGGCCGGCGTCGGTTTCGCGCTCGGGGCCCTTCCGATCGGGGTAGCGGAAGCGCTCGGGCGGCGCTGGCCGTTCTCTCCGGGAGACGCGCTGCTGTTCGCCGGGCTGGGGGTTCTCGTGGGCCCGCTGGGTGTCCTCTGGACCGTTTTCCTGGGCGGTCTCGTGTCGCTGGCGCGTCACCGCTGCGTTCAACGCCGCCGCGGGCGACCCTGGACGAGAGGTCATGTGGCGCTGGGACCGGGCATGGCGGTGGCCGCCGCGTCCGTCTTCGTGGCGTCGAACTACAGCGTTGTTGCCGGAGCGGGGGGATGAAGGACCGGGACATGAGGGCATCGGAAAAACACGAACTGCGGCGTGCGCTCGCGGCTGCGGTCTTCGAGTTCCCGCCTCCTCCGCCGGCGCCGGGCGATCCGATTTGCCGGGGCTGCGGGTGCTGGGAGTGGAACGCCTGCCTGCATGGCGACGACGAGCCGTGCGATTGGGTCGAGGAAGACTTGTGCTCTGTCTGCGCGGTTCGAATGGATGCGGCCGCCGCCCGCGCGGGTTCGGGTGTCCACACGTCTTGCCTGTCCACGCCGGCAATGACCGATGCGGAAGCGGGCGTCGCGAATACCGGCGCCGGCGTTCGCCCGCGCCGGTATCGGGCTCGGGTGAGGTGAGGGCGATGAGCGAGGGGTTAGGCCTGGAGGCCTGGGAGATCCGGGAGATCAGGCGCGTGTTCATGACGTTTTTCTTCGGGATGCTGCTTGTCATGGCGCCTGCGATGGCCGCTGCCGGTCTTCATTGGGTCGTGCTGGCTTATGCCGCCGGCGCAGCTCTGGCCTGGACGGCGCTCAGGATGGATGGGGCGCCCGGCGGCGGTCATCCTCTGCGCCGGGTTCTTGCCTGGATATCCGAGCGGGAGTTCAGGTTCGTTGTAGTTCCGGTAATGGTCATCGCGATCATCCAGGTGTTCGCGGAGTTGATGATCGTGCCTCTGGAGCCCCTGAAGGGGCTTTGGGACCCGGAGATGACGAAGGCGGAGATTGCCGAAGCCATCGTGCAAGGGGCCCGCCAGGCCAGGACGAAGGCGGAACTCTGGATCGTCCTGGCCGGCATTTCCGGGATTTCGTACTGCCTGCTGTCGGGTGTGTCGGACTGGCTGCTGCTGGGGTCCGTGGGCGCGCGGCTGGGCGTACGCCCATGGCGGTTGCTCGGGTTCGGGCGGAGCCGGCATGACATGCGCAAATACGCCGTCCGGTAGCGGGCGCGCCGGCGGCGCCTTCTCGGCGGGGAGGCTCCGGAATGACCGCCGGAATGCGGATACCGGCGCTGTTGCCGGCCGCGCTGGCGCTTGGCCTGGCGCTGGCATGCGGGGCGCCCCGGGACGCTGGCGCACAGCAGGTCAAGGCGCCTGAGGCGCGGTCGTTCGCGATCCGGGTCGAGGAGGGGACCCATGTCGCGTTCGGCGTGGCCGAGCCGCTGCCGGGAAGCGACGGCGGGTTGCGCATCGGCTTCGCGGTCAGTTGCGAGCAGGCATCGGGCAAGCTGGAAGCGCTGATGTCCTTCGGGTCGGCTCCCCTGGACAAGCGCGTCCAGGCCGCTGCCGGGGTTCCGGGCGGCCGGGTGGAGCGTTTCGGTCCGGTCGTCCGTGGCGGCGGTCCGGCGGCGGGCTTCCACGACCCGAGGGTCACGGGCCGCGAGGACGTGCTGCGCTTCATCGATGCGGCGTTCGCACCGGACGCGCTGGTGTCGAACGGGCACAACTCGATCTGGAACCGGGTCGGGGCGCAGGAGAACCGGGAGGCCCGCGCGGCCCTGGGCCGCTGCGCGGGAGCCGGCGAATGACGCGGCGCGGGGAAGAGATGCGGATGCGGTCCACAAGCCGAACGGCGCGCCGGCGGCGGGTCGACCGCACGGGCCGGGAGCTCCTGCTGCTGACGGGGTTCGTCATGGCGGTGTCGGCGGCGGCGCTGACGCTCGCGGATGCAACGGAAACGCCGCCCGTGCAGCCTCTGCCGGCGACGGTGAGCGTGAAGGCGCCGTCGCGGGACCTGCCGGCGGACCTGGCCGGCCGGGAGGTCCGGGTGGAGGAGCTGAACCCTCTTTCCTTCCGGGAGCTTGTCGGCCGAGTGGCGGCGTTGATGGGCGTCGAGGCCGTGCTCGAGGAGCGGCCGGGCCGCGTCGCGGGCGAGCGTGTCGTCCACGACGCGCCGGTGCCGTTCGGCCTTGTCATGACCGGGAGGGCGCCGGCGGTGCTGGACGAGCTGGCGCGGCTTTCCGGTTACGACTGGTCCTGGGCGGACGGACGGCTGGTGTTCTTCCGCCATGCGGACAGCGAGCAGCGCGAGGCCATGCGGCTGCCGTCGGGCGTCGCGGTCGATCTGCTGGCCGCGCTTGCCGAGAGCGGGTCGTCGGCGGCGCCCGCGGATGCAACCCGGGCGGAGGGCACCGCGGAGCCCGGTCCGCAGTCCGGAGCGGCGGCGACAGAAGACGGGGAGGCGGCTCATGCGAAAGTGGATCCGGCGGGGCGTCTGGCGCCTGCGGTTCCGGGGCGAGTGGAAGCGGGACCCGGAAGGCGTGTGGATGCCGGAGCTCAGGCCGCGGTGGAAGGACAAGGCGAGGCGCCGGCGGCGGAACAGGTCGCGCCCGGTCCCGCAGGCTGGGAAGTAGATCCCGATCGTCACGAGACCGTCGAGGGCGTCCTTCGGGCCTGGGCGGAGCGGGCGGGCTGGAACCTGGCCTGGGAGACGGACCGGCAGTTCCGCGTCGGCGCGGCGGCCGCGTTCGAGGGCGGCGGGAACGGACAGGAAGGTTTCCTGAAGGCGGCCGACGCGCTGCTGGCGATTTCGCCGATGCGCCGGATGCTGACGGCCACGGCCTATCCGAACCGCTGGCTGGTGGTACGGGACGTCGGGAGCGCGGCGCAATGAGCGCGGGCGCGGCCATCGGCGGGATGGTCGTCGGCGCGCTGGCGCTTGCCGGCTGCCAGTCGCTCGATCTCGACTGGATGAAGGAGCGGCCCGCGGAGAAGGAGGCCGCGGTCGCGGGCGACCCTGCCGAGATGCGGAGGGCCGAGGCGATGGTCCGCGCCCAGGAGGCGCGGACGAAGCTGGCGGAGATCCGCTCGGCCGGGGTGGCTCCGAAGGTGGATATCCCGCGCCTGGTGACGCCGGAGCTGCAGAAGCGGGTGACGCTGGACTGGCTGGGCCCGCTGGAGAGCGCGGCGCAGCGCCTGGCCGACGAGATCGGCTACGACTTCGTGGTCGCCGGCCCGCGCCCGCCGGCGCCGGTGATGGTCGAGATAGACGTCGAGGACGAGCCTGTCATCTTCGTGCTCCGCGATATCGGGCTCCAGGCCGAGGGGCGGGCGTTTCTCACGACCGATGCCGGACGCATGGCGGTGCGGCTCGACTGGATCGGGCCGAAGGCCGGGAACGAGGGTACCGCGCCGTCCGGGGAGGCCGGGTCGTGAGGGCGCTCCGGGCGGCGGCCGCGCTGGCGGCATTGGCGGCGGCGTCGCCCGCGCCGGCGGCAGCGGGTTTCGCATACACGCCCGTGCAGTCGGACCGGTCGGTGTTCATTCACGGGCCGGCGGACCGGCTCGGGATCGCGGAGGTCGCCGCGAGGCTCGCTCCGGAGGGCGTGACGCTGCGCTCGGACCGGCGCGTGGACGCCTCCCGCCGGGCGCGGGCGGTCTATGCCGACTGGAAGATGCTGCTGTTCGACTTCGGCCTTGCCTGGGAGCGCCATGGCGGTGAGGTGCATGTGCGCCCGGCGGGGCTGCCGCCGGGCGAGGTCGAGCTCGCGACCGTGGGCCGGGGCGTCGCGGACTGGAGCGTCGCGCAGGGCGAGACGCTGCGCCAGGCGCTGGAGCGCTGGGGCGCCATGGTCGGCGTCGAGCTCGTCTGGCTGACGGACCGGAGTTACCGGCTGCACGAGACGCGGCGGTTCCGGGGGACGTTCTCGGAAGCCGTCGGCGCGCTGTCGCGCACGCTTTCCGGGCTGGACCGCGCACCTGTTGCGGAGCTTGGCCCGGACGGCAGGACGCTGGCGGTGAGGCATCGCGGCGACGCAAAGAGGATGAGGCAATGAGGGCGGACCCCGGAAATCGCCCCGGCGAGGTCGAGCTCGGCCGCAATGGCGGAGAAATCAGGCATGATGCGGGCCTCTCTCTCATATTGACGTTCATTCTCGTCGCACTTCTGGTCGTGTGCGCGCTTGGACCGCAAACAGCCGGATGGAAGCATATCGCGGTTGCGGGCGGCTACTGGTGCGTGCTGTTCGGGATCCTGTACTGGGCGGCGCGGCGCGGGGGAGCCGGGGAGAAGGCGCCGGTCCGGACGGTATTTGTCGAGAGCCGTCTGGCGATCGCCATCCTCGGTTTTGCGGCGGTTGCGTTCCGCTCGCCCGTTCTGCTCGAGGTCGTTCCGGATATCCTTGCCGTGGCGATAGCCGCCGCGGGCGGCATGGACGGCGTTGCAGTGGGCGATTCGCGTCGATTGCAGGCAGAGGCATCTCGTCGTCTCGCTGAACAGGCGCCGGCGGAGGGGCGGCAATGACGTCCGGCCCTGGCAGCCCGGCCATTGCTCTTGCGGCGTTGCTGCTGCTGGCGGCGGTCATGCCGGCCGGGGCGGAGACTGCTGTGGTGGTAGGTACACCCCCCGTACCCAGCCTGCAGGCGCTGAAGGCCGCGAAGCCGGCCGAAGAGGCGGCCGGCGAGGAGGAACGCGCGGCGCAGCGCCGGGGCGAGGCGCAGCGGCTTGCCGCCTTGTCCTGGGCCTCGCAGGCGGGCCTGGCGCACCGGGGCCGGGAGATCGCCGCGCTGTTGGAGAAGCAGTCGGACCGGCTCTCGGCGGTGTTCGATTTCGGCTCGCTGATGCTGGACCGGGGCGGGTTCCTGGTGATGCCGCCGGTGCTGGCGGAGACGCGGGACGCGATCCGGATCGAGGACAGCATGGCGGCGAGCGCGCGGCAGGTGCTGCGCATATCGGCCGGGGAGCGGATCGTGGGCGCGCCTCCCACCTGGCGCGACTGGCTGGAGCGAGAGTGGGGGCCGGCGCGCAAGCCCTCGCCTGTGCTGTTCCCGCGCGACGCGGGCGAGCGCGAACGTTGGGACGCCTGGCTCGAAGAGGGATGGGAGCGCGGCGTGCGCCTGGCGGACGACATCTACGAGTCCGACCTGGAGCGGCTGACGGCGGCGTTCGAGGGGGTGGTGCGCTGGCACCGGCTTCGCGAAGCCCGGATGGTGAGCGCGCCGGAGACGCGGTCCGAGGCGACGGCCGTGTCGGGGCATGAAGGGCTGATGCGCATCGCGGAGCGGGTCGTGCGTCTCGACGGCCGGGCGCGGTTCAACCTGGCGCCCCGGGAGTGGCGGCCGCTGCCGGAGCGCGTGGAGCCGGGCCGGGGATGGGGGAGCGGACGGTGACCGGGAGGATGGAGGAACTCATGGAGGCGGAGCGATGCTGAACCTTTCGGAGATTCATCTTGTAGGCCATGCCGGGAAGGACGCGGAGATCCGCCAGGTCGGCGACACGGAGATCGCGGACTTCTCGCTGGCGACGAACCTCAGGCGCTACCGGCGCGGCGGCGAATATGAAGAGCGGGTCGAGTGGCACCATGTGCGCGCGATCGGCGCGCAGGCCGACGTCGCGCGGCGTCTGGTTGTGAAGGGCGCGGCGCTGCAGCTGATGGGCCGTCTCGAATACCAGGAGCTCCGGAGCGAGGAGCGGTCCGGCCGCGTGGCCCTGATCGTCCTCGCCGGCGCCCGGGCGTGGCTCAACCGTCTCGACGGTCCGCGCGCGGCGGCAGAGGGCTCGGACGAGCCGGAGTGGATGGGCGCCGAGCGCCGCGTCCTGGTCCGGGCGCACTGGCGGCGCGTGCCGGCGAAGGGAGAGGGCCAGTGAGCGCCCCTGCCATGTGGGCGCCGGCGGCGCATGCCTTTCCGACCGAGCGTCTGGACGAGTTCCTGCTCTGGGCGGCGGAGGCGGGCGCGACGGACATCGCGTTCTCGACCGGCCTGCCGGCGTTCATGGAGGTGGACGGGCGGCTGCGGCATGCGACCGGCGCCGCGCTCGACGGCCCGGCGATGGCGCGGGTCGCGGGCGCGCTGCATGTGAGCCGGGAGCGCGCGGAGACGCAGCTCCGGGGCGGCGGCGCGATCGACTGCAGCCACACGGCGCGCGGTCCGGGCCGCAGCCGGCGGCGCTTCCGGGTGAACATGCTGCCGTTGCAGGCGCGGGGCCGCTGGGGCATGGGGCTGTCGCTCCGGGTGCTTCCGGAGGAGGTGCCGGAGCTGGGCGCGCTCGGGATCGAGGACGAGATCGTGGACGCGCTCCGGCTCGGCGAGGGCATCTGCCTGGTGACGGGCGTGCCGGGGTCGGGCAAGTCGACCATCCTGGCGGCGGCGATGCGCCGGCTGCTGGAGCGCGGCATCGGCAAGGTGCAGACCTTCGAGAGCCCGATCGAGTTCGAGCTGGACCGGGTGAAGGCGGGTGCGGCGTTCATCGAGCAGACGGAAGTTCCCACGCACGTAGGCAGCTTCGCGGAGGGGCTGCGGGCCTCGCTGCGCCGCCGCCCTGCGGCGGTGATGGTGGGCGAGGCGCGCGACCGGGAGACGATCGCAGCCGTGGTGAACGCGGCCGATTTCGGGATCGCGGTGCATTCGACGGCGCATGTGGTGGGCGTGTCGGCGACGATCCGGCGCCTCCTGTCGGCGTTTCCTCCGGAGGAACGGGCGGAGCGCGCGGTGGCGCTCTTGCAGGGACTGACGCTGGTGGTGACGCAGATGCTGGTCCCGAACCCTGAGGGCGGGCGCACGGCGATCCGGGAGTGGCTGGTGTTCGACGGCGGTCTGAAGCGCCGCCTGTTCGACACGCCGCGGGAGGAATGGCCGCGGACGATCGGCGAGGAGGTGAAGGCGCGCTGCGGCGGGCTCGGCAGACGCGCGCGCGAGGCGCACGACCGGGGCCTGGTCGGGAGCGGGGACCTGGCGCGCGCGCTCGCGGCCTCGGGCGACCTCGCGGACGGGCCGGGCCTGGCGGCGGCATGAGGAGGGCTTGCGTTGGACGGCGGTCATGGCTGGCGGGACTCGATGCGCCCGGTGAGGCTCGGTCCGTTCGACGCGCGCCTGCTCGCCTTCGCGCTGCCGGCGGCGTTCTTCCTGCGCTGGTGGACGGTGTCGATCGTCGTCCTGGCGTGGCTGGCGTTCCGGGCGGTGGAGGCGCGGGGCTACCGGCCGCCGGCGGCGGTCCGCGCGCTCCGGGCGGTCATGGCGGGCGGACGCCGGGCCGTGCATCGCCGCCGCCTGCGCCGGGCGCTCGACTACGGGCGGGGCTGACATGAGGGCGGTTCTGCGCGTGCTCGGCTTCTCGGCGCTGCTGGTGCTGCTGATCGTGGGCGGCCTGCGCATCGGGCGGGCGGCGGAGGGTGCGGACCCGCCGCCGGTATCGGGCCCGCCGCCTGTATTGAGCATGCCGGCGTCCCTGGAGGCGCTCCGGACTGCCGGCGCCGAGCTTGTGCCGCTCGGGCGCGCGGGCGTGCTGAAGGGATGGCTGGTGCGCCGGGCGGACGGCAGCGTGCTGACGGTCTATGCCGCGCCCGGCGGGCATGTCGTGGCGGGACTGCTCTACGGCCCGGACGGGCGGGAGCTGACGGGCGGCCAGCTCGAAAGGGCCGCGAACCGGGCGGCGCGGACGGTGGGCAGGTCCATAACGGCGCCGGCAACCGAAGCCGAAGCACGCCTTCCGGACAGGGGACCGGACGAGGAAGCCCTGGCGGATGCGGTGCGCGCGGCGGCCGGGAGCCAGGCCAAGTCCCGCCATTCCGTTCCGGGCGCCGGGCAGGCGGCGCTGTTCGAGCAGAGCCTCGATGTCGCCGCCTTCACGGTCGGGGAAGCGGGACCGGACCTGGTCGCGTTCCTCGACCCCGGCTGCCCCTGGTCGCGGCAGGCGGCGGCGGAACTGGGGCAGCTGGCGCTGGACGGCGCGTTCCGCCTTCATGCGGTGCCGGTCGGGCTGATGAGCGCGGAGAGCCATGCGCATGCGGCCGGGATTCTCGCCGCGCCCCGTCCGGGCCTCGCCTGGTATCGCTCCGGGCCGTCGCCGGCGACGGCGGAGGACGGCCTGCGCCTGGAGGCGAACAACGCGCTCTGGCGCGCCTTCGGGGCCGGGGCGGTGCCGTTTCTGGCCTGGCGGGGCGCGGACGGCGCGGTGCGCGGCCATGAGGGCCTGCCGGCCTCGGCGGGCTTCATGACGGAGGCCGGGCGATGAGGCTGTTGTGGTGGCGGCGGCGCACGGTGAACCGGGAGACGGGGCGGCAGTCCAGGCTGGGCGCGGTGATGGAGGCGGTGTCGCGCTCCGAGGCCTACCACATTGCGCAGCACCGGGCGTGGCGGCGCATCGCGGGTGTCGCGCTGGCCGGCCAGGCGCTGACGGCGGCCGCGCTGGTCGCCTGGATGGGCATGCGCGATACCGTCCACGTCGCGATCGCAACGGACCAGGCGGGCCGGACGCTGCCGATCGTGTCCGCGAGCGATGCGGAAGCGGGCGAGGAGGTGGGCTTCATGCTCACCTGGACGGTGGCGGCGGTGACCGAGGCCTTCACCATGGGCTTCCACGACTGGCGGATGCGCGTGGAGGGTGTGCGGGACCGGTTCACCGACGAGGGCTACGAGAGCTACCGGCGGGTGCTGGAGGAGAGCCTGGTGTTCCAGCGCGTGGGCAGCCAGGGCCAGTCGCTCTCGGCGGCGGCGCGGGGCGCGCCGGTGCTCTCGCGGGTGCGGCATTTCGAGGACGGTGGGACGGGCTACGAGGTCGAGTTCCCGCTGCTGCTGACATTCTGGGCGGGCGAGGACGAGAGGGTCGAGGAGCCGCTCAAGGCGCGGGTGCTGGTGATGCGCATGTCGCGCTCGGAGCGCGTCGCCGGGATCGCGATCGCGCTCTTCCACCTGAAGGCGGAGACGGGCCGGTGACGGCGGTGGATGCCGGGTGCGCGGATGCGGCGGCGCAGGCGCGCGGTCCCCTGCGTCATGGCGTCTGGCCGGGGCTCGCGCTCGGGCTTGCGGTCTGCCAGGCGCTGACGGCGGGCGCGCTGCTCGCCTGGATGGGGCTGCGCGAGACGGCGGTCGTGCCGGTGGCAATGGACGCGGCGGGCCGGACCGTGCCGATCGCCGGCAAGGAGGATGCCGGCGAGGGCATCGAGGTGGACGTCATGCTCGCCTGGACGGTCGCGACGGTGACGCAGGCGCTGGATATCGGCTTCGACGACTGGCAGGCGCGGACCCGGGGCGTGCGCGACCGGTTCACCGAGGACGGGTTCCGCGCCTATGAGCGGGTGCTGGAGCGCAGCCTGGTGCTGGAGCGTCTCAGGACGCACCGCCAGGTGGTGTCGGCGGTGGCGCAGGGCGCTGCGGTGATGACGCGGGTGCGCAGGCTGGCCGGCGGGAGGGTCGGCTACGAGGTCGAGTTCCCGCTGCTGCTGACGTTCTACGCCGGCGAGGGCGGGAAGGCGGACGAGCGGCTTGCGGTTCGGGCCCTGGTGGTGCGCGTGCCGCGTTCGGAACGGCTCTCCGGGATCGCGATCGCGGATCTGCTGCTGGCAAGAAAGACGGAGCGACGGAGATGAGACAGGCGATGACATGGATGCGGGCCGCCGGGCTTGCGGGACTGCTGGCGTCCGGCCTGGCAATGTCCGGACTGCCGGCCTCGGCGCAGGCACCGGCGCCGGAGACGCGCCCCGCGCCCTCTGCCGGACCCAATGCAGGCGTCGCGCCGGCCGCCG
Source organism: Alphaproteobacteria bacterium (assembly GCA_022827685.1). Taxonomy (GTDB): domain Bacteria; phylum Pseudomonadota; class Alphaproteobacteria; order Bin95; family Bin95; genus Bin95. Next base: position 21,257 of record JAJEIH010000005.1, read on the forward strand.
GCCCCGTACCGAACGTCGGCCCCGGGCCTGCTGCGAACGGCCGACCGGCTGCGAACGGCGATGTCTGGCCGGGCCATGCGATGACGGACGAGGAGGCGGCGGCTGCGGGCCGCGCGCGCCTGCCCTTCACCACCGGGCAGATCGAACTTCTGGGCCGGCTTCTGCAGCAGACGCAGGCGGCGACGGCCCGTGCGCGGGGCGCCGAGCCCCGGGGCCGGGTGCGGAAGGTGAGGCTCGACCCGCTGGGGCCGGAGGCGGTCCAGGAGGTGGCGGTCCGGGCCGGCTATGTGACTTCGGTCGGGTTCTACGACCGCACGGGCGCGCCCTGGCCGATCGCGGCGCTGGCGGTGGACGAGCGCTTCGCGCCGAGCCGCAGGGAAGGCCAGGACCACCTGGTCCATTTCTCGCCGGCGGCGCGCTGGCTCGGCGGCAATGCCTCGGTGATGCTGGAGGGCTTTGCGGAGCCGGTGGTGCTGCTGCTCGGCGAGCGCGAGGGCGTGGCGGATTTCCGGGTGGACCTGAGGCTGGCGGCGGCGGGGCCCAATGCCGACCCGCTCGCGCTTGCCGGCGTCGCCGGCTTCCATGCGGGCTCGGACGTGCTGCTCGGCCTCCTGTCGGGCGAGGCGCCGGCGGGCGCTGCCCCTCTCGACGTGGCGGGCGTGGAGGGCCGCGCCTGGCGCCTCGGGGACGAGGTGCTGCTGGTGACGCGCGCGCACCTGCTCTCGCCCGGCCCGCGCGCGGCGGAGCGCGACCCGGCCGGGCGCTGGGCCTACCGCCTGCCGGACGTTCCCTACGCAATGGTTTCGCAGGGAGGCCGCGAGCTGCGGGCGGCCTTCCTGGACCGCACGGAGATACCGCAGCCAAACAGGGAGAACTGAGATGTCCGGGATCGGCAGGGAAGGCCTTGCGCGCAAGGAGCTTGGGCGCGCGGTGGCAAGGGAGACGGGATTGACCGAGAAGGCGGCCGCCCGTGCGCTGGACACTGTCATCGACAGGATCCGGGCGCGGCTTGCGGCCGGCGAGCGGGTGATGCTGCGCGGCTTCGGGACCTTCGTCGCGGCGGAACGCGCCGAGCGGCGGTATTTCGACATGCACGCGCGCGAATGGAAGGTGTCGCCCCCGCAGCGGGTCGTGCGCTTCATCCCTTCGGCGAAGCTGAAGCGCGCGGTCAACGCCGAAGGGCGCGACTGAGGGCCGTGCGGTGACCGTTCGGCGGCGGCAAGCGCGAGCCCGGGAAGCGGCGCCCGGCGGCGCGGAAAATCAAGACCGAAAGTTTCGGTCTTGATTTTTCCCTGCATTTCCAGTCCCTTGCGGCGGGCACGGCGGAGCCTGGTTCCGGGGCTGGCGGCGCTGTTGCTGGCGGCTTCGCTTCCGGGCGCCTGGGCGCAGTCGGGCAGCGACGTCAGGTTCGATCCCGAGAAGCCGGCGACGCCTGCCTACCGGGAGGCGATCGAGGCCGGGGACGCGGCGCGCGAGCGCGAGGCGCTGAAGGAAGGCGAGAGCTTCTCGCAGACCTTCTCGCGGCCGACGCGGCCCGCCGGCCCTCCGCCCGGGACGATACCGGCTGCCGCGCTGCCGAAGGTGGAGGAACCGCCGCCGGAAGCTGAAGCGGTCGTGGACGCGCCGGAGGCGCCGCCGCGGGCGGACCCGCAGTCCGCGTCGGACCCGCGGGCGGCTGAATACCGGGAGCGTCTGCCCGAGCGGGGCCGCGGCGGGGACCGGGACACGGCCTCGCCGCTCGATGCGCTGCTGGAGGTGCTGGCCGAGCCGCCCGGAAAGGTGGTCTGGCTGGACTATGCGCGCGACCGGAGGCAGCCGGGCGGGACCGGTCCGGATGCCGGGGCCGCGCCGCTGCCCGGGCCGTTGGCGGGCCTGCAGGTGGGCAAGGGGCTCTATGCACGCACGCTCTGGGAGGCGAACAGCGACTGGCCGGGTCCGGTTGTGCTGGAGATCCTGGAGCCGCCGCTCGCGGGCGCGGTCGCGACCGGCGCCTTCCAGGAGGCGAACGAGCGCCTGGTGATCCGGATCGACCGGCTCTCGCTCGGGCGCGACAGCTGGGCGGTCGATGGCTGGGCGGTGGACCCGGGCTGCGCCTGCTACGGCATTCCGGGGCGGGTCGACCGGCACTGGTTCCAGCGCGTGCTGCTGCCCTCCGCGCTGGCCTTCGCGGAGGGGTTCCTGGACGCGGCCGCGCGCACGGCGCAGGTGGTCGCCCGGGACGCGTCGGGCGCCTCGATCACGGTGGAGAGCGCGGCCCCCTCGCACCGCCAGCAGGTCTATGCCGGCGCGGCCCAGGCGGCCCGGCGTGCCGGTTCGGTGCTGCTCGAGTCGGTTCCCTCCGGGCCGACGGTCCGTGTGCCGCGCAATACCGAACTGGTCCTGGTGGTGACCGCGCCCCCGGAGGCGGAACGCGGCGCGGGCGCGGCGCCGGAGGCGGTCGATGCGGCCGGTCCCGCAGGCCGCGCCGGTCCCGCTGCGGTGATCGGCGCCGGACCCGGCGCGTTCGTCAGGCAACCCGCTGCGGGTTCCGCTCCCGGCAGGAGCAGTCAACGATGATCGGCCTCGAAGAAGCCTTCCGGGCGCTGGTCGAGGACCTTGACCCGGCGCTCCGGACCCTGATGACCTGGGTCTGCTACGCGCTGTCGGCGTTCTGTTTCCTGGGCGCGTGCCTGCGCCTGCTGCGCCATGCGGGCGGGCACTGGCCCGGGACGGCGACGGGCACGGTGATGCTGTTCCTGCTGGCGCCTGTGCTGGCGCAGTTGCCGTCGGTGCTGGTCGCGGCCGGCGGCTCGCTGTTCGGGGCCGAGCGCGAGGCGGCGGCGGCGGTCGCGTGGATCCCGCCCTCGTCGGGCGAGTGGGCGCGGTTCGGGGCGGCGGTCCAGGCGGCGTTCGTCGTGGTGGCGTGGGTAGGCCTGTTCGCGTTCATACGCGGCTGTTTCGTGCTGAAGCATGCCGTGGACGGGCGCGGCCAGGCGACGCTGACCCAGGCGGGCTGCCACCTGCTCGGCGGCGTGCTGGCCTGGCACATGGCCGGCCTCGTGCGCGCGATCCAGGAGACGCTCGGCGTGCAGGCGCTGCCGATATGAGAGGCCGGTTCGCAAATGTCCTCCTGTCGGGCGGCATGCGGCCCGCAGCCGTCATCCTTTCGATCGCCGTATCGACCGCGGCCGGTTCGGCGCGCGCGGACCGCTACGGGCCGTGGGCCGAAGACCTGCTGTACCGCCACGGCCGGGGATTGGGCGACCCGGCAGGCATGTTGACATGGTTTTTGTACGGCCTGGCGGTTTTCGTCGGCGGCTGGGCGGTCCTGCGCTTCAGGGCCCATGTCGAGAACCCGCAGCGTTACGGGCTCGCCCAGCCGGCGGTGGCCATTCTGGTTGCGGTCGGGCTGGCGGCGGCGACCTGGGGGATCGGGGATCTTCTCCGGCTCCTGTCGCGGCCGGTCTGGTGAGGGAACTGAGAGCGGGATTTCAACCGGAAGAAGGAGGTTGACGATGAGACGGAGAGTGGCAGGCGCGGCGCGGCGGGCCCGCGACGCCATGGCGGGACTGGCGGTGGCGGCATTTGTGGCGGCCGGGTCCGGGCTGCGGTCGGCGCAGGCGGTAACGCTGGGCGAGCTTGCGGAGGAGACGTCCACGATGATCCAGGACGTGATGGGGCTTGCGCAATGGGTGTTCTACGCGGTGGCGGTGTTCGTCTCGGGCTGGGCGATCCTGCGCTTCAAGGCGCATGTCGAGAACCCGCAGCGCGGCGGGCTCGCCATGCCGGTGGTCGGCATCCTGGTCGCGGTCGCGCTGGCGGGTGCGCCGGCGCTGATCGATTCGATCGTGGAAGGCACCGGCCTGGACCGCGATCCCGGGCTCCAGAGACCGAGATTCATCCCTCCGACCACGACGACCCCGTGATGCGGCGCGATCCGGCGCGCACTGCGGGCCTCGTGGACCGCGTGGAGGACCTGCTGCACTGGTCCTGGCAGCTTCGGCGCAAGCCGCTGGAGAGCTTCATGCTGGTCCGCGCCGCGGCCGAGCGCGAGGGCACGGGCGTGCTGGTCGGCCATGACGGCTCGCTCGCCTCGGTGATCGACGTCGAGGGCGCGCGCTCCATGATGGGGACGGAGGAGCTCGACCGGTTCGTCGAGACGGTCGAGCGCCGGCTCGGCCCGGCGCTGCTGGAGCGGGGGCACGCGCTGCACGTCGTCTTCGAGCGCGCCCCGGCGGAGGGCCGGCGGCTTCTTGAGGAGGCGGCGGAGCGACAGCGGCAGAGCTGCCGGCGGCTCGGGCTCGATCTCGAGGGGCCGATCGCCGAGCGGGTCGAGCGCCTCGCGCCGCGGGCGGCGGGCGAGCGCCTCGCCATCGCCTGCTGGAGCGGGACGGCCGTGCTGCCGCGCGGCCAGGAGAAGCGCGAGAAGAAGGCGATCGCGAAACGCAAGGAGGACTGGGCGCCGGGCGATGACGAGTCGCAATGCCCGTTCGCGGCCGACGGCGCGCTCGGGGCGCGCCACCTGGCGTTCGTCGAGTCCGTCCGGGCCGTCCTCGAGGAGACGGGGCTGGTGGCGCGCATTCTCGGCTCGCACGACGCGGTCCGGGGGCTGCGCTGGTGGCTGACGGGTCCGGAGAGCGTCGGCGACGGCTGGGTTCCGGTGACCTCGGCAAACGAGGCGCCGCCCCGGCAGCTGGAGCCGGCGATCCTCGGCGCCTTCCCGCCGCCGCTCGCCCCGCAGGTGCTGGTCAGCGAGCCGGAGGTCCCGGGTTCCGACATGGTGCTGCTGGGCCGGCGCCTCTGGGCGCCGCTCGACATGGAGCTCGGGCCCCGGCGGGTACGGCCGTTCTCGGAGCTGATGGCGCGGCTGGCGGCCGCGGACAACCTGCCGCTCCGCGTCTCGGTGCTGCTGGAAGGCGGCGGCCTGAAACACGCCGGCGCGGTGATGCGCCATGCGCTCGCGCCGTTCCTCGCCTTCTCGTCGGCCGACAGCCTCGCCGTGCGCGACGCCTCGCAGGCGCTGGCGAGCCACGCCGACACCGGGCGCGCCGTGGTGCGGGTCCGCTGCCAGTTCCTGACATGGGTGGACGGGTCCGTCGCGACGGAAGCCCGCAGGCAAGAGCTGATGCGGCGCGCGAGCCGCCTGCAGCAGCTCGTGGAGGGCTGGGGCGAGATCGCCGTCACGCGCGTCACCGGCGACCCGCTGGAGGCGCTCGCCATGTCGGCTCCGGGCTTCGCCTGCGGCTCGACCGCGGTCGCGGGCCTGGCGCCGCTCGGCCAGGTGCTGCGCATGCTGCCCGTCTCCAGGCCCGCGCCGCTCGCGCGCGCCGGACAGGCCGGCGCGGTCTCGCACATGTTCCTTGCCGGGGACGGCAAGGCGCTGCCGTTCGGGTTCGAGGGCGCGAAGCACGGCTTCGACCTGATCTTCGGCGCGCCGCGCCAGGGCAAGTCGGTGCTGCTGAACACGCTCGGCCTCGCCTTCTGCCTGCAGGGCGGCCAGGCGCGGATCCCGCAGCAGGCGGTGATCGACATCGGACCCTCGGCGGCCGGGCTCGTGGAGATGGTCCGCGACGCGCTGCCGGCGGCCAGGCGCCACGAGGCCGGGCGCTGGCGGTGGCGCATGGACGCCTCCAGCGCGGTCAATCCCATGGACACGCAGCTCGGCTGCCGCTTCCCGATCCCGGCGGAGCGCGCGTTCCTGGTGAACCTGCTCTCGGTGATGGTGGCGCCTGCCGGGAGGGATCTTCCGGACGGCATGCGCGAGCTGATCGGCGCGACCGTGCAGGCGGCCTACGAGCTCGCCTCCGACACGACCGCGAACGGCGAGCCGAAGCTCTTCAACAGGGGCACGGACCCCGACGTCGATGCGGCGCTCGAGCTGCACGGCGTGTCCCTCGGTCCGGACGCGCTGCAATGGGACGTCGTCGATGCGCTCTTCGACGCCGGCGCCGTCGGGGCCGCCATCCGCGCCCAGCGGCGCGCGGCGCCGACGCTCGCGGAGCTGCCCTCGGCGGCGCAGACCGAGGCGGTGCAGGGCCTGGTGCGCGAGGCCCGCTACGGCACCGGCGGCGAGACCGTCACCGACGCCTTCATCCGCATCCTGACGGGGCTGAGCTCGTCCTGGCCGAACATGTTCCGGGCGACCTCCTTCGATATCGGCAATGCGCGCCTCGCGGTGATCGACCTGGCCGAAGTCGCGCCGACCGGCAGCCCGGAGGCGGAGCGGCAGACGGCGGCCTTCTACATGCTGGCCCGCCATGCGCTGACGCGGGAATGGTGGTTGGCGGAGGAGGACCTGGCCGGGGTCCCGGAGCGCTACCGGGACTGGCATACGGACCGCAACCGGGAGATCCGCGAGACCCCGAAGCGCCTCTGCTACGACGAATACCACCGCACGGCCGGCGCGCCCGCGGTCCGCGCGCAGGTGGAGCGCGACGTTCGCGAGGCGGGCAAGGCCGGCGCGCGCCTGGCGCTCTCCAGCCAGCGGCTGGAGGACTTCGGCGAGGAGCTGGTCGATCTGGCGACGCAATACTGGATCCTCGGCTCCGGCGGCCAGGCGCGCGAGGTGGACGCCATGGCGGCCGTATTCGGCCTTTCGGACACGCTGAGCGAGGTTGCGAGGCTGGATCTGACGGGGCCCGGACCGGTCGGCGCGCCGGCGCTGCTGGTGGCGGGGAGCGAACGCGGGCGGATCGAGCAGCTCGTCGTCAACGCGCCCGGGCCGCAGGAACTGTGGGCGCTCAATACGCGGCCGCGCGACGTGGCGCTCCGCCGGCGCGTCCAGGCCCGGCTCGGACCCGACGAGGCGCGGCGAGTGCTGGCGCGGACCTTCCCGGAGGGATCGGCAGAGACACGGGTCGAGCATGCGCTCGCCGAGCTCGCGCGCCGCGGCGCCGGCTCGCGCGCCTCCGTGCCCGAGGTCCTGGACGCCATCGCCGACCGGCTCGCTAACATGGAAACGCAACGGGGAGCGGCGGCGTGAGGGCGGGAATCGTGCAACCGGATACCGGGCTCGCCGGCCGACCACGGTCGGCGAACAAAGGAGAGAGCATGAAGCAGATCAAGGAGCTGGGGGCGGCCACGGCCGCCCCCACTTGACGGGGTCGGGGAGGGTCCCCCTGAAACCGCAACGATGAAGGGCGAGATGAGAATACCTGCATCCATAACCGTATTTCTGCGCGCGCCGGGCGCGGCGCCGGCGGTCCTCCTGCTGGTTGCGGCCTGCCTGTCGGTTCCGGGCCCGGCGGCTGCGCAGGGGACCCCGCCTCCTTCCCGGCCTGCCGACTGCGACCCGCAGGTGGCGGAGGCGCTCGTGGACGCGGCCGAGGCGGGCGTCCAGACCGATCTCGCGGTGATCCGCCATGCCGACCAGGGCATCCGCAAGCCGGACTCGATCCTCGATCTCAGTTGCGTGTGGGACATGTTCGACTATCGCGGCTTCAACATCCTCCACGATCCGGGCGCGGCGCTCGACCGCATCCTGAACCTGGCCCGCAAGCGCATCTGCAACGAGGCAAGGGACGTCTACGCCCGGCATGTCGGCCGCAGCCTGGATGCCCGCGTGTTCGCCGGTCCCGCCCGCGACATTCCGGGGACCCGCACGACAACGGTGCGCGGCAATGTTCTCAAGGACGCCGGCGTCGAGCGCGAGACCTTCCGGCGCCTCTTCGGAGGAACCGCGCGATGAGGCGGATCGTCCCGGTCACGGCGTTTGCCGCCGCTCTCGCGGTGCAGGCCGTTCTCCCGTCGCCGGCGGCGGCGCTGTTCGGCAGCGGCCCCAAATGCACGCCGACCTGGAAAACCGTCAGCGAGGCGAGCCGGGTGATCTCGAAGGTGAGCGCGCGCATCGCGACCATGGAGCGGACCATCTACGAGGCGCTGGTCAACCAGACCGGCCAGCAGTCGGGCTATATCGCCCAGAGCGCGAAGGCGGTGACGACGGCGCTCGACAGCCATGCAGCCATACGCGCGCAGACCGAGCGCGATGCGGCCGAGGTCAGGGCGCAGCTCGCGAGGCGCCCCTCGCGCTCGGCTTGCGCCGTGACGACGGGCGCGCGCGGCCTCGCCCAGGCCCGGGTCGCCAGCACCGTTGCGGGGCGTTCGGCGACCGTCTCCGAGACCGGCCGGATCGCCGGCGACCGCGCCACCGGCTCCGCGCCCGCGGCGGCGACCGACAGCGCTGAGCGCTACCGGCGCATCCTGGAGCGCTGGTGCAGCCCGGACCGCGCCCCGCTCCAGAGCGCGGCCTGCTCCGGCGCGCCGGAGGACCACGGCGCCGATCTCCGCCCCGACAGCCTGTTCGCAGTGGAGACCTTCGCCTCGGACCGCGAGCTGCAGGCGGCGATCGACCTCTCCCGGAACCTGACGGTGCCGGCGGTCGAGGACCCGGCGCCGCTCGGCGCGGTCGACTCGGCGAGCGAGCGCGCCAGGGTGATGGCGTCCCGGGCCGCGGCGGCCCGCCGCGCGCTTGCGGCCGAAGCGCTCGGCCATCTGCGCGCGCTGCGCGCGCCCGGCCCCGAGCTCGGGCGCTGGGCGGCCGCCATCGACCCGGAGCGCGATCCGGAGGCCGCCGTCAGCCGGCTGGAGCTGATCGACCTCATGGCGGCGAAGCGGTTCGAGCGCACGGCATGGTGGACCGGACTGCAGGCGATGGGCGGCGAGGCGCTGCTGCGCGAGACGGCCTCCCTGCTCGCGGCCTCGCTGCTGCTCGACCGGGAGCGGTTCCGGCTCGAGGAGCGCCGCCTGGCGATCGAGGCCGCGGCGCTCGCGGCCCGGATCGACCGCGACCGCAGGCTCGCCGGCCAGGCCGGCGCGAACTGACGGGCCATGGCGCGCCGCCCCTTTCTCGTTCGCTACATCCTGCTGCCGGACCTGCTGGGACCGGCATCGAGGGCGCTCGGCGAAGGCGCCGGCGTGCTGCGCGCCGCGTTCGGCGCCCTGAGGCGGCCTGCGGGCGGGGCAAGACTGTCGCGCCCGCGCGGGCCGCTCGGCTGGCTCGGCCTCGCCATGGCGTGCGCCGGCCTCGTCTGGATCGGATTGGCGGCGTTTGCCATGTGGGCGGGCACGGCGCCGGCCGAGGCCCAGACGCCGCCCGTTCCCGACCTCTCCGGCGCGCCGGACCAGGCGGGCCGGGCCCTGCTTGCCTTCCTCTCCGACCTCGACACCGGAAACAACAGTGCGCTCTCCGGCATGCTGACGATCTACAGCGGCGCGATCCTGGTCCTTGCGGGCGTGCTGCTCGTCTGGTGGACCGCGACCGGCACCGTCGACACCGCCAGCCGGGGCCGCTGGGGGTTCACCGGCAAGGAGACGCTCCGGATCACCGCCGCGTTCCTGCTCATGGTGCCGCTTTTCGGAGGCCTGTCGGGCGGACAGCATCTCGCGCTCTCGCTCGCGCGCACCGGCGGCGACATTGCGCAACTCGTCTGGGGCAAGTTCTCCGAGGACGTGCTCGGCGAGGGCAGGATAATCGCCCCGCCCCCCGGGGAGCGCGAACTGCGCGCCATGCTCGCCTCGCTCTTCCTGGTCGAGCTCTGTGCCGCGACTGCGAACATGGCGGCGCTGGAGGCCGGGGACGAGCCTTATGTCGTCCTCCGGGAGGAGGAGCGCGTCGAGACCAATATCGAGCGCCGGCAGCGCTTCAGGGGGCGCGGCAGGCGCTCCGGCAGCTATGACGGCGCGCGCGGCGGCATGCCGAAGGGGATGTGCGGCGCCGTCAGCCAGGCGGGGCTCGACGGCGGCGAGACTGCAGGCGGCAAGATGTCGGAAGCGCACGGCGCCGCGCTCGAGGCCGTGAGGCCGGCGCTCAGGACCATTGCCGGCGATCTCGCCCTCTGGTTCGCCGCGCCGCCCGGGCAGGCCCGCAGGGACGGGCCGTTGCCGGATATCGAGGAGCTGCTCGTGCAGGCGGACCCGGCCGCTCTCTACCTGGGGCGGGTGCGCGCGGCAGCCGACGCGACGCGGGACGAGGCCACCGGCGCGCTCAAGGACGGGCTGAAGGCCGATGCCGAAAACCTTCCATGGACCATGGCGGCCTCGCTGTTCATCACCATCACCCGCCATGTCGGCGACTACCAGCTGGGCGCGGCGAACATCCCGAGGGTGTCGCCGCCCTCGGCGCGCCTGGCGGAGCTGGTGCCCCAGGCCGACAAGGCCGTGAAGGCGGCCGCCGAGCAACTCGCCGCCTCGAACGAATATCCGGCCGCGCTTGGCGCCTCCGCCGACCCCGCCGGCGGCTCGGGCGGCTTCGGAGGCATCGGACGCGGCGCGTTCGACTGGCTCGACCTGGAGGACATCGAGTTCGTCGACAGCGGCAACCCGATTCTCGACCTGGTCTCGCTCGGACACAGCCTCACCATCAAGGGGATCGGCGCCATCCTGGTCCTTGGCGGCGTCGCCACGGGCTCCAACCTGCTGAACTCGATACCGCTCATCGGCGGCGGCCTGGATGCATTCGAGGCAGCATGGCAGGTGACCGACAGCTTCATCTCGACGATCCTGGGCCTGATGATCCTGGCCGGCCTGGTGCTGGCCTATCTCGTACCCGTGCTGCCGTTCGTGCGCTTCCTCTTCGGCCTGCTGGCCTGGCTGGTGGCGGTGATCGCGGCCGTGTTCGCCATGCCGGTCTGGCTCGCCGGCCATACCGTGCGCGGCGAGGGGTTCGTGACGCCGGCGACGCGCCAGGGATGGCTGTTCCTGCCGGGCCTGGTGCTGCGCCCGGTGCTGATGCTGTTCGGACTCGTGATCGGCTACCTGCTGTTCGTGACGATCATGAACACCTTCAACGGCGTCTTCCGCGGCCTCGTGTTCGACGCCGGCGCCTCGGACGGGATCGGCGTGGTCGGATGGCTCGCCATGCTCGCGATCTACCTGATGGCGGTCTACGGGCTGATGAATGCCTGCTTCAAGCTGATCGACCACCTGCCCTCCATCGCCATGGACTGGATCGGCGGGCGCGACGGCCGCGACGGTGACGCCGACCGCCTCGGCGGCGGGATCGCCGGCGCCTTCGGGCGGATCGGGCCGATGCGGGTCGGCCAGGGACGGCGCGGCCCCCGCTTGCCGACGGGACGCGGCAGTCCGGCGCCCGGCGCGCCCGCCGACGACGGACTGTAACCGGGGAGAGGAATGTCATGGGCGGATTTGCGGTTCATCTGGGCGTCGCGCTGGCGACGGGCATACCGGGATGCGGCCTCGCATTCTGGCTCTGGACCGAACGGCCCGAGCCGGAGGTCAGGGGATGGGCGCTTGCCGGCATGGCGGCGGCCTCGCTCGTCGTGCTGCTGTTCACCGAAACGAAGCGCGGCGGCCTCGGCTGGAAAATCGGCGTCTGGGGACCGACGCTCGCCGTCGCCGCAATGTCGATCGCGGTCGACACGGCCCCGCTCGCGCTCGCGGGCGAATTCCGGGAGATCCTTGCCCTGCTCGGGACCGGGTCCTGGCTCGACCGGTTCCGGATCGCCGCGCCGCTGTTTGCCGTCCCGTTCCTGGCCATATTTTGGCTCACCGCGCTCGCGACGGGCCTCACCGGCGCCGGCCGGATGTCGAAGCGCCGCCGCTCGAAATCCGAGCTCCACGGCGCCTCGAAGCTCATGGGATGGCGCCATCTCCGCAGCCTCGGCAAGCGCAGGGAAGGCATCCTCCTCGGCCAGACCGCATCCGGCAGCCGCGCCCCGCTCGCCGTCTGGCCGCTCGAAGGCCATGCCGTCACCATCGCGCCGCCCCGCACCGGCAAGGGCGCGCTGATCGCCGCCAACATGCTCGCGCCCGGCGAGCGCGGCTGGCAGGGCTCGACCGTCACCATCGATCCCCGGGGAGAACTCTACTGCATCGTCGCCCGCCGGCGACGCGAGCTCGGCCGCCAGGTGGTTCTGATCGATCCCTACGACGTGATCGCCCGTCACCGCGAACAGCACCGGCATTGCTATCTGCCGACCAGGGTGCCGCTCCATACGTACAACCCGCTGGACTTCCTCCGGGGCGAGGACAAGGCGGTCCAGGATATCGATATCCTGGTCCAGGCCCTGCTGACGCCTCCAACGAGCGACGCCGGCAACAGCCGTCACTTCCACGAAAGCGCCAGGCGCCTGATCTCCGGGCATATCGCATGGGCGGCCTATCGGGCGGAGGAGGAGGACCGGAACCTGGCCCACGTGTTCGACAACCTGTCGGCGGGCCCCGACAAGCGCCGGTTCCTGATGGCGCGGATCCTCGAGCACCCGGAGTTCGCCGGCGGGCTCACCCACCGCGCGATCGAGTCGGAACTCGCCACCAGCGCCCAGGAGAGTGGATCGAACTACACCACGATCGCCAACCAGCTCCAGTTCCTGGCGCACCCGGAAATCCAGAGGCAGACCGCGGCCAGCACGTTCGATCCCCACGATCTGGCCGAAGGGAACATGGACCTGTTCGTGGTGATCCCGGAGGAGCTCCTCAAGGCGGCCCGTCCCTGGCTCAGGCTCTGGATAACGATCCCGTTCGCCGTCGCCGCCCGGCGGTCGCTCAAGAAGGACATGCTCATCATCATGGACGAGATGCCGGCCATCGGGTATCTCGAACCCGTCATGGACGCATGGCGTCTCGGCGCGGGCCGCGGCGTCCACTTCTGGGCCTTCGCGCAGGCGCTCTCCGGGATCGACGGCAGCTGGGGCAAGCAACGCCGCCAGGAGCTGGTCGACCTCTCCGAAGTCGTGCAGATCCTCGGCTGGTCCCGCGCCGACGCCGCCGGCGCCGAGGAGATCTCCAAGGCCATCGGGCACGGAACGTTCGAGGGCCACACGCGAACCTCCTCCGGGACGCCGATCGGACGCTCGGTCCTCTTCTCGGCCAACAAGGTGACCGTGGGCGACAGCCGGGCGCTGGTGAAGGAGCGCATCGTGCGCCCGGAAGACCTGCTGATGATGAGGCCCGACGAGCAGTATGTCATCGCCGCCTCGAAGGACCTTCCGAGGGATGCGCTCCACCTGAGGAACACCCGCTACTGGGAGCACGCCGCCATGCGCGACGATGCCGACCCCAATCCCTATGTCGAGCGCAAGCACGCCGCGATGGGGCTGCTGCGCCGGCGGGAAGGTCCCAACACCTGGGAAGTCTTCGAGGCCGACCTGGCGCGCGAGCGCGAGCGCTACCGCGCGCGGCTGAAGCGGATGGGCCTCGACCTGGACGCCGAGGATGCGGCCGCCGCTGCCGTCTCGTAGAAGCCGGTGGTGTCGAGCGCGTCCAGAAAATGCACGGCATCTCGACGACGCCTCCTGCGACGCCCCGGCGCTTCGGCGGCGGCGCCTCGAAAACACGCGGTGCCTCGCCGACGCCTCTGCAACGCCCCGGCGCTTCGGCGGCGGCGCCTCGGAAACACGCGGTGCCTCGCCGACGCCTCTGCAGCGCCCCGGCGCTTCGGCGGCGGCGTCTCGGAAACGCACGACGCCTCGACGACGCCTCGACGACGCCTTCTGCGGCGCCCCCGGCGTTTCGGCGGCGGCGCTTCGGAAACACGCGGTGCCTCGACGACGCCTCTGCAGCGCCCCCGGCGTTTCGGCGGCGGCGTCTCGGAAATGGGCGACGCCTCGACGTCGCCTTCTGCGGCACCCCGGCGCTTCGGCGGAGGCGTCTCGGAAATGGGCGACGCCTCGAC
>JAJEIH010000105.1 GCA_022827685.1 Alphaproteobacteria bacterium
CAACCCAGGCATCAATGCAGGGAGAGACAGCGCGCTGCGCGCGGATCGCCGCCGTCAAGTGTGGCAGGATTCGCCGTCAAGTGTCGTAAGAATCCCCGTCAAGTGTTGTAGGATTCCCCGTCAAGTACACAAGATTTTGCACTGGTCGACAAGGAGGGCCAATTTCCGTGCCACACGATCTTCCCTCTCTGTTGAAAAAAGTCTCTCCCCGCTCTTCCGGGAGACCGCTGGTCACTTCCCGCCCGGTTGGCTCAAGCGGATGCTTCGAAGCGTTTCGACGAGCACCGCCACGAGCAGGCCAAACAGCAAGAGCCCGTTGACTGCAGCGATGATTCCTCGCCTTCTTGCTTATTGTGCAATGTCCTGGCCGCATGCCGGCCAAATGCCCTGCATTCGCTGGCCTTTCCGGCCTCCCTGCACCAGGGTCCTCTTCGCCCCGTAATCGCGTCGCAATCGCTTGATTTCAAGAGCTTGTCGTTGCGTGTCCGGTCCTGGCGCCCGTGCCGCCGATCCGCCGCCGGCCGACCGCAAGCGTTTCGCCGGGCCGTCGAGCTTCGGAACGGTGCGTGATGCCCAACGCCGATGCGGCAGGCACTTCACCTGTTGCCACAACCAGCGTCACCGCTCCGATCTCAAACCATCACGACCGGACTGACCGCCTTCGCCCTCCTGACGCCGCCGTCCCGCCGTGCGCCGCGAGGAGGCCGGGCGTGGCCGGGATCGGGGCGGTGGCCGGGATGTCCGGGGAAGGGTCTTCCGGTCGCCGATTTTTCCCAGGCGGCATGAAGGAGGCGGCACCATGAGCACGGCCATGGCAATCCCAGGCAACACGGCGGACACGTTCCTGATCCACTATTTCGGCGGTGGCCTCGACGGCGACGACCGGTTCGTGGTCGAGCGGTTCAAGGCGCTTTCGTCGGGTGACATACGCCCGGTCCCGGACAATGCGTCGGACGCGAAGGGCCGACGGAGATCCGGGCGCACCGTGGTCTCGCGCAAGGAGGCCGAGGCGATGCGTCCCGACCGCACCGAGATCATCATCTGCACCGGCCTTAGCACGCGCGGCGGCAAGCAGTCTTGGGGGGACATCGCGACCTCGATGTTTCACGACCGCCGCCAGCGCGGCTGAATCCGCCCGCGCGATACGGACGTCCGGCCGGCCCGACGACGGCTGCCGGGCGGTCCACGTCACGTTTCCAACATCCAGCATTGGGCAAGGAGAGCGTCCCATGTGCGACCAGGACGACACGGAAGCCCGTCGCGCAAGCGAACGGGCGCGCTGGCATCGCCGCGCCGAGGAGAGGCGCGCCAACGGCCGTTGCCTGGCTTGCGGCAAGCGCCCTCCCGTTCCGGGCAGGACCCGGTGCGGGCCATGCGCGTCCAAGGCGCGGGAGGCGGATCGGGAACGCCACCGTCGGCGGACCGAGGCGCGGACCGCCCGGGGCCTCTGCCCGAGATGCGGCAAGTCGGAACCCGAGCCGGGGCTCGCGCTTTGCTCGTCCTGCAACGGCAAGCGGAACCGGGCCGGCCGGGCAAGGGACGCCAGGCTGCGTGCCGAGGGTGCGCCACGGCGGGATCCTCAGCGCGCCAAGGAGTACGAACGCGAGCGAAGCCGTCGGCTCTATGCCGAGCGGGCCGCCGCAGGCACCTGCACAAAATGCGGAAGCGCTCCGGCGCGGCCGGACCGGACGACCTGCGAATCCTGCGCAGAGAAGCACCGGGCGCACGACCGGAAACGTCTCGCCAAGGCGAAGGCCGAGGGCCTGCCCTACTGCGGCCGAGATCCCGAGAAGCGGCGTGAGGCCGGCCGGAAGCATGGCCGTCGGCGAACGAAGGCCCGTCGCGCCGCCGGCCTCTGCATTCGTTGCGGACACGCTCCGCCGGCAGAGGGCCGCTCGATGTGCGAGCCTTGCCGCGAGGACAGGCGGGCGGCCAAGAAGGTCCGCCATCGACAGCGGCGCGAGGCCGGCCTCTGCGTAAAGTGCGCAACGCCCGCCCCCGGCGGCAAGGCGTACTGCGAATCCTGCGCTGCCGAGAGGAACGCGCGCCGACGTCGCGACAAGGAAGCCAAGCGGGCCTCGGATCGCCGGCGGTACGAATTCCGACGCGCCAGGGGCGAATGCACGAGATGCGGGCAGCCCGCAAACGGGGCCGCCGAGTGCCAGTCCTGCCGCGACGCCGCCCGGGCACGCTACCACTCCCGCCGCGCTGCCGGGCAATGCGTGGCGTGCTGCGCGCCCACCTTCGACGGCGCGGCCATGTGCGCCCCGTGCTCCGTCGCCCGGGCCGAACGCCGCAACCGCGAGGCGGAGTACGCGGCGCGGCGCCGGCGGTATGCCGACCGGAGGGCCAATCACAAATGCGTGGACTGCTCGGCGCCCTCGGCGGGGGCGGCGCGCTGCGAGGCTTGCGCTCGCAAGCACGCCGAAGGCTCGGGCGCGTATCGCGGCATCCCGGTCTGGGATCCGACATGGACGGTGGTCGAGCTGGCCACCGGCCAAGAGCACGGGCCGTTCGACAGCGAGGCCGACGTCGCGCTATGCCTGGCCTTCGAGAGGCTCTCCCGCGACGAGGTGGAGATCCTCTCGGACGTCTCGCCAATGGCGCT
>JAJEIH010000010.1 GCA_022827685.1 Alphaproteobacteria bacterium
GCCTGGGCGAAGGCCTGGAACCATTCCTTGAACAGCTCGGTATCCATCTCGCCGAGCTTGGGCCGGCTGAAATCGACTTTCCAGATGAGATAGGGCCGCCCGGAGATGTCGATCGCCACGCGGGACAGGGTTTCGTCCATCGGGATCAGGGCGGAGCCATAGCGGACGATCCCGCCCCGGTCGCCCAGCGCCTGCGAGACCGCCTGCCCGATGGCGAGCGCGGTGTCCTCGGTGGTGTGGTGGAAATCGATGTGCAGGTCGCCCCGGGCCCGGACCGTGAGGTCGATCAGGCTGTGCCGCGAAAGCTGTTCCAGCATGTGGTCGAGGAAGCCGATCCCGGTCGCGACGTCGTAGCTGCCGCTTCCGTCGAGACCGACCGAGACCTCGATCCGGGTCTCACGCGTTTCGCGCGTGAGCGAGGCCGTGCGCATCGTACCGCTCCTGTTCCGGGAGGCGGATGTTTAGCAAATCGACCTTCGCAAGGCCATCTCGGAAGCGGAGGAAAACCGGGCCACGCGATCAGCCGCCCAGGCGTACCCGTGCCGCCTCCGCCAGAAACCCCGAGCGGTTGGACGCAACCGCGTCGATCCGGGCGATCAACTCCTCGTCCAGGGTGATCGAGATGACTCTGGACTTTCCCGGCAGATGGACCGGCACCAGGGTAACCAGCTCGGCGCCGTCCCGGATCGCCGGCGGGATATCCGAGATCGCGGTCGCGGGAGGGATCGGCTCCCTGGAGTGCAGCAGATCCTCGACGACTTCGGCGATCACGATCTCCGCATCGGCGACCGCCGCCTCGACCGAACTGCCCCCGGCATGCACGGGGAAATCGACGAAGGAGACCCCGAAGGTCTCGCCATCGTCGGTGTGGACGATCGCCGGGTAAAGTCTCCGGGGCATGACGCATCCTTTCTCAGGGGCGCAGCCTGACCCCGTCTGTCGCTCTATCGCGCGCACGGTGCCCATCGGGATTTCGGTGTGCCGGCCGATCACCGTCCAGCGGCCGTCGGGATGGGTCATCCTGGTATGGTTCGCACCTTCGGATGCCACGAACCCGGCTTCTGTCAGTCTCTTGATGACGTCCCTGCGCTTTATATTGACGTTATGTGGAGCGCAACACGATTATCAATAGAAAATATGGATGACAGGCGTTGGAGGACGCAAATGCCCGAACTGTACGAGTCGTACTTCGCTCCTTCCGAACGGGGAGAAAATGAACCGCCATGAACGTTTGACGATGATCTTCTGCTCATCTATCTCTCATATGAGATACGGGAGCTCGACATGACAGAGCGAAGTTCCATGCTTCATGTCCGGATGGACAACGACCTGAAGTGCAGGGCGACCGAGGCGCTTTCCGCCATGGGGCTGACGGCTTCGGAGGCAGTGCGTCTGCTGTTCCATCGCATCGCGATCGACCAGGCGTTTCCGCTGGAACTCAAGGTACCGAATGCGGAGACCCGTTCGGCGATGGCCGAAGCGGAAGAAATCCTGAACGCCGGCAAGACGCGCTTTGCCACGGCCGACGAGATGTTCGCGGACCTTGAGAAGACCGGCCGCCGGTAAACGGGCCGGTCTGCCACGCCAGGTCGAAATTACCAAGTCCTTCGTCAAGGATTGGGAGCGACTGTCGCGATCCGGGCGCCACGACATGACGCGCCTGAAGAGGGTCATGCTCCTCATTGTGGAGAACGATGCGCCGCTCGGACCGGAATGGCGGGATCATTCCCTGAGAGGCGAGTGGTCGAAACACCGGGAATGTCATGTCGGCGGAGACTTTCTTCTGATCTACCGGCTCGAAGAGACGGCTGGCCCAAGCGGCACCGTCATATTCGTCCGCGCGGGTACTCATGCCGACCTCTTTAAGTGACCCGCAAGCGGCCTGGTATCACGTGATACCGCCACCTCCCCCCGGCCTTGACCTCGACCGGCCCGGCCCCACATTGTGGGCGGCGATGGGACAGGCACTGAATTCGGGGCCGGGGCGGGCGTGACGGGGACCCGGGACCGCTACGCGCTCGACGGCACGACGATCCTTTCCGTCCGCAAGGGCGGGGCCACGGTGATCGCCGGCGACGGCCAGGTCAGCCTCGGCAACACGGTGATCAAGTCGGGCGCGCGCAAGGTGCGGCGTCTCGGCGGCGGGTCGGTGATCGGTGGCTTCGCCGGCGCGACGGCGGACGCGTTCACCCTGTTCGAGCGGCTGGAGGGCAAGCTCGAGCAGCATCCGGGACAGCTGATGCGGGCCTGCGTCGAGCTCGCCAAGGACTGGCGCACCGACCGCTATCTGCGCCGGCTGGAGGCGATGATGGCGGTGGCGGACGCGGATGTCTCGCTCATCCTGTCCGGCACGGGCGACGTGCTGGAGCCGGACGACGGGGTGATCGGCATCGGCTCCGGCGGCGCGTACGCGCTCGCCGCCGCGCGCGCGCTGATCGACGTCGAGGGACTCGACGCCGAGGCGGTCGCGCGCAAGGCGATGGGGATCGCCGCCGGAATCTGCATCTACACCAACGACAACGTCGTCATCGAGAGCATCCCGTCGCCTTGACCAATTTCAGCCCCCGCGAGATCGTCTCCGAACTCGACCGCTACATCGTCGGCCAGGACGACGCCAAGCGCGCGGTCGCCATCGCGCTGCGCAACCGCTGGCGGCGCCAGCAGCTCGACGACGATCTGCGCGACGAGGTCCTGCCCAAGAACATCCTGATGATCGGCCCGACCGGCGTCGGCAAGACCGAGATCGCGCGCCGCCTCGCCCGGCTCGCCCAGGCGCCCTTCCTCAAGGTCGAGGCCACCAAGTTCACCGAGGTCGGCTATGTCGGCCGCGATGTCGAGAGCATCGTGCGCGACATCGTCGAGATCTCCATCCACCTGACCCGCGAGCGCCGGCGCAAGGAGGTGCAGGCCCAGGCCCACGGCGCGGCGGAGGACCGGGTCGTCGATGCGCTGGTCGGCAAGACCGCCTCCGGCGACACGCGCGAGAAGTTCCGCAAGCTGCTGCGTGACGGCAAGCTCGACGACCGCGAGATCGAGCTGGAGCTGGAGGATACGGGCGGGCTCTCGCTGCCGACCATGGACATTCCCGGCATGCCGGGCGCGCAGATGGGCATGATCAATCTCGGCGACATCTTCGGCAAGGCGATGGGCGGCGGGCGCACCAGGACCCGCAAGATGAAGGTCGCGGAGAGCTACGAGGCGCTGATCGCGGAGGAGAGCGACAAGCTGCTCGACGACGAATCGCTGACCCGCGACGCGATCCACGCGGTCGAGCAGAACGGGATCGTGTTCATCGACGAGGTGGACAAGATCTGCGCGCGCTCGGACCGTCTCGGCGCGGATGTCAGCCGCGAGGGCGTGCAGCGCGACCTGCTGCCGCTGATCGAGGGCACCACCGTCGCCACCAAGCACGGGGCGGTGAAGACCGACCATATCCTGTTCATCGCCTCCGGCGCCTTCCACCTCGCCAAGCCGGCGGACCTCCTGCCGGAGCTGCAGGGCCGGCTGCCGATCCGGGTCGAGCTCGATGCGCTCACGCGCGAGGACTTCCGCCGCATCCTGACCGAGCCGGAGGCCAGCCTCATCACGCAATACAAGGCGCTGATGGGCACCGAGGACCTGACGCTGGACTTCACCGAGGACGCGGTGGATGCGCTGGCGGAACTCGCCGCCGACATCAACGCCCAGGTCGAGAATATCGGCGCGCGCCGCCTGCACACCGTGCTGGAGAAGCTGCTGGAGGAAATCAGCTTCACGGCCTCCGACCGCGGCGGCGAGTCCGTCACCATCGACGCCGGGGAAGTCCAGGAGCGCGTCGGCGAACTCGCCAAGAGCGCCGACCTCTCGCGGTTCATCCTGTAGGGGCGGGCGCTTTGCCGGCCGGACCGGCTGCGCTATGCAGGGCGAGAACGCTGCGACGGGGAGAGGGCGATGACGGAAGCTGTGCTGGTTTCGGTGGATGGCGGGGTGGGGGTACTGACCCTCAACCGGCCGGACAAGTTCAACTGCATCTCGACCGAATTGCTGGACGGGCTCATCGCGGGCATGGACCGGTTCGAGGCGGACCCCGCGGTGCGCGCCGTGCTGCTGAACGCGAACGGCAGGCAGTTCTGCACCGGCGCCGACCTCGACGAGGTGCTGGACCGGCGCAAGTCCGCCGAGGCGCTCGCGCCCTTCATCGGCGCCATCCACGAGGCGACGCGGCGCTTCGAGGCCTCGCCGCTGCCCGTCGTGGCGGCGGTGCAGGGCCTCGCGCTGGCCGGCGGCATGGAGATCGTCGTCGCCTGCGACACGGTATTCGCCGCCGAGAGCGCGCGCATCGGCTGCCAGCACGCCCGCTACGGTCTGCCGCCGGGCGGCGGCGGCACGCAGCGCCTGGCCCGCCTGGTCGGGCTGCGCCGGGCGCTCGACCTCATGTTCACCGCCCGCTGGCTCGACGCGCCCGAGGCGGAGCGCTGGGGCCTCTTCAACCATGTCGTGCCGGACGAGGAGCTGGACGACTGCGCCCGGGCCTATTGCGCCGACCTCGCCGCCAAGAGCCGCCACGGGCTCGCCTTCATGAAGACCATGGCGCGGCGCGGCCTCGAAGGACCGCTCGATGTCGGGCTGGCGCTGGAGCGCGGCGCGGTCGTGGCCGCCCTCCAGCACAGCGACGTGGCCGAAGGCCTCGACGCCTTCCAGTCGCGGCGCGAGCCGGTCTTCCCGTAAGCAGGAGCCTCCGTTCCATGCAGCTCGAATTCACGGCCGACGAACACGCCTTCGCCGAGGAGGTCGAGGCGTTCTTCGAGGCCAATCTGGAGCCCCGCTTGTCGGAGCAGGTCAGGCGCAATCCCTCCTATGTCTCCAAGGAGGACATGCGCCGCTGGCAGAAGGCGCTCTACGAGCGCGGCTGGATCGCACCCAACTGGCCCGAGGAGCATGGCGGCACCGGCTGGACGCCGACGCAGAAGTTCATCTTCGAGGAAGCATACCAGCGCCATTACGCGCCCCGGCTCTCGCCTTTCGGCATCATGATGGTGGGGCCGGTGATCTACACCTTCGGCAGCGAGGCTCAGAAGGCCGAACATCTGCCGGCGATCCTGAAGAGCGACCGCTTCTGGTGCCAGGGCTATTCGGAGCCGGGCTCGGGCTCCGACCTCGCCTCGCTCAGGACGCGGGCCGTGCAGGACGGCGACGAGTATGTCGTCAACGGCTCCAAGATCTGGACCAGCAGCGCGCACAACGCGGACTGGATCTTCGCGCTGGTCCGCACCGACCCCGAGGCCGCGAAGCAGCAGCAGGGTATCTCCTTCCTGCTGATCGACATGAAGACGCCCGGCATCGAGGTGCGGCCCATAATCTCCATGGACGGCGGGCATTATCTGAACCAGGTGTTCTTCACCGATGTGCGCGTGCCGGTGTCGAACCGCGTCGGCGAGGAAAACAAGGGCTGGACCTACGCCAAGTTCCTGCTCGGCCACGAGCGCGCGGGCGTCGCCGGCGTCTCCAAGTCGCGCATGAAGGTCGAGCGGCTGAAGGAGATCGCCTCCGTCGAGACCGGGACGGACGGCGGCGCGCTCGCCGACGACCCGGCCTTCCGCGCCCGCCTCGGCGAGGTGGAGGCGAGGCTCGGCGCGCTGGAGATCGTCAATCTGCGCACGCTCGCGGCGGAGGAGAAGGGCGGCGGGGTCGGGCCGGAAGCCTCGATCCTCAAGATCTGCGGCACGGAGATCGAGCAGGCGCTCAACGAACTGCTGATCGAGGCGGTCGGCGTCGATGCGATCCCCTATTCGCTGGAATGGACGCGCCTCGACACCAATGAGGAGCCGCCCATTGCCGATCGCGCCGTCGGCCTGATGAGCGAGCATCTGCTGAAGCGCGCCGCCACGATCTATGGCGGGTCGAACGAGATCCAGCGCAACATCGTCGCCAAGCACGTGCTGGGGCTTTGAGCGCGGTGGCCGTCTTCCACCACGGCTCCCACTGGGGCGCCTTCCGGGCCGAGACGGCGGAGGGGCGCGTGGCCGCCGCGCTGCCCTTCGCCAAGGACCCCGAGCCCTCTCCCATCGTCGCCTCGATCCCGGACGCCGTGCATCATCGCTCGCGCATCGAAGGCCCGGTGGCGCGGCGCGGCTGGCTCGACGGCGACGGAGGAGAGGGCCGCGGGCGCGATTCCTATGTGCCGCTCGATTGGGACCGGGCGGTCGATCTCATCGCGGGCGAGGTCGCCCGTGTCGGGCGCGACTTCGGCCATGCCTCGGTCTTCGGCGGCTCCTACGGCTGGGCGAGCGCCGGGCGCTTCCACCATGCCAAGAGCCAGTTGCAGCGCTTCCTCGGCATGGCGGGCGGTTTCACCAACCAGCGGCATAATTACAGCTACGCGGCAGGGCTCGCCGTGCTGCCGCACATACTGGGCGGCGTGGAGGCGGCGGCGGGCCCCGTCACCGACTGGCCCGCCATCGTCGGGAACACCGGGCTGATGGTCTCCTTCGGCGGCCTGCCGGTAAAGAACGCGCAGGTCGATTCCGGCGGCAATGGCGAACATGCGGCGGCGGGCTTCATCCGCGAGGCGGCTGGGCGCGGCGTGCGCTTCATCGCCGTGTCGCCCTTCGGCGGCGACCTGCCGCCCGATGTCGAAGGCGAATGGATTCCGATCCGTCCCGGCACCGACACCGCCATGATGCTGGCGCTCAGCCAGGTGCTGCTTTCGGAAGGATTGGCGGACCGCGCCTTCCTGAAACGCTGCTGCACGGGCGCGGCGGCGTTCGAGGCCTCGCTGGAAGGCAGGACGCCGGAATGGGCCGAGGGGATAACCGGCGTGCCGGCCGCGCGCATCCGTTCGCTCGCCCGCGAGATGGCGGCCGCGCGCACCATGATCTCCACCGCCTGGGCCCTGCAGCGCGGCGACCATGGCGAGCAGCCCTTCTGGGCCACGGTGGCGCTCGCGGCCTGCCTCGGCCAGATCGGCCTGCCGGGCGGCGGCTTCGGCTTCGGCTACGGGTGCGTGTCCGGCATCGGCGCGCCGCGCCACGGCATTACCGGGCCGACCTTCCCCATCGGCCCGAACCCGGTCGATGACTTCATCCCCGTGTCGCGCATTGCGGACATGCTGCTCGATCCGGGCGGCGCCTACGATTTCGACGGCGAGCGGCGGCGCTACCCGGATACGCGCCTCGTCTGGTGGGCGGGCGGCAACCCGTTCCACCACCACCAGGACATCAACCGGCTCGTCCGCGCCTTCCGCCGGCCGGAAACCGTGATCGTTCACGACCCCTGGTGGACGGCAACCGCGCGCCATGCCGACATCGTCGTGCCGGCGACCTCGACCCTGGAGCGCAACGACATCGCCGCCGGCCGGCGGGACCGCTTCTGGCTCGCCATGCACCGCGCCATCGACCCGGTGGGCCGGGCGCGCAACGACCATGACGTGTTCGCCGACATTGCCGACCGGCTGGGCTTCCGCGAGCGTTTCACCGAGGGGCTCGGCGAGATGGCGTGGCTGCGCCGCATCTATGACGAGGCCTGCGGGCGCGCGGCCGAACGCGGGCTCAACCTGCCGGACTTCGACGCCTTCTGGGCCGAGGGGCATGTGGAACTGCCGCGGCCGGAGACCCCGCGCGTGCTGTTCGAAGGCTTCCGCAAGGGCGAGGAGCGCCTCGCGACGCCTTCGGGGAAGATCGAGCTCTATTCCGGGCATGTGGCGGGCTTCGGCTATGAGGACTGCCCCGGCTACCCCGCCTGGCTGCCGCCGAAGGAATGGCTGGGCGCGGAGGCCGCCCGCGAGTGGCCGCTGCACCTGATCTCCAACCAGCCGGCGACGCGCCTCCACGCGCAGCTCGACCAGGGCCGCGTCTCGCAGGCGAGCAAGGTGCAGGGCCGCGAGCCGGTCCGGCTCAATCCGGCGGACGCGGCGGCGCGGGGCATTGCCGACGGCGACGTGGTGCGCGTGTTCAACGGACGCGGCGCGCTGCTCGCGGGCGCGGTGCTGAGCAACGAGGTCGCGCCCGGCGTGGCCGTGCTCGCCACCGGGGCCTGGTACGATCCGGCCGATCCCGCAGCGCCGGGCAGCCTCGACAAGCACGGCAACCCCAATGTGCTGACCGCCGACCGCGGCACCTCGAAGCTCGGCCAGGGGCCGAGCGCGATGAGCGCGCTGGTCGAGGTGGAGCGCTTCGAGGGCGAGCCGCCGCCCGTCACCGCCTTCGACCCGCCCGACATCGCCGCCGCGGGCGCATCGGGGCCGCGGGCCGGCGCTTGACAGGGAGTCCGCCGCCACACCACATTCGAGCCGGTGCGGCGTTGCCCCGGCCGCGCCCGCAGGTTCCGGGGAAGGAGCGTGATCGTGGCCGACGAACGGAAGGTGGAGCGCATCGTCCGCACGGTCCTGGAGGATGTCTTCGGCGCCGGCCGGATCGGCGACGTGCATATCGTTCGCGCCCTTGGCTGGCAGGGCGACGAAATCCTGCGCATCTATGCCGTATTCAACGGCGCGGACGACCAGTTCGATGCAACTCTGGCGTACGAGGTCGTGCGGCCTATGCGGACCCGTTTGCTGGATGAACTCGCGGACGATGCCTTTCCGGTAATGTCCTACATTTCCAGTGCCGACATGAAGACGGTAAAGAATGCAGTGGGATGACCTGCTGAATACTGCCGACGATCTGGTTTCGGGGGCGGCAGGGAATACGAGGCCGCGCCAGTCCAATCTACGCAGAGCGGTGAGCACCGCTTACTATGCGATGTTCCACTGTCTTGCGAGTTGTTGCGCCAACAGTTTTGTCGGCGGCCCGAACGCTGACAGGAGCAAGCCTGCATGGCGGCAGGCATATCGCGCACTTGAGCACGGCCTTGCCAGGAGCAATTGCAAGAACAAGAGCTTCATATCGAAGTTTCCCCGGGAAATCGAGAATTTCGCCAACGCCTTTGTGGCGTTGCAGGAAAAGCGCCATCTGGCGGACTACGACCCGTCTGCCAGATTCTCCAAACATGAAGTCCAGAGGGAGATTGCGGCGGCAAGGGCAATCATTGAAGGGTTCCAGGCCGTCCGCGCAAAACACCGCCGGGCGTTCGCCGTATATGTGCTTTTCAGGACCCGTGCCGACCTGTAGCGCGAGCGGCGAAGCCCGGTTGTTGCGTCGCGCGATGAGGAAGGCGGTCTGCGATGGTCGCCGTTAGCCGCCCGCTTTCGGAGACTGCCGCATGACCGGGCCGCTGGCCGGCCTGCGTGTGCTGGAGATCGCCGGCGTCGGGCCGGGGCCGCATTGCGCCATGCTGCTGGCGGACATGGGCGCCGATGTGCTGCGCATCGACCGGGTGCGGGCGCGCTACCGTGTCCATGCGCGCACCGACCTGCTGAACCGGGGCCGGCGCTCGGCTGCGCTCGACCTCAAGCAGCCCCGCGCTGTCGAAGCGGTGCTCGCGCTGGCGGAAAAGGCCGACGTGCTGCTGGAGGGCTTCCGGCCGGGCGTGATGGAGCGGCTCGGCCTCGGACCGGAACCCGTGCTCGCCCGCAATCCGCGTCTCGTCTATGCGCGGTTGACCGGCTGGGGGCAGGAGGGGCCGCTTGCGGACGCGGCGGGCCACGACCTCAACTATCTGGCGCTGACGGGCGCTCTGCACGCCATCGGCCCCGCATCCGGCCCGCCCGCGCCGCCGCTCAATCTCGCCGGCGATTTCGGCGGCGGCGCGCTCTACGCCGCCTTCGGCATCCTGGCGGCGCTGTTCGAACGCGGAACCTCCGGAAAGGGGCAGGTAGTCGATGCCGCCATGGTCGATGGCGCGGCCTCGCTGATGACCTTCGTGCAGGGGCTCTTCGCCGCCGGCTGGTGGCGCGACGAGCGCGAGGCGAACCTGATCGACGGCGGCGCGCCCTTCTACCGCTGCTATGAGACCCTGGACGGTAAGTGGGTGGCGCTCGGGGCCATCGAGCCCGAGTTCTACGACGCCTTCCTGAAGCTGACCGGCCTCGACGACGAGGCGCTGCCGAAGCGCATGGACCGCGCACGCTGGCCGGAATTGACCGAACGCTTCAAGCGGCTCTTCCTGACGAAAACGCGCGAGGAATGGTGCGCGCTGCTGGAAGGCACGGATGCCTGCTTCGCCCCGGTGCTGACCCTGGAGGAGGCGCCGGCCCACCCGCATATGGCGGCGCGGGGCGCGCTCGCCGCCAGCCACGGCATCCACCAGTCCGGCCCTGCGCCGCGCTTCTCCCGCACGCCCGGCGCGCTCTCCCGCCCGCCGCCCGCCCCCGGCGAGAACACGCGGAACGGGCTCGCCGACTGGGGGCTGGACGGGGAGGAGATCGACGCCCTCATCGCCATCGGTGCGGCGCTGCAGGCGGAACCACCGGACGAATAGCCCGGCCGGCCTCAGCCCAACGCCTGCTCCAGGTCGGCGATGATGTCGGCGGCGGTCTCCAGGCCGACGGAGAGCCGCACCACCTCGTCGCCAGCGCCGGCGGCGGCCGCCTGTTCCTCGGAGAGCTGGCGGTGGGTGGTCGAGCGGGGATGGATGATGAGCGAGCGGGTATCGCCGATATTGGCGAGATGGCTCAGCAGCTCGACGCCTTCCACCAGCTTCACGCCCGCCTCGTAGCCGCCCTTGAGCCCGAAGGTGAACACCGAGCCCCCCGATCCCTTCAGATACTTGTCGGCGAGCGGCTTGTAGGGGTTGTCGTCGAGCCCCGCATAGGAGACCCAGGCGACGGCCGGATGGCCGGAAAGGTAGCGCGCCACTTCCAGCCCGTTCTCGCTGTGCCGGGCCATGCGCAGCGGCAGGGTCTCGATGCCGGTGATCGCCAGGAAGGCGTTGAGCGGCGCCATGGTTGCGCCGAGGTCGCGCAGGCCCACGGCATGGCAATGCACCGTGTAGCCGAGATCGCCGAAAGTCTCCCAGAAGCGCAGGCCGTGATAGGCGCCCTCCGGCTCCGTCATGGAGGGGAACTTGTCATTCTGCCCCCAGTCGAAGCCGCCGCTGTCCACCACCATGCCGCCCATCGCATTGCCGTGGCCGGAGAGGAACTTGGTCATCGAATGCACGATGAGGTCCGCGCCCCATTCGAACGGCCGGCAGAGGAAGGGCGTGGCCATGGTGTTGTCCACCATCAGCGGGATGCCGGCCTCATGCGCGATGTCCGCGAGCGCCTCCAGGTCGCTGACGATGCCGCCCGGATTGGCGAGCGACTCGCAGAACAGGACTCGCGTCTCCGGCCGTATCGCCGCGCGCACCCCGTCGAGATCGTCGAAATCGATCAGCGAGGCCTGCCAGCCGAACTTGGCGAAGGTGCGCGTGAACTGCGTGACCGAGCCGCCATAGAGCTTGTTGGACGCCAGCAGGTGCGAGCCCGGCTGCATGAGCGGGAAGAGGCCCAGCATCTGCGCGGCATGGCCGGAGGCCGTCGCGGTGCCGCCCCTGCCGCCTTCCAGCGCCGCCACCCGTTCCTCCAGCACCGAGACGGTCGGGTTGGTCAGGCGCGAATAGATGAAGCCGTAGGTCTGGAGGTTGAAGAGCGAGGCGGCGTGATCGACGTCGTCGAAGACGTAGGAGGTCGTCTGGTAGATCGGCGTCGAGCGCGCGCCCGTCGCGGGGTCCGGTCCCGCGCCGGCGTGGATCGCCAGGGTCTCGAAGCCGAAGGACGGTTCGTTGTCGCTCATGTCAATTGATCCGGCGGCGCTTCGAGGAGATGCGCCGAGAGTTGAAGCCGTTCCAGGAAAGCTCGCCGAAGAGGCGCGCATATTCGATCTTCGGGCAGCGGTTCATCACCACGGTGAGGCCTGCCGCCTGAGCGCGCCCGGCGGCCGCGTCATTGCGCACGGTCAGCTGCATCCAGACCACCTTCGCGCCGATCTCGACCGCCTTGTCGGCAAGCGGGCCGGCGGCCTCGGAGTTGCGGAAGATATCGACCATATCGACCGGCTCCGGCAGGTCGCCGAGGTCGGCGTAGCAGGTCTCGCCCAGTATGGTCTCGCCGGCCGCGACCGGATTGACGGGATGCACGCGGAAGCCCTTCGCCTGGAGGTATTTCATCACGAAGTAGCTGGGCCGGTTCCAGTGGGGGCTGGCGCCCGCCATCGCGATGGTCCGCACACTCTCCAGCACGCCCTTGAGATAGGCGTCGGTGTAGCTGTCATGGTTCATGGCGGCCGTTGGCTACACCACCAACCGCCCTTCGTCCACAGCCGCAGCGGCATCAGCGGGGAATGCGGGCTAACCGAGCAGCGCCAGCGCCTCCCGGGCGACGGGGCTCGGCGCGGCTGCGGGGCCTGCGAAATAAGCCATCGAGGCGGCCAGGACCCGGTCCCGCAACGCCGACGGCGGCATTGCCCGCCAGTTCTCCAGCGCGGCCTCGGTGAACTTGAACTCGTGGGCCCCTTGGCCGTAGAGGGCCAGTAGCCGGCGCGCGCCCGCGCCCAGCCTGTCGGCCGGGCCGCCCCGTTGCAGGTAGCCCAGTGCCTTGCGGGCTCCGGCGGCGCGGTTCCGCGGCAGTTCGGAGAATGCCTCGCGCAATGCGTCCGCGCCGTCGCCGGGGACGGCGAGGGGCTCCAGCCCGTCGATGCGCAGGTCGGGCCGCGTCGCGCCGACGCCGCGCCGGAAGGCCGGCATGAAGGCCGCCGACTGCAGGAGCGCCAGAAGCTGCGTCTCCCCGGATCGCGCATGCCGGAATACATGGTGGAACGCGTTGGCGGATGTCAGGGCATGCACCGGGACCACCGCCGGCCGCGTCAGGACCAGCTCCGCA
The DNA here is from genome assembly GCA_022827685.1 of Alphaproteobacteria bacterium. Classification (GTDB taxonomy): domain Bacteria; phylum Pseudomonadota; class Alphaproteobacteria; order Bin95; family Bin95; genus Bin95. The sequence continues at coordinate 12,716 of JAJEIH010000010.1, forward strand.
GCGGCGGCGAAGAGCGCCTCCCATATCGAGCCGGCCGACACGCCGCCTTTCAGGAGGTCGATTGCCGCCCGGCCCGCGTCGAGCTCCGAAACCCCGCGGAGCGTGCGGACGAACCCGTCGCGCGCCGCACCGTCCCGGCGGCCCTGTTTCCAGGTCTTCGGAACCTCTTCCAGCATCGCCCGGAACGCCTGCCAGGTCCGGTCGGGAGGCAGGTCGGCGGCGGCGGGATTCGGGCCGTAGCCGTGATTCTGGAGCGCCGCGGCCAGCGAGCGAAGCAGGGGCGCGGCGTATTCCGGCCCGACAAGCGGCAGCAGGCGATGCGCGTTCTGCACCGCGATGGCCTTGTGGCCGATCGCGCGAAGGTCCCGGATGCCGTATCGGAAAAGCACCTCGAAGAGCTGTTCCGGCCGAGCCAGCCGGGCGAAATCGAGGACCGCGGGATCGACGGCCTCGGCGTCCCAGCGCTCCAGCGCATCGACCAGGCGTTTGCGGGCCGCTTCCGCCGTCCCGGCCGCGGGGGCCGGCCGCGGGCCCATCGTCCAGCCGCTCCGGCGGCGCTCCGCCTCCTGGGCGCGCTTGAAATAGTCGAGCGCCCAGAACACGGGCAGCCAGCGCGCCTTGCCCTCGAGGTTGAGCGCCGTCAGGTGGACGGACTGCAGCGCAAGCACCGTGTGGTACTTGAAGCCGACATGGGGGAAGGGCTGTACGCTGCGCGAAGTCGCGACGGCCAGGGCGGCCAGGGCCCTGCGGTGATCGAGACCGTTCCGGATCAGGGATGCAAGCTCTGCCGCGACGCGTTCGCGGGGCGTCTCTTCCATGAGGCGA
>JAJEIH010000094.1 GCA_022827685.1 Alphaproteobacteria bacterium
ACCCGGAGGCGTCCGGAAAATGATCGTCTGACCCCCCTCCAACGCCCAAAAACTGAAATGTAGTGCCCCACGCAAAAATATTGCTTCTTAACACGCTGATAATAAACGAACTTTAATAAAGTCTGTTAAACTTGGGTTAGCACGGGCAAACCCGGCCGGTTCATCGAGGTGGGGCACTTCTTCATGGCGCTCGACCCCGCCTTCTTCAATGAGCGTTTCGCCGGCGATCTGGGCTCGCTGATGGCGGAACTGCGGGCGACGCCGCCGGCCGACCCGGCCCGGCCGGTGCTGGTGCCGGGCGACCCGGAGCATGACGCGCGGCGCGAGCGGCTCGGGACCGGCATCCCGATGACGGAAACCCTGTTCGAGGAAATCCGGGCCGTCGCCGCCGGCTCGGGCGCGCCCTTCCTGCTGGAGCAGGCATGTCCGGCCGCCGCCTGCTGATCGTCGCCCACGCGCCCTCGCCGAACACGCTCCGGCTGCGAGACGCCGCGGCGGCCGGTGCGCGCCATCCCGATATCGAGGGCGTCGAGACGGAGGTGCTGAGTCCCTTCGACGCGACGCCGGACCATGTGCTCGGCGCCGATGCGCTGCTGCTCGGGACGACGGAAAACCTCGGCTATATGAGCGGCGCGCTGAAGGACTTCTTCGACCGCATCTACTATCCCTGCCTGGAGGAAACCCAGGGCCGCCCCTTCGGCTTCTATATCCGCGCCGGCCATGACGGCACCGGCACGAGGCGCGCCATCGAGACCATTACGACGGGCCTGCGCTGGCGCGCGGTGGCGGAACCTGTGCTTTGCCGCGGAGAATGGCAGGAGGCGTTCGCCGCCGACTGCGAGGAACTCGGCATGACGCTCGCCGCCGGCCTCGAAGCAGGCGTGTTCTGACCCCGGCGGCGGGCGGTTTGCCGGGAAACGGGCGTCAGGCGGCCTGTTGACGCTCGCTTTCGGGGGCGGCGACGAGGCTGTCGATCACGGCGGCGATCAAGCCCTCCAGTTCTTCCGAATTCGCGGTGCTGACCAGATTGCCGTCCACGGTGAGCGGCGCCTCGGACCAGACGGCACCCATCGCCTCAACGCGGGCGCGCGACGCCTCGGCGCCCGTTACCTTGCGGCCCCGGGCGGCTTCCGCCGCGACCAGCATTTCCACCGCGTCGCCGACGATGGCGACGAGCTTGCCGGCTTCCATCATGCCCTTGACCACGCGGCGGGCATGGGCGTTCTCCCTGAGCGCGGCGATGCTGCGCTCCCCGCCGGGCACCAGCAGGCCGTCGAAGTCGCTCGGCAGCGCGTCGGTAATGCGGGTGTCGATGTAGAAATTGTGACCCCAGGTCCCCTCATGCCAGCCGTTGGCCAGCCCGATCTCATGGCTGATGATGCGGATCGCGGCGCCCTCGGCAGCCAGCGCCTTCTGGGTATCGGTCATGACGATTTCCTCGAAGCCGTTGGCGACGAGCACGGCGACGGTCATGCCGGAAAGGCGCTTCTGGTCGGACATGGGGCGGTTCTCCTTCCTTCAATCTCGCGGCTCATCCGTCGTCCGCGACTGTAAGTCTCCCGTCCCGTTCCGCCGTAAACGGCGTCGGGGCCATGCAGTCATGGGCGCGGAAGATAATTATGCCCTGCATATAGCCGCCTGCCCGCCGCGCTTCAAGCGGGCCGGGCTGTGCCGATTGTCGCATCGCCCGCACCGCTTCATCGGCAGCATGATACTGTCGGGCCCCGGGGGTATTCCCTGTCCGCGCCGAAGCGGGCGCAGAACGGAACGGAAGGAAGGCGCAAGCCATGCACAAGTGGATCGACCACATCGTCGTCCGGGTGAAGGACCTGGACCGGAGCCTCGAGGACTACGAAACGAAGCTCGGCCTGAAGGCGGAGGCGCCGCCGGAAGACGAGCCGCAACTGGGGCTCCGGCGCGCGATCCTGCCGCTCGGCGATTCCGGGCGCTTCATCGAACTTGCCGAGCCGCTCGGCGACGGCGCGATCGCCCGCAGCCTCGAAAAGAACGGCGAGGGGCTGCACCTGGTGGCGCTCGCCGTGGACGACCTCGAAGCCGCGAAGACGCAGATGGCGGAGAACGGCGCGCGGCTGATCGAGGCGACCGGCATGGTCTTCGTCCACCCGGCAGACGGCCACGGCGTGCTCTACCAGCTCATCGAGCGGGACTAGCCGGTGGCGGACGGCGGCGCCTTCGTTCCGGGCACGGAGCGCCGGATCGAGGGCCGCGCCGGCGGACCGCTCGACGGGTTGACCTTCGCCGCGAAGGACCTGTTCGACGTGGCCGGCCTGCCGACGGGCGGCGGCAACCCCGACTGGCCGGGGGCCGACGCCCCCGCCGAACGCCATGCCTGGGCCGTCGAGGCGCTGCTGGACGCCGGCGCGGCCTTCATCGGCAAGACGGTCACCGACGAGGTCTCGCTCGGCATTCTCGGCGAGAGCGCCTTCTACGGCACGCCCCTCAACCCGGCCGCGCCGGACCGGGTGCCGGGCGGGTCTTCCTCGGGTTCGGCCTCGGCGGTTGCTTCCGGCCTCTGCGACACGGCGCTCGGCACGGACACGGGCGGCTCGGTCCGCGTGCCGTCCAGCTTCTGCGGGCTTTACGGCATCCGCCCGAGCCGGGGCCGGCTCGACCTCCGGGGCATGATGGCCCAGGCGCCGGGCTCGGACACGACAGGCTGGTTCGCCCGCGACGCCGGGACCTTCGCGCGCGTCTCCGCCGTGCTGTTGCAGGAGGCGGTTCCGGAGGCGCTGCCGGACCGGCTGCTGGTCGCCGTCGATGCCTTCGGCTTTGCGGACGATGAGGTGGCGGAGGCGCTCCGGCCGATGGTCGAACGGCTCGGCCGGATCATCGGCGCCCCGGAAGAAGTGACGATGGCGCCGCCCGGCCTCTCCGCCTGGGCGAAGGCGCAGCGCACCTTGCAACCCTGGGAGGCCTGGCTCACCTTCCGCGACTGGCTCGACCAGCGCAATCCGCGCATGGCCTTTTCGGTCGCCCGCAATCTCGTGCGCGGCGCGGACATTCCCGAAGCCGACCGGCTCTGGGCGTCGATGGTCCGGGCCGAGGCGCGGGCGCGGCTCGCGCACCTGCTGCCGCCGGGCGCGGTGCTCTGCCTGCCGACCACGCCCTTCCCCGCCCCGCCGAAGGGCCTTTCGATTTCGGAACAGGAAGTGCTGCGGACCCGCATCTCCGTGCTGGCGAGCCATGGCGGCCTTACCGGCGTGCCGCAGGTCAGCCTGCCGGGCGCGGCGGTGGACGGCCTGCCGGTCGGCTTCTCGATAGTCGGCGGCCACGGAACCGATGCCAGCCTCGTCGCGCTGGCGCTGGCAATGGAACGAACCGAATGACAGACATGACGCCCAATATCCCGGAAGTCGTCGAGGAGGTGCGCGCGCGCTTCGAGGCCTATGAAGCGGCGCTGGAGACGAAAGATGTCGATGTGCTGGACGCGACCTTCTGGGAGAGCCCGCACACGATCCGCTATGCGCTGCACGAGAACGGCTACGGCTTCGACGAAATCCACGCGCACCGCGTCGCCCGCCCGCCGGGGCCCGGCATCAAGGAGGCGCGCCGGCGGCTCGAAATCCTGACGCTCGGGCGCGACTGGGCCGTGGTCAACCTGGAGTTCAAGGTTCGCGGCCGGGACCTGATCGGCCGGCAGAGCCAGACCTGGGCGCGCTTCCCGGACCTCGGCTGGAAGGTCGTGGCCGCGCATGTCTCGACGGTGAGCGAAACGCCCTTCTGGTAAGCGCGGCCGACCTCAGAAGGCGCGGTGGAGCAGGGGCTCGCCCGCAGTGAAGCGCTTCAGGTTCTCCAGCCAGATTTCCGCGACGCGGACGGCGTAGAGGGGGCTGAGCGAGCCGTTATGCGGGGTGATGAACAGGTTCGGCACGTCCCAGAGGTCGCTGTCGGCGGGCCAGGGCTCGACCGGCAGCACATCCAGGAACGCGCTTGCGATGCCGCCGGATTCGAGCGCGTCGCGGAGCGCGTCGACATCCACCAGCGCGCCCCGGCCGACATTGACCAGAACGGCCGTCTCCTTCATGGCCGCGAGCGCCGCCCGGTCGATCATGCCGGCCGTGTCGTCCGAGATCGGGAGCGCAAGCACGACGAAGTCCGCTTCCGGCAGGAACGCCGCCAGGTCGGCCATCGTCCCCTGCCGGTCCACGCCGGGCACCGGCTCGGGCGAGCGCCTGATGCCGTGGACCGTCATGCCGAACGCGCCGGCGTATTGCGCGACCCGGCTGCCGATGGCGCCGAGCCCGACGATGAGCACTGTCGTGGCGCTGAGGCCGGGCAGCATGAGCTTGCCCCATTTGTGCGCCTTCTGCTGGTCGCGAAGCTCGCGCAGGCGCTTGGCGCCCCACATGAGGCCGGCGAAGGCGAGCTCGGCCACTTCCGGCGCGTTGGCGCCGGGGCTGTGCGTCACGGGAACGCCGTTGGCGCGCATGCCGTCATAGAAGCGCCCGTCTATGCCCGCGTCTTCCGTATGCGCCCATTTCGGCGGCGTGATCGAGAGCATGTCGTCCACGAAACTGTCGGTATAGGCGGTGCCCGCATAGACGATGATGTCCGAGCCTTCGGGCGGAACCGTCCATCCGCCGCTCGCATCCGAGAGCGCCCATTCGATATCGGGGCAAATGGCCTCCGCCGCCTCATGCACCCGTTCGTAATAGTCGCGCGCCACTGCAATCTTCATCGGTCCAGCCTCCTTGCCCGGGCCGCCATCATGCCCCATCCGCGCGGCCCGCGCGACCGCGCCGGGCCGGCGTTGCGGGCGGAAGCGGCGGACCTTATCGTGGCCGGCCGGGCCCATCGGGAGGGAGCGGGCGGCCATGGCAATCGATCCGGGAGAGGGCACGCGGCTCGCCGGTGTGCGCGAGGCGCACCGTTTCGACGAGGCGGCGCTCGAAGCCTGGCTCAAAGACCGGCTGCCGGATACGGAAGGCCGGCTCCGGGTGCGCCAGTTCGGCTACGGCCAGTCCAACCCGACCTTCGTGCTGGGCTGGCCCAATGCCGAATATGTGCTTCGCAAGAAGCCGCCAGGCCAACTCCTGCCTTCGGCGCATGCGGTGGACCGGGAATACCGGGTGCAGAAGGCGCTGGCCGGCACGCCGGTGCCGGTGGCGAGGCAATATCTCTTTTGCGATGACGAGAGCGTGATCGGCACGCCCTTCTATGTCATGGAGCGGATGCAGGGCCGCGTCTATACGGACAGCGCCATGCCGGGCGTCGAGCCGGAGGAGCGGCGCCTCATGTACCGCGCGCTCGCCGAGGTGCTGGCGGCGCTGCACACCGTCGATCACGAAGCGGTCGGGCTCGGCGGTTTCGGGCGCCCCGGCAATTATTTCGAGCGCCAGTTCAACCGCTGGGCGCGCAATTACCGCGAGACCGCGACGCGCGAGATCCCGGAAATGTACCGGCTGATGGACTGGCTGCCGCCGCGCATGCCCGACGGCGACGAGACGCGCGTCGCGCACGGCGATTTCCGGGTCGGCAATGTCATGTTTCACCCGACCGAGCCGCGCGTCGTCGCCGTGTTCGACTGGGAGCTGGCGACGCTCGGCCACCCGCTCTCCGACCTCGCCTATCTCTGCATCCTGTTCAACACCACCTCGGACGAATACTGGGGCGTGCGCGACCTCGACCGGCGCGCGCTCGGCATTCCGGAGCAGGACGAGTTCGTGGAGACCTACCGCCGCGCCGCCGGCCGCCCGGACGGGCTGACGCCGGTCCACAATGTCCACGCCATGTTCCGCTTCGCCTCCATCCTGGACGGTGTGCGCGCCCGCGGCCTCGCCGGCAATGCGGCCTCCGACAATGCCGAGGAGGTCGGCCGCCTCGGCCTGCTGATGGCCGAACGCGCCTGGGAGCTCGCCGAGGCATCGGGATAGGCCGGCCCTTGCCGCCGCCGCAGCCGGCGCTTATGTGAGCGCGTCCGATTCGCTTGAGGGGGAAACGGGAGATGGCACGGGCCGAGGCACTGGCGGAGCCGCTGAGGGCGCTTCTGGGCGCGCGCGGGCTCTCCGCCGACCCGGACGAACTGGCGCCGCTTCTGGTCGAGCCGCGCGGCCTCTATCGCGGCAGCACGCCCTTCGTCGCCCGGCCGGCCTCGACGGAGCAGGCGGCGGCCGTCGTCCGGCTCTGCCGCGAGGCGGGCGTCGCCATCGTGCCGCAGGGCGGCAATACCGGGCTTTGCGGCGGGGCCATGCCGGCGGAGGACGGCAGCCAGCTTCTGGTGAGCCTCGGGCGCATGAACCGCATCCGGGAACTGGACGCGCTCAACTACACCATGACGGTCGAGGCGGGCTGCATACTCCAGCATGTCCAGGCGGCGGCGGCCGACGCCGACCGGCTGTTCCCGCTCAGCCTCGGCGCCGAGGGAAGCTGCACGGTCGGCGGCAATATCTCCACCAATGCCGGCGGCATCAACACGCTGCGCTACGGCAATATGCGCGAACTCGTGCTGGGGCTGGAAGCCGTGCTGCCGGACGGGCGCGTCTGGAACGGGCTGCGCCGCCTGCGCAAGGACAATACCGGCTACGACCTGAAGCAGCTCTTCATCGGCGGAGAAGGCACGCTCGGCATCGTGACCGCGGCCTGCGTCAAGCTCTTCCCCCGGCCCCGCGAGGAGGTGACGGCCTTCGCCGCGCTGCGCTCGATCCCGGATGTGATCGAGCTGCTCTCGCGCCTGCGGGCCGCCACCGGCGACCAGGTTTCGGCCTTCGAGTATATCGGGCGCTTCGGCATCGACCTGGCCCTCAGGCATGTGGCGGGCGTGCGCGACCCGTTCGGCCGGGCCTATACCCACTATGCGCTGCTGCGCGCCGATGCCGGCCGCGAGGGCTCGGGGCTGCGCGAGATCGTCGAGGAGGCACTGGGACAGGCCTTCGAGGACAGGCTGGTGCTGGACGCGACCATCGCCGACAGCGGCGCACAGGCGAACGCCCTCTGGCGCATACGCGAGGCCGTGGTCGAGGCGCAGATCCCGGAAGGCGGCTCGATCAAGCACGACGTCTCGGTGCCGGTGAGCCGGGTCGCGGACTTCATCGAGGCGGCGGACAGGGCGGTCGAGCGGACCATTCCGGGCGCCCGGCCCTGCCCCTTCGGCCATGTCGGCGACGGCAACATCCACTACAACGTCTCCCAGCCCGTCGGCGCCGACAGGCAGGCCTATCTCGCGCGCTGGGACGAGCTGAACGCGGCCGTGCATGACATCGTCCACGGGCTGGACGGCTCCGTCTCCGCCGAGCACGGCGTCGGGCGGCTCAAGGTGGAGGAGATCACCCACTACAAGCCCGGTCCCGAGATCGAGATGATGCAGGCCCTCAAGGGCGCCCTGGACCCGGACGGCCTGATGAACCCCGGCAAGGTGGTCGGCTAGGCGCCCTGGCCCCACAGCCGGATACAGCCTTCACGGCGGGGCTTGAGTTCGGTTTTCGTTTTGGGTAAATAAGGCAATATCCCAACAGGGAGAGATCCAATGCCGGGCGATACGCCGTCAGACCCTTACAGCCTGCAGGAGAGCATGTCCTACTTCCGGGCGGAGAGCGAAACCTCCCGGACCCGGCTGGTTGGCAGCCCGGAGCAGGCAGTCGAGAACATTATGCGTTACCAGACCGAAATCGGGGACGCTCGCTTCGGGACGGAGCTGAAGAGGCGGATGAAACGGGTGAACGCCTGGTATGCGGTCCGTTCCGGGGACGGGTCGTGGCTCTTCGCTCCCTCCAAATATGTCGGCTATTCGCAAAACACCGCCGCCGCCTACATGGCGGAGACCGGCGAGAGGGACGGCCGGAAGACCGAGCGCGTCCTTGCGGACTGGTTCCATGTCGTTTCGGCCGACAGCCGCCGCGGTGGCGAACTGGCCGCCGCGCTGCAGCAATTCATGGAGGCTCACGGCCATTCGGCTCCGAAACAGGGCGCCCGGATCTGCGTTCTGAGGGAGGTTCTCGAAGAGCTGGACGAGGCGGCGGAGACCCAAGGGCGCATTCGGGTGGACCCGGAGATTTGCGGAGGGCGGCCGCATGTGCGGGGAACCAGGGTGCGCGTGTCCGATATCCTGCAACTCATGGCGGCGGGGGTGGCGCCTGCCGAAATACTCGCCGACTACCCCTATCTGGAGGATGCCGACCTGAGGGCGGCGCTCGCCTGGGGGGCCGCCGCCAGCGAGCACCGCATCGTCCACGCCGCCTGATCCTTGCGCTTCCTCATCGATGCGCAATTGCCGCCGGGCCTCGCCCGCTGGCTTACCGCGGAGGGCTATCCCGCGGACCATGTGAGCGACCTGGGCATCGGTCCCGCTGCCGACTCGCGGATCGAGGCCGAGGCGCGCCGCCTGGGCGCCGTCATCTGGTCCAAGGACGTGGATTTCGCCGAGCACGCACGGTTGAAGCCGGGGCTCCAGGTCGTCTGGATCGGGCTCGGCAACACGACCAATGCCGCGCTTCGCGCGCGGCTGGCCCCGCGCCTGGAAACCGTGGCGGCCGCGCTTGCGGCGGGCGAGACGCTGATCGAAATCCGCTGACCGGCGCCGCCCGCAATGCGCTCGGCCGAGCCCGCCTTGCCGTCTTTCCGGTCTTGGGGGAAACGCCCGCCTCTGTCACAATGCTAGGATGACCCGTTCTTCCGCCAGGCGGTCGAGTTCCCGTTCTCTCGCGAATCTCGCTCCGGACGAAGTGAAATCCGTCGTGGACGGTTACGCGGCGATTTACGACGCCGGCGAGCAGGGCAGGAGAGAGCAGTACCGCTCGCTCGTAAATCACTATTACGACCTGGTTACCGACTTCTACGAGTTCGGCTGGGGACAGTCCTTTCACTTCGCGCCCAGGCGCCGGGGCGAGAGCTTCAAGGCGTCGCTGCTCAGGCACCAGCATTATCTCGCCGACCGGCTGGCCCTGAAGCCGGGGATGCAGGTGCTCGATGTGGGATGCGGGGTCGGCGGGCCGATGGGCAACCTGGCGCGCTATTCCGGGGCCGGCTTTGTCGGCATCAACAACAACACCTACCAGATCGAGCGCGCGAAACACCACACCCGGGATGTCGGGTCGCGGTGCCGCTTCATCCACGGCGACTACATGCGGATTCCCGAAGACGATGACTGCTACGACGCCGCATTCGCCATCGAGTCCATGCCCCACGCGCCGGACAAGGCAGGCGCGTTCCGCGAAATCCTGCGCGTCCTGCGCCCGGGCGCCTGTTTCGCGGGTTACGAGTGGTGCCTCACCGATGATTTCGACCCCGAAAACGCGGAGCACCAGTGGATCAAGAACGAGATCATGGTTGGCGATGCGCTGCCGGAAATCGCGTCCATGCCTGAGATTTGCGACGCATTGCGCACGGCCGGCTTCGAGCTTCTGGAAGCCACGGACCGCGCCCCCGAGTCGGACCCCGGGACGCCCTGGTACCGCGCCCTGCAGGGCCGCGACCTCACTCTTTCGAGCATCCCGCGCACGCCTTTCGGCCGCGCCCTCACCAATCTGACGCTGCGGGTCGGAGAGAGGTTGCGGCTGTTTCCGGAGGGCTCCCGCGCGGTCAGCACGCTGCTGAATGCGGCGGCGGACGCGCTGGTTGAAGGCGGCAGGTCGGGCATCTTCACGCCGATGTTCTTCTTCCTGGCCCGCAAGCCGGAACGCCCGGAAGGCTGAACGCCGCGCGTCCTCGGCCGCGGGGCCGCCGGCGCTCAGGACAGGGAACGGGCGGAAGCCGCTTCCGGCAGCGGCGGCGCCGACGCGCCGGTGCAGGCAGCGGGGACGGCGAGGTTCAACCGGTTCCGGCGGCGGCGCTCATAGAGGCCGAGCGCGTGCAGCGGGAAATACTGCCGGTAAAGCACGTAATCCAGCAGCGCCGTCCGGAAGAACACGCCGGCCATGTCCTGTTTGGGCCACCCCCCTTCAGCGTCCTGCGTGTCGAGCAGGAACCGGGCGCCGCGCGACATCGCGGCCCAGTCGGAGTCGCCCGCTTCGAGGAGCGCGATCAGGGCCCACGCGGTCTGGATGACCTGGCTCTTCCCGTGCGGAACATAGCGGCCGGTCAGGCAGCCGCTGTGGTGCTCGCCCCATCCTCCGTCTTCCCGCTGGCGTTCCAGCAGCCAGCGGCAGGCCGAGCGCAGCGCCGGGTCGCCGGGGCGGGCCCCGGCGGCGAGAAGGCCCCTGATGCCGAACAGGGTGCCGTAAATGAACTGGACGCCCCATACGCCGCGCCAGGAGCCGTCCATCGCCTGGGTCCGGCGCAACCAGGCATCGGCCCGGGAGACGGCGTCCGCCGCGCCGTCCGCGATCCCGGGAAACCGCTCCCTGCACGCGGCGAGCGCGGCGAGGCAGGACGCCGTGCATTCCACAAAGGAATGCTCCGTCATCGAATCGCCGAACATCTCGGCCGGATTCAGCCATTCCAGGCCGAAAGCCGAACGCCGCGCCTCATAACTGCCGAAGCCGCCGTCGCGGTTCTGGCAGCGCAGCATGAAGGCGACCGCATCGCCGAGCGCCGCCCTGTCGGCGTCGCCCCCCCGGGCCGCGATGAGCCCGAGCGCCGCTTCCGCCGTGCAATCGCTCACCGGCCAGCCATGCCACCCGCCGGCAAAGCACCAGCCGCCCTTCGGGTCGGTCCGGTAGGCCTCGCGAAACCCTTCGAAGCTCGTGCGGATCTGCTCGCCCAGCAGGAAACCGGCTCCGCGCCCGAGCGCGTCCGCGACCCCGGCGGGCTCGGGCAGCGCCGCCAGCGCCTGCAGCGCGAACCCCGTGTCCCAGGAGGCGCTTCTCGCTCCGGTGACGCGCACGCCCTCGTCCTCGTCTTCCCAGATCCAGCCGTCCAGCTGCGCGAGCGCCTGCCGGCAGTCGGCGTCGTCCGGGTCGTGCAGCCACAGCGCGAGGATGTTGAGAAGGCCGCTGACCGGGGAGATGCTCGTGTGGCTGGTGGTCCGCAGCTCCCACCTGATGCGCCCGACCATCGCCTCCGCGCATCGCGCGCGCAGGCGCCTGCCGTGAACCCGCTCGAACAGCCGCGCCAGCCCGTATCCGGCCCTGAGCCAGAGGCCCGGCCCCGCATACAGGTCGGCATCCCGCAGGCGGCCCCGGGCAGCGGAGAAGTCGGCGCCGGCGAAGCCCTGCGGGAACAGCTCCTGCCGCAGCGACTCGATCAGGGGCGTGACGGGCGCCTGGAACCGGCGTGCGTAAATCGCCGCCATCGCCATGTAGATGAGGCGCGTGTGGCAGTACCAGTTCGAGGGGTGCAGCGGTATCCGGCGCGGCAGGCTCCACAGTTCCGGCAGAACCGCGTTCACCCCGCGCCAGTCATAGAGGTTGAGGAGCGCCAGCCAGAATTTTCCCCAGCTCGGAATGCCGAGAACCCCCTCGGCCTGCAGGAACCGCCGGGCCGGCTCGACCAGGGGGTCGTCCCGCCCGACGCCCAGCAGTCTCGCCGCGACATAGACGAGCGCGGTGACGAACAGATGGGGCGGCGAGTGCTCGTGCAGGCCCCATGCGCCGCCTTCGAGCCGGGTCCGCTCGAAGGAGCGCAGCACGCGCCGGCGGCGGCCCGGCTCCAGCGGCCGTCCGATAAGATGGTGCAGCAGCGCATATTGCGCGGTGAGCATGGGGCACCAGACCATCTCGCCTTCCCAGGCGCCGTCCTCTTTCTGGAGGTTCAACAGGCGCGCGGCCGCGCTCTTCAATGCCGGACCGGCATCGGGCGATTCGACCTCCTTCGAGCGGGCGGGCCTGGAGGGCTCGCCCCCGGAAGGCATGGAATACAGGAACGCGCGGGCCAGGCTGTCCCGGGTTTGCCTGCTTTCTTCCCGGCCCTCGCGACTCGCCTTCCGGAGCTGCCGGACGCCGCGCTGGAGCCACCAGAGGCGAACGGCGAGCGCATTGAAGACGGCCCGGGTCCGGTGCGAAGCGAACCGGCGGAAGGAGAACGGAATCTCCCGGGTCAGCGCCCGGGCCACCGTTCCGCAGAATGCCAGGGTCATGCCGGTTGCGGACCGGTCCTCGCAGGCGAGTATCCGCGTGGTCCGGTCCCGATACGCCGAATTCGCCCGCCAGCCCCGGTAGATCGCGGATCTGAGGACCACCGCTTCCACGCGGTGATCGGCGAAGACCTCGTAGAGCCCCATTGCGAGGAACTCCGGAATGCGGGTCGCCCGGAAGCGTTCGGCGGTAAAGTCCCGAAAGCGCTCGTTCTCGGCGAGCGTCAGCGCATCGCCGAACCCGAGCGTCATGCCGACCGCCGTCATGGGATGGTAGTGCCCGGCCGCGTCGCCGATCAGCACCCGGCGCGGACTCCCGTATGTGACGCGCGGTCTCAGCTGATTGGCCGCCGCATGGAATTGGCCCGCCTGCAACGCCTCGACGAAGGCCGGCCCGAGAGCCCCCGGCAGCAGCCCGGCGCAGGATTCCGACAGGAAGGCAATCCGGTCCCGGGGCGTCCAGCGGTCCAGCGGAAGATCGACGATGACCCGGACGCAACCGTCCGCCAGGCCGTATATGAGGATCGGACCCGGCCCGCCCAGCACCACATGCCCGTAGCCTTCAAAGGGCAGGTTCGCCCCGTCTATCGTGACCCCCAGCATCCGCGAGCAGAGCATCGGGTCCGTGGAGAGGCCCAGCGACTGGCGCACGATCGAGGCCCGGCCGTCGGCGCCGACGATGCGCGCGGCGGTTATGGAGCGCTCATCGCCATTGACGGAAAAGGCGACCCGCCCGTCATCGACCGCATTGATCCGCGCATGGGAAATGAAATCGACGCCGGCTTCGTCCGCGATGGCGTCGCGGAGGCATGCGACGAGCAGCGCATGGTCGCATGCCAGACCCCGGGACCCGTCCGGATAGGGAAGCAGGATCGGCTCCGAGCCGTCCTCCGGAAACACCACGAATCCCTTGCCCGGCGTCGCTCGGGGCAGCCGGTCGATGTCGATCCCGATGTCGCGCAATGTCCTGACGGCCGGCGGATGCAGCCACTCGCCGGCCAGACGCGCCGACGCCCTGGGATTGGCTTCGAGCAGGGCCACCCGGGCGCCCTTGCGCGCATGGGCGAGCGCGCAGAGGCTCCCCACCGGGCCCGCGCCGACAATGGCTGCGTCGTAAGGCCGCCCGGCGGCGCCGCTCATCGGAAAACGCTCGGCTCCGCGCGGCGACGGTAGCGGACCCGGCACGGCGTCTCGGGCCCCGTCACCCAGCTGCCGTAATTCGGGCTTGGAAACCTCGGACCGGCAACGAAGTCGAAGCGGTCGAGCAGAACCGTCCAGATCGCCTTGAGCTGCATATAGGCGAAATTCTTGCCCATGCACGCATGTTTGCCGCCGCCGAAACCGATCAGGGCGTAGTGATGCTGCCTGTCCTCGCTGGCGGGCGGCGCGAACCGGTCCGGGAAGAACCGCTCCGGGTCGGCGAAAACCCGGGGCAGGCGATGGGAAACCGCCGGCGACACCATGGCCATGGTGCCGGCGGGCACGACACTGCCCCCGTAACGGAGCGGTTCGAGCACCTTCCGGATCAGCAATATCAGCGGCGGGTGCAACCGTTCGCATTCGCGCACGGCGTTTTCCATCGCCGGCTGGCGCTGAAGGCTGTCGAGGCTCATGGACCCCGCTTCGCGGTAAACCTCCCGCGCCTCCTCCCTCAACCGCGTCAGGTAGGAGGGCGTCCTGAAAAGCTCCAGGCCGGTCCAGGTCGCAAGCACCGCGCTGGTGTGCTGGCCCGCGAACAGCACGGTCAGCAGGATTCCCGTGATCTCGTCGTCGCTGAGCGCACGGCCGTTCTTGTAGCGCGCGTTCATGAGCGTCTGCATGAAGTCGTCAGGACCGGCTCCTGCACTCCGGCGCGCCGCCATGATCTGGCCGAAGAGCTCCGCCACCTTCCGGCGGGCCCGGTCGCGGCTTCGATGCGCCGGGGTGGGAAGTCTGGGAAGGAAGAACCCGAGCGTGTTGATGCCCTTCTGCAGGTCGTGATAGGCCTCGGCGAAGCCGGTATCCACCCGGTCGCGAACCTCCTGCCCGATCAGGCAGCGGCTGGCGATCCTGACGGTGAGCTCGTTCATCGCGTGAGGCAGGTCGATTTCGCCCTCCCCGCCGAGAGCGTCGGCGAAAGCGCTTGCCTCCTCGAACATGATGAGGGCGAATCTCCGCATGGCGGCTTCCCGGAGCGCGGGAAACAGGAACCCCAGCTGCTCCGCCATGATTTCCGGCGAGGTGTCATAGGCCACGCCGCGCCCGAAGACGGGCACGGTGAAGCGATAGACCGCCTTGGCGTTCAGCTGGGTCTCGGGCGCCCTGAAATAGAAGTCATGGGCTTCCGGCCCGGTGAAGAGAACGAAATCGCGGAGTCCCAGCCTGAAGCGGAACAGGTCGCCATGCCGGCGCCAGCCGCGGCTCAGCATGGCGACCGGGTCCCGTTGAAATTCCCTGAGGTGGCCGATCAGCGGCCAGCGGCCCGCCAGTTCCGGAACGGGCGCCTCCGGCCGCGGCGGGAGGTCCGCAGACTGCAAGGCCGCCATGCTGTGGGACCGGTTCGCCATCCCCGTCCTCAATGGATGAACGGCAGCATCGAGAAGCGCGCCCGCTGCGTGTAGCGCTCCCACAGCTCGCCATATTTGGCGCGGCAGCGGCGCTCATCGCGCCGCGAGCGGTGCCACAGGAGGCCCGCCAGCCAGGCGGGCAGCAGGTAGGGGGCCCAGGATGTGAGCCCGGTGGTCAGCGCGAAAGCGAGATAGATGCAGATCTCGCCGGTATAGTTGAGGTGCCGTCCGATACCCCAGAAGCCGGAGACCAGGAGGCGCCCGTCCAGGGTCCGGGCGGGTTGCCCCCAGATCCTGATATCGGGGTCGCGCTTGAAGCGGTGCTTCTGCTGGTTGGTGCCGCGGAAGAGCCAGAAGCCGAAGGCGAACAACAGGACGAGGGCAGCCGCGGCGGCCGGAGACAGCGAATCTGGCGCGTGAACCAGCCACCAGGCGGGAAGGCAGTAGAAGAACGGCACCAGCACGTAGTCGCCCCAGACCAGCATCCACCCGAAGCGTTCGCTGATGATGTCCCATGTGTGGATCATGCCGTGCTCGAACTGGAAGTAGTTGAGCACGTAGAGGAAGGTGAACGCCTGATAGAGCGCCATCGCCAGGGTAAGCCCGCCATAGCTTTCCCACTGCACGACGGCGAAGGAGGCGTTGATGAGCGCCAGGCCGATGAGCGAGGGGCGGTAGCTGAAGAGCTTCAGGTCGATCCCGAACCGGACCGGGCCGGCATCGACGCCGCCGAAATAGCCCCGCCAGAATCCCGGCGCCGCGCCGGACGCCCGCATCCCCCGCCAATACAGCCAGCCGGCAAGAGCGAAGGCGAAGGCGTTCGCCGCCATGAACAGGGCGGCGAAGTGGGTGTAGAGCACCGAAAGGGAGAACCAGCCGAGGACCTGGGCGAGGCCTGCCGCGAGCGCGGCGATCAGGAAGAGCGCGAGGCCGTTCAGCTTGTAGATGCGCTCATTGCCCTCGGCGTCCGGCCCCGCGATGCGGCGCCCGGGAAGGAGCATCGAACCCAGGAACAGCAGCGCGACGAACGCCAGCGCCATCGCCGCCGCTTCGAGCAACACCCCGCCCGACAGCGCGGACGACAGGAGGAACCCTTCAGGCGGGGACACCGCCGTCCCCGGACCCGCGGGCCAGAGTTTCCCGCCACTTGCGCACCGTCACCTCCTGAAAGGCCCTGACCACGGGATTGAACTCGACGGGGCGGGCGTCCCAGTGTTTCTCGTAGCCCTGCTGTTCCGCTTCAAGCGCGAACCGGTCCTGGTCGAGCAGGGGGGCGATCAGCACACGGTTGGAGATCTTCATGACCGCGCTCATGGCGAAACGCGGAATGCGCACCGGCAGAAACGGAATTTTCAGAGACTTGAAATAGAACAGGAAGAACACCCGGGTGGTGCGCTCGTCCATGGGCAGCACGAACAGCCAGTGCTTGATCGCGTCATCGGTGTTCGACCACTGGTAGGGATATTCGTAGCAGAGCTCCATGCGGTTGGTGTTGAGCCGCTCGTGGTCCACGAACAGCCCTGAAATGCGCCCGCGCCCGACGCGCGTGTCATAGGCGAGATGCACATTGTCGCCGACGGTTTCGCAGGAGGTGAGCGCAGCCCCGTCGAAGGGCCGGTAGCGGCGGTGCAGATGCGCGTGGGTGAAGTCGCTTACATTGTCGATCACCATCGAGTGGTGCGCCGACCAGGTGAAGCGCAGCGGCACGCAGGTCCAGCGCCCGGGCCCCTCCAGCTCGGGAATCTCCGGGATATGGCGCTGCTCCGCCAGCTCCGGGTCGCCGGGGAAGAGCCAGACCAGCCCGTAGCGGACCTTTACCGGGTAGGTCCTGAGCGCAAGCCGCGGAAAGCTGCGCCCGTTGCCGTCATAGGGGACCCCGGCGGGCCGCTCCCTGCCGCCGTATTCCCAGCCGTGATAGGCGCATACCAGCCGGCATCCTTCCACATGGCCGATGGAGAGCTTGAGCTGGCGGTGCGCGCAGCGGTTCTCGATCGCCTGGAACGAGCCGTCCGTTCCCCGGAACAGCGCAATCGAGTGTTTCCAGAAGACGACCTCGACCACCGACCCCGGCTTGACCCGGCGCACTTCCTCGACCGCATACCAGTAATTCGGGTCCATGCCCGCCGCGCGCGCCTGCTGGCGGAGCGTGCCGGCCTCCTCGAAGCAGGGCGGCGGCCTCATGGCGCGCTCCCGCCGGGCACCGCCTGCAAGCCCTGGCGCCGCGCGGGATGGTCCGCCTCCCGCGCGGCGCGCTGCTCCGGGACATCGGCGCGCGGCGGTTTCGCGGACGGATTCACGATCGCGTTGCGGCCGTGGTGGAACGCGTAGGCTTCGTGGACCGCGTCGCGGATGCTGGTCGGCCGGTAGCCGAGCTCGCGCTGCGCCTTGCCGGTGTCGGCGTGGCGGCGCTTTTTCAGCAGGCGTATGGCGCCGGGGGTGAAACGCTGGGGAAAGTCCGGGTGGAACCGGCTCAGATAGGAGCTCGCCACTTCCGAAAAGGCGAGCATCACGGGCGCCGGAATCCGCCGGCGCGGCCGGGGCACGCCCGAGACCTCCTCATACAGGCCCACGATCTCCGAGATGGTCTTGTACTCGCTGCTGAAGATGTATTTCTCGCCCGAGCGGCCGCGGCGCATGCACAGCAGGTGCCCCTCGACAATGTCGCGCGCCGCGACGAACTCGAACCCGCCGTCGATATAGGCATGAAGCTTGCCGTTGGTGTAGTCGCACAGGGTCCTTCCCAGCCGCGAGGGCAGATAGTCGGCGCCTCCCACCACCGCGCAGCAGGTCGCGACCACGACATCCTGCCCCGTGGCCGCCGCGCGCCAGCATTCCTGCTCGACCAGCGACTTGCTGCGCTCGTAGGGCATCGTGCGCTCCATGGGATAGAACGGCATCGTCTCGTCGCTGGGCGCGGACGGATCGTCCGGATCGTAACCGACCGCGCTGAAGGAGCCGGTTACGACCACGCGCCCGGCCTCGGCCTCCCGCGCCGCCTGCAGCACGTTGCGGGTGCCGCGAACATTGCTCTCGAACACCTCCCGGCGATGGGCGCGGTTGCCCTCGATTGTCGAGATCTTGGCCGCGACATGATAGACGCGCTGGCAGCCGCCGACCGCCTGCCTGGTGGCATTCAGGTCCCGGATGTCGCCGAACACACGCTCCACATCGAGGCCTTCCAGCGCCTCATTGTTGTCCTCATGCCTCAGCAGCACCCGGACCCGCACGCCGTCGTCGAGCAGCCGGCGCACGAGATTGGCGCCGACATGACCGGCCGAACCGGTAACGAAAACGGGCGGCGTCGACGGGCCCGCCGGCATGCCCGATCGGGACGTCATCGCAGCCGCCTTCCGCTAAAGGCTACGGGGCGTCGGTCCGGTTCCGCGAGATGGGGACGAAGTCTTGCCGACAATGCCATTCACTCACCGGCCGGCATTGCAACGGCAAGCACATTGATTCGAATCCACGCCTGTTTGCGCTCTGAAATATCGCGGGTTCTTCATGCCTATGCCTCCATCTTCGAGAAGACCACGGTACCGGCCGACCGGCATGAAACCGAACGGTATAGAGGGTATACAAAACGGCCCGTTTGTCAAATACAACGCGCCTGCAGCACTCCCGCTTCGCCCGGAAAGCGACTGCCCGATCCGGGAAAAATCCCCCGCTCGTCATTCGCCCGGAAATCGCGGCCGGATACGAAGCAGGATGTTCGCCAATGGTTTGCCGGATAGCCCGGGCGCCATGTCGAGCACACGAAAAAGCCCTCGGAAACTTCAATGTTTCCAAGGGCTTCCGGTGGTTGCGGGGGCAGGATTTGAACCTGCGACCTTCAGGTTATGAGTTTGCCTAGAACGATTTCGCCATTTCCCGTCCCTTGACGCCTTTCAGCGCCGGTCATCGTCAATAGTGTTATATTACAATGGAATATGTTGGCAATCTAGGCCTGTCAGGCTCGCCAATCGCAAACTTCCGCCGTCACCGATTTTAGTTTTCGTGATTCCCATGCGATTCCCAGTGTGGTAGGGTGATTCCCAGCAGAGACAGTTGCGGGGATCGCCATGCCGGCGCAGATCAAGATCACCAAGCGGGTCATCGACAGCATCGAGTGCGACGGAACCGACCGCTTCTACTGGGACCGGGAGCTGCCGGGGTTCGGTATGCGGGTCAGGGCATCGGGCCGCAAGTATTTTGTCACCCAGTTCCGCGCCAGCGGCCGGCTTCGCCGCATGACCCTGGGCCCGGTCACGGCCATGACCCCAGAGATTGCGCGCAAACGCGCGATGGCCCTGCTCTCCGAGGCCAAGTCGGGAGGCGATCCTGCTATGCAGCGGGACGCAGACCGGAAGGCGGCAACCGTCAAGCTGCTCGGACAACGGTTTCTCAAGGAGTACGTCCCCGACCATTGCAAGGAGAGCACCGCCTACGAGTACAGGCGTTCGGTCGAACTCTTCATCGATCCCAGGATCGGTAGCCGCAAGGTGACCGAGGTCCAGCGGAAGGACATCGCCGAACTGCATCATGCGATGCGCAAGACGCCCTACCAGGCCAACCGCACCCTCGGGGTGCTCTCGAAGATGTTCAACATGGCGGAGGTGTGGGGCCTCCGTCCCGACGGCTCCAACCCCTGTCTGCACGTCAAGCGCTTCAAGGAAGAGAAGCGCGAACGCTTCCTGAGCGCCGAGGAGTTCCAGCGTCTCGGCGCGGTTCTCGACGAAATCCTCAAGGACGGCTCCGAGACCCGCTCTGCCGTCGTCGCCATCCGCCTGCTGATGCTGACCGGCTGCCGGCTTTCGGAGATCCAGAAGCTGCGATGGGAGCATGTCGACCTGGATGCCGGCGAGCTGAACCTGCCGGACACGAAAACGGGCGGCCGGGCGGTGCCGTTGGCGCCTTCGGCAGTGCGGCTGCTGGAGTCCCTCCCCCGCGACGACGACAGCCCGTGGGTGATCGTCGGCCGGAAGGCGGGCAGCCATCTCACCGATCTTCAGCATCCCTGGCGGCGCATCCGGGACCGCGCCGACCTGCCCAACGTGCGAATTCATGACCTCAGACACTCGTTTGCCAGTAGGGCCCTGGCGCTTGGCGAGGGGTTGCCGATGATCGGGAAGCTGCTTGGTCACACGCAGGTGCAGACAACCGCCAGATACGCTCACTTGGCCCGGGATACCGTGAAGGCATCGGCCGCCCGCATCGGCGACAGCATCGACAACGATCTGGACGTCTCCGAAGCAGCCCCGCCGGCCGGATGAAGGATTTCGACACTCTTGCCGACTTGGCGATGTATTCCATGTCGGCACCGTCAGGCTCTTGCGGCTGGGCGGAATATCGTATTCGACCGGATCCTGGCTTCGACCGCACCCCACACTCTGTCCGAAGATTGCGGCAGGTTTCGGACGCCACTTGCATTGTCGGAAATATGTGTCATATTTCCGACATGACAGCCTTGACGCAAGATCCCGGTTTGCGTTCCTGCCTCCTCGCACGGATGGCGGCCAACCCGGACGAGGTCTGGGTCCCCGGCGACTTTGCCGATCTTGGCAATCGCGCCGCCGTCGACAAGACCCTTCAGCGCCTGGTTGCCGCCGGCGATCTGCGCCGCATCGACCGCGGACTCTACGACCGCCCGCGTACCAATGGGCTAACCGGGCGTCCGACCGTGCCCGACTACCGCGCGGTGATCCGTGCCGTCACCCGCCGCGACCAGGCGCGCGCCGTCATCGACGGTATGACCGCCGCCAACGAGCTCGGCCTCACCACCGCCGTCCCGGCGCAAATCGAAGTTCTGGTCGATGCGCGACTGAAGCCGATCAAGCTGGGTCGTCAGGAGATTCATTTCCGATACGCGGCGCCCAGCCGCCTTTACTGGGCCGACCGGCCGGCCATGCGGGTGGTCCAGGCGCTGCACTGGATGCAGGACATGCTGTCCCGAGACGACGAACGACAGCGCATCCGCGCCGCGCTACGCCGTATTTTCGCGGACCCTCGGCACGGGCAGGCGATCCGCGACGATTTGGAAGCGGGCTTTCCCGCACTGCCGATCTGGATGCAGGAGTTCCTGCGCGATCTGCTGGGCGGTGCCGGCGCAGATCGGCCCCCTTCGTGACCGCCGCGGCATACAGGCAGATCGGCACCGCGCCTCCCCGCGATCGCCTCGATCTGTTTCTCGAAGCCGCCAACCGGCTCGGCGCACCGGTCAACAATGTCGAGAAGGACTTCTGGGTCTGCTGGACGTTGAACGCGCTCTATCGCGAACGACCTGTCGGTGGCCCCCGCTTACTATTCAAGGGTGGGACGTCCCTGTCGAAAGCCTACGGCCTGATCCAGCGCTTCTCCGAGGATATCGACATCACGGTGTTCCGCGAAGACCTCGACGAGCCGGCGTCGGTCGAGGAACTGGAGACCTTGTCGGGAAAGAAGAGGCGCGCTCGCCTCGATGCGATCAGGGATGCGTGTCGTACCTACGTCACCGGGCCGCTCCGAGAATTCCTGGACGAACAGATCGCAGACGCCACTGGCGGCATTGGGCGCATCGAGATCGACGACGCCGATCCCGATGGACAGACATTGCTCGTCTGGTATCCCAAGATCGAACCGCGTGACGAAACTTATGTGCGGCCTGCCGTGCGGATCGAGTCCGGCGCAAAGTCGGCCCTCGATCCACACCGCCCGGTCACCATCCGGCCCTATATCGCTGAAGATGCCTCCGGTCTTGACCTCGCGGTCCACGGGGTGACCACCATCGACGCTGCCCGCACCTTCTGGGACAAGGTGGTGATCGCACATGGCCTGCGCCGTTGGCATGAGCGGCGTGGCGTTCTCCGACAGGAAGGACAGCGGGTCTCACGACACTATTACGATCTCCAATGTCTCCTTCGCTCGGAGGTCGGAAAACCGGCTCTCGCAAACCGGGCTTTGGGTGCCGATTGCGTGCAGCACGCCCGCATGTTCTTCGACCGGCCCGACTACGATCTCGCTTCGGCGGCGCCAGGGACGTTCGCACTCACACCGACCGGAGTTATGGTTGACGCTCTCTCCCGCGACTATGCCAACACGATCTTCATGATCTTCGGCAAGGCCCCGGCCTTCAATGAAATCCTGACTTCTATCGATCAGATCGAACGCGTGCTGAACAATCCGGGTGACTCAAAATAATAGAAACCGTGAAGCAGGCGCACAACTTACCCCGCTTCGTCGATATCGTTGCTGATGAAATGGTCCAAACTGAATGTTTTGGCGAAAGACGCAGAAAACCGATGACGTCGCAATTCCATTCGGTGTTGAGTCCCGTGAGTAACCGCGTGATTCACCAGTTCCTCAATGCAGCGTCGTTTCCATACCAATCCAAGATCCGAATCTGAGCGCAACCTACCCGAATAGGCGCCGACGAAGTAACTCACAGGTTGCTTTGCTTGGTAATCTTTTCCCTTGTGCTTGACAACTTCCCCTGCTCGGAAGCGCGCAAACACGGGAGAACCGGACTGACCGGGGCGCGACCGACAGTCGACAAGAAATATGGGCAAGTCGGCAATGTCTATATCGGGCTCCGATGCAATGAAGCCTTTCGACCATATCGGGAATGGCCCACCGATTTGCCCGTATGGGTAGCCGATAACGTGTAGCTCGCTCCCCACATCCCACCGGTGCCAGTCATTCTCTAGTGAGACGCTGTTTGTCTCTCCTATGATATTTGTCATCTCTTTGACCCAACTTCAACAGTGCCGTTTAAAAGTATTCGATAGAACAGTGGGTTATGCCGGCGGCGCCGGTTGTATGCACTACATTTTCGAAGGATTGGGGGTCAGGCGTGGTGTTCGCGCGCATTGGGCGGCAGCGCGATACCG
>JAJEIH010000164.1 GCA_022827685.1 Alphaproteobacteria bacterium
GTCGAGCCCTACGTCTGGCTCAAAGCCACACTCGAAGCTATCGCGGCCGGCCATCCCAATGACCGCCTCGACGACCTGCTCCCGTGGAACTTCATCAGCTCGTCAAGCTGAAACCCGGGTGCCCCGCTCGCACCGCATACATCGATTCTGAAGACCTGGTCCTTCAGCATGTCCCAGCCTCTCACGGGCGGGCGGTCCGGGAAAGCGGAAAGCCCGCCCGCCGTCAACGGACAAAGTCCCGGCCTGGGTGCTCGAGCATGCCCCGGCCAGTGCCACAGTACAGGTTCTGCCATGCTCGCGCTCGCGCAGACAAAGTCCGACCCAAGCCGGGGCGAGCCGCTCAGCGCAAGTCTTTGTTGTTCGGCTCCGCCGGTTGACCCTTCTGAATCGAAGTGTATCAACACCTTATCGCGCCGACCGGCGGCCAAACTGCACGCTGGACAACACCCGGACGTGCCAGAGCTCCACTTCCTGGGGTTGCCGTGGCTGTCAAATCGATCTTCTTCCTTCATCCGGGGTGTCCGGCACGACGCCGGATACCTGGCGGAGCACATCGTCAGGCGACGGGAATCCCGGGCCGCTTGACCACGGAACACTCGAACGCATAGACGACGGCAGAGCGCCATCAGACGGGACAGAAAACACCGATGACCCATAAGCGAATCCGAAAATTCAATACGGCGGACACCTATCCGGAGCAGAACCTCGACAACGATCTCTGTCAGGCCGTTGTCGCGCGAGGGAGTATCGTCTTCCTGCGCGGCCAGTGTCCGCAGAGTCTCGAGGATGGCGCGAACATCGACAGCCACGATCCGGTAGAGCAAACGCACCAAGTCATGCGGAACATCAGGCAGTTGATCGAGGAGGCTGGCGGCTCGATGGAGCATCTGGTCAAGATCGTCGTCTATCTGACCGATATTCGTCACCGCGAAGCGGTTTATCGGACCATGGGTCAGTACTTCAAGGGTGTCCATCCCGTGTCTACCGGGCTCGTCGTTCAGGCGTTGGCGCGGCCCGAATGGCTTGTGGAGATCGACGGCACGGCCGTTATTCCCGATTGAGGAGAAGAGGCATGGCGAGGTTGAGCAACGAACAGCTTGGGCAATATCGCCAAGACGGCGTTCTGATGGTCGAGGACGCGATCTCCGTTTACAGGGCAGGCGATGCCGTGCCCTGCGCGCCCAACCCGCTGCCCAGCAGGCGCGAGGGCCTGCTTGTGCGCGGGAGCAACCCCCATCGGGTCCGAGCCGAGGATTACGAGATCGAGGTGCCGGAGTTCCCGAAGACCTCGTTCTTCCCTCAACAATCGGATCGGGAGCGCGTCGCATGACATTCTCCATCGCTGCCCGCTGCGCCGACACAGGCATGTTCGGGGTTGCCGTCTCCTCGTCCTCCCCGGCAGTCGCCGCCCGCTGCGCCTATGTGCGCAACGGCATCGGCGCAGCACTCAGCCAGAACATCACGGATCCGCGCCTGGGCGACCGGCTCCTCGACCTGATGGAGCTGGGCGCGAGCGCTGCGGACGCTGTCAATATAGTGTCCGGGACAAGCCCCGATATTCAGTATCGCCAATTGCTTGCGGTTGACGGTGCGGGCCGGGCGGCGGTCTTCTCGGGCTCGAACTCTCTTGGAAATGTCGGCGAGGCCACGGGACCGGATGTCGCGAGCGGCGGAAATCTGCTGGCGGTCGACACGATTCCACAAACCGTCGTCGACGCGTTTCTCTCGAGCAAGGGACACCTTGCCGATCGCCTGCTTGTCGCCATGCAGGCCGCGGTCGATGCCGGTGGCGAGGCTGGTCCGATCCACTCTGCCGGCATGAAGCTTGCGGGCGACGTCACCTGGCCCATCGTCGATCTGCGAGTGGACTGGACCGAAGGCTGTCCGATCGGGGAGCTCGCGCATGTCTGGAAGGTCTACGCTCCGCAACTCGACGATTACGTAACCCGTGCTCTCGACCCCTCCAAGGCCCCTGGCTACGGCGTGCCGGGCGACCGATAGACCGGCCTTGACAGCCTGCCTGCAAGGGCAATCTTGACCTATCGGCAATTCGATGGCGGCGCGAAAAGCGGCATGGCTGTCCGGTTTACATTACGGCAGCTCGAATATTTCGCGGCCGTGCGCGACGCCGGAAGCATTGCCGCCGCATCTGAGCGGGTCAATGTGTCGTCGCCCTCGATTTCGACAGCAATTTCCCGACTGGAGAACGTATTCGGGCTCGAACTGTTCGTTCGCCAGCGCGCGCGAGGCCTGTCCCTGACCCCTGGCGGCCGCCGGTTCCATTCGGCGTCGAAGCGGTGCGCCGAGCAACAGGTCGGTCAGCAAATCACCTGATACTTGCTCCCGACTACCACGAATACCCCCGCCCGCGATGCCAGGGAGTCAAGCAATGGTGCCGAACAACACGTATGGTGCAGCCTCCCGATCAGATACGCTTGGTCACCCGCAAACGAGGAGCACCGATATGCCCATCGGCACCCGCTACGTCTTCATCGCAAGCATGGATGTGGACCCGGAGAAGGAGGATCTGTTCAACGAAGTCTACGACACCGAGCACGTGCCCTACCTGCTGGAGGTGCCGGGTGTGATAGCGGTCACGCGCCTGAAGGCGCAGGACTTCGAGGTGTCGATGGGCGGCGAGCTGAAGTCGGTGCCGCGCGGCGAGACCCCGACGTGGCACGCCATCTACGAGATCGAAAGCCCCGACGTCATGAAGAGCGCGGCGTGGGCGGAGGCCGTCGAGCGCGGGCGCTGGCCCGGCGAGGTGCGCCCGCACACCCGCAACCGGCACCATTCGGTCCAGCGGGTGATGGGGACGTAGCAGCCCCTGTATCGGATCCTCGAAGGGCTGCGGATCGTCGAGGCGTCCGCGTCGGTCGCAGCGGAGCAACGTGGTGATGGTGCAGATCACCGGGCCAGCGCCCACCGGTCCTGTTACGCCGGGACGGGAAGCGCCTGGTACTGGTGGAAGGCCTTCAGCGCCTGGAGGCCTGCCGGTCCCTGGGCGAGGAAATCATCGTCGGCATCCCCGTCCGGGAACGGTGAAACAGGCGCGCGCCGAGGCCGACCGCGGCGGCCGGTCCCCTCACAGCGGCTCGACCCGCGTCGCCTGGAGCCCGCGCGGCACGCTTTCCGCCTGGACGAAGACGCGCTGCCCCGGGAGCAGGTCGGTCATGCCGGAGCCGAACAACACCGGAACACAGACACCGTCGAAACCGCGACAAACCCGGATTTTCACCCCCAACACCGTGCTTGAGGGAACGGGCTAAAGGCCGAAGTATCCGATTTTCGATTGAAAAATGCATAGTTTTCGGCTGCCATTGACAATGGGCGCCTGTGAAATGGATAAGTTCCGTTGTGTTTCCCTATCTCCGGCGTCCCTCATCGGGCATCTCCTCAGATGCAGGGGAAGGCCTCCACCGACAGCGCACCCTGAGCAGGCATCCGGGACGGCGAAGCGCTCGCTGTTGCCGCCTCCGCCGTGGGTAGTGGGCCGGGCACCGCGATCGCGCAGGCCATAGCGCGCCGCCCGCCGGTGCTGGTTGCCGTGATGTGCGTGGCGCTGGTGTTCGCGATGGCCGGTTTTTCCGCCTACTGGTCGCTGCAGCCCGTGCTTCAGCCGGCATGGCAGATGAACAATGTCACGGCCGGCTGGCTCTCGGGCGCATTTTTCGGCGGCTATGTGCTGGCG
This sequence comes from Alphaproteobacteria bacterium, assembly GCA_022827685.1. Lineage (GTDB taxonomy): Bacteria > Pseudomonadota > Alphaproteobacteria > Bin95 > Bin95 > Bin95. The sequence goes on from JAJEIH010000164.1 coordinate 3,692, forward strand.
GTTCCGTTCCTCACCGCGATCACCGACCGGGTCGATGCCCGTTATGTCTTCATCTCGGGTGCCGTACTGTCTGCTGCGGCCCTGGTCGGGCTGGCGTTCACGGCTACGGGTTTCTGGTCCGCCCTGCCGTGGCGGGTGATCGCCGGCACCGGCATGGCCGGATGCTACATGCCCGGGCTCAAGATGCTCACCGACCGTCTGACGAACAAGGCGCCGCGCGCCCGCGCCGTCGCTTTCTACACGGCATGCTTCAGCGGCGGGACAGCGGCTTCTTATGCGCTCGCAGGTTACGCCCTGGAGTGGTTCGGCTGGCGGGGCGCCTTCCTGTTCACGGCGGCGGGCCCGGCGCTCGCCGGCATCGCGCTTGCGATGCTGGTCGCGCCCGGGGAACCGGAAGCGGCCAAGGTGGTCCGCAGACACGTGCTGGACTTCCGCCCTGTCTTGCGCTCGCGGAAGACCATGAGCTTTATTGTCGGCTATGCGGGCCACGGGGCCGAGCTGTTCGCCATGCGCTCCTGGGTCGTGCCGTTCCTTGTGTTCTGCCTCGGAAGCAGCGCCGAATTCACGCTGAACGCCACGCTGCTGGCTGCCCTGACCTCTCTCGTCGCGGTGGCTTCGAGCATCGGCGACGCGGAGCTTGCCCTGCGGGTCGGGCGCGTGCGCCTGATTTCGTGCGTGATGCTGGCGACATTCGCGCTCAGCGTCGTCGTCGGCTTTTCCTCGCTGCTGCCCTTCGCCGTCGTGGCGCTCCTCTGTCTTGTCTATTCCGCGGCAATCCAGGCCGATTCGGCAGCGCTCACCGCCGGAGCCGTCAACACCTCTCCGGCGGGCCACCGGGGCGCGACGCTCGCCGTGCATTCGACACTGGGGTTCAGCGGCTCCCTGTTCGCGCCGCCCCTCGTGGGTGCGGTGCTCGATCTCGCCGCCCCGCTTGGGGGAACGACCGCCTGGGGACTCGCTTTCGTCACGATGGGATCGATGGCGCTGTTCGGTTTTCTCGTGTTCATGTTGCTGCGCCGGCGCCTGGCCCGGACAGTGCTGGCGCCCCAATAGGCGCCGCCTCCTTCTGCCGCCCCTTCTGGCGATCATACCGACCGCCTTATTTCAACCGCCCGACATCGAGAGAGAAGATCAGCGGGAAGTATGTTTCCCAATGGCGCCATCTGAGGCTGCCGGCCTCCGAGACGCTCCAGAGCATCCCCGCATCGTCGAACGACAGGTCTTCGGTTCCCGCCGCCACCGTGAAGAGGTCGAGCAGGTCGCCGGTCTCCGCATCGAGGCGTTGCACCACGCCGCCGTCGCCCCCGCTTTGCGAAAGCCACAGGCGGCCCTCGGCGTCGAACGCGGCGCCCTGGGTGCGGACGTCTATGGGGATGCTGTGCACATCGTCGGCGGCGGTGAGATAAACGGCGCCGTCCTCCGGGAACACCTGGGCGACGGGGTAGCGGTAGAGACGCGGTTCGCCGTGTTTCTCATAGGGTCCGAACCAGAGATGGCCGTTATGCCAGGCGAGGAAGGAAGGGCCGATCCCGCGGTCTACGTCCGCCCGTCCCAGAATCGCCGCCCGAGCGTCGCCGTCGGCAAGCGCCCGCGCCAGGTCGATGCGGTAGAGCTTGCCCCGGTCGGCGACGAAGAGCGTGCCCCGGCGGTCGCTGGCCAGTCCGCCCGGATGGCCGACATCGTCGGGAAGGCGGATTTCTCCGACAAGGTCGCCGCTCTTCATGTCCACCGCGAACACCCGGCTCTCGCCGCGGGAACGCCGGTAGGATGTGCTCCTGTAGGCGGCGACGAGGACATGGTTCCCCGCCACGGTCAGGCCCTGGGGCACGAAGCCCGCATCGAGCGCCGGCATCCAGATGCGGGTGACAATTGCATCCGCATTGGGAACCCGGCTGAGCTCGCCCGGTTCGACCTTGGGCACGGTTCCGAGAACCGCCGTCGGCTCGGTCGCTGAAGCAGCCATCGCGCCCATCCAGAAGAACATCGCCGCCAATAGCCTAGCCACCGTCCACCGCCTCGAGGCGCCGGCCGCTCTCGGCATCGAAGAGGTGCAGGTTCGCCGGGTCCGCCGCCAGGCGCAGCGTGTCGCCCGGGCGGTCTCCGGTCTCGTCCTGCGTGTGGACGATCAGCTCGTCCTCGCCGACGGCGCAATGCAGCAGCCGCGATGCGCCCAGGTCTTCCGCATACAGCAAGCGGGCCGCCAGCAGGCCCCCGCTGCCGTCGGCAACCACCGCCAGATGCTCCGGCCGGACGCCCAGCATCACCCGGCGCCCCGACCGGTCGGGTCCCGCACCGTTCGGCAGGGCGATGCGCCCCATCCCCCTGCCTTCGACGGCGGCGCCATCGTCGGAAAGCGTCGCGGGCAGCAGATTCATAGCCGGCGCGCCGATGAAGCCCGCGACATAGGTCGAACCCGGGCGTCGATAGACCTGCCGCGGCGTGCCCGTCTGCTCGATCACCCCCTGGTTCATGACCACCAGCCGGTCGGCCATGGTCATCGCCTCGACCTGGTCGTGCGTGACGAAGATGCTGGTGGCCTTCAGCTCGTCGTGGAGGCGCTTTATCTCGACCCGCATCTGGCTGCGGAGCTTGGCGTCGAGGTTGGACAGGGGCTCGTCGAACAGGAAGACATCGGGCTCGCGGATGATGGCGCGGCCCATGGCGACGCGCTGGCGCTGGCCGCCGCTCAGCTGGCTCGGCTTGCGCGCCAGCAGGTCCTCGATGCCCAGAATGCGCGCGACACGCTCGACGCGCTCGCGGATCTCCGCCTTCGACCGGCGGGCGATCCGTAGCGCATAGCTGATGTTCTGAAAGGCCGTCATGTGCGGATAGAGGCCGTAGTTCTGGAACACCATGGCGACGTCGCGCTCCTTGGGCTCCAGGTCGTTCACCACCCGGTCCCCGATGGCGACCTCGCCCGCGGTCACGGCCTCGAGACCGGCGATCATCCGCAGCAGGGTGGACTTGCCGCAGCCGCTGGGACCGACGATCACCGCGAATTCGCCGTCGCCGATCTCGATGTCGATGCCGTGGATGACCTCGGTCGCGCCGAAGGACTTTCGGACCTGCCGCATGCTGACGTTCGCCATCTGCCCTCCTTGCCCCTATTTCTCCCCGCCGAGCAGGCCCCTGACGAACCAGCGCTGCAACACCAGCACGACGACGATCGGCGGCAGCATCACCATCAAGGTGCCCGCCATGGCCACGTTCCACTCCGGCAGCTCGTCCTCCGAGGGGATCAGGTTCTCGAGGCCCATCACCAGGGTGCGCATCTCCGGGTCCGTCGTAATCAGCAGGGGCCAGAGATACTGGTTCCAGCCGAAGACGAACATGATGACCGAGAGCGCGGCGATGTTGGTCTTCGAAAGCGGCAACAGGATCTGGAAGAAAAAGCGCAACGGGCCGGCCCCGTCCATCTTCGCCGCCTCGGCCAGCTCCTCCGGGATCGTCAGGAAGAACTGCCGGAAGAGAAAGGTCGCCGTGGCGCTGGCGAAGAGCGGGAGCGTCAGCCCCCAATAGGTGTCGAGCAGGTTCCACTCCAGCGCGATCTCGACCCCGGAGAGCCAGGCGACGAGATCCGTGAGCCACAGCACGTCCAGCAGCTGCTGCAGCGGCAGCAGCGCGTTCCCCGCCACTTCGTAGGTCGGCACGATGCGTACTTCCAGCGGCAGCATCAGGGTGATGAAGATCAGCCAGAAGGCCAGCATGCGGAAGCGGAAGTTGAAGTAGCAGATGGCGAAGGCGGTGAGCGAGGCGCAGGCGATTTTTCCGAACAGGATGCCGAGCGTCATGATCACGCTGTTGACGCCCTGGGTCGCGAACTCGCCCCGCTCCCACGCCTTGACAGCGTTTTCGAGCAGCTGGCCTCCCGGGATCAGCGTCATCGGCACGTCGATCACCGCCTCGTAGGGCAGCGTCGCCGCGACGAAGGCAATCACGAGCGGAAAGCACATCACGAGCAGGCCGACCCCGAGGATCGTGTGGGTCACGGCGTTCAATATGGGCGTGCGCTCGATCATGCCCATTCACTCCGCATAGTGAATCCGGCGCTCGATCCATTTGAACTGGACGAACGTCAACAGGACGACGAGGGCCATCAGCACGACGGACTGGGCCGACGAGCCGCTGAGGTCGAGGCCGATGAAGCCGTCCTGATAGATCTTGTAGACCAGGATGTTGGTGGCGCCGCCGGGTCCGCCCTGGGTCATGACGTTGATGATGCCGAAGCCTTCGGTGAAGGAATCGGTGACGTTGATGACGAGCAGGAAGAAGAATGTCGGGCTCAGCAACGGGAAGACGATGGTGACGAAGCGCCGGATCGGGCCCGCGCCGTCGAGCGCCGCCGCCTCGACGAAGGTGCGCGGGATCGCCTGAAG
>JAJEIH010000025.1 GCA_022827685.1 Alphaproteobacteria bacterium
CGCCAAGCACCGGCAGCACCTCGACGCTCCTCAGAGTCGAAATTGAGGTCTGCATTCAGACTCTCACCTCCTGCTTACATCGCAGAGGTGAATCTCAGATCAGAACTGAACCTGGAAGGTGGGGCGCTCGCACCGCATACTATATACTGCTATTTCATTCGCATAAATTGCATCATTAGACTACAGTATTTTAGCTCACGAGGGGTTTTGACTACAAATTCTCGGCTTGCGAGGCAGTGAAGCGTTGTTCGGTTGCGGAGGCCGAGATGCAGAGTGTGGACGAGCGGGGGACGGTCTATTCGAAGAAACGCGGCCGCCTGGTTGCGGGCGCTGTAGCGGCTTGCTTCCTTCAGGCGGTTCTGCGCGGCGTGCCGGGTCGCCGTCTGCTGTCGGACGAGCGCTTCTCTGTGGACGGCACGCTGATCGAGGCGTGGGCCTCGATGAAGCGCTTCCGGCGCAAGGATTGTGGCGACAACGACCTGCCAGCCGGGCGCAACGCCGAACGGGATATCTGCGGCGAGCGGCGCTCGAACGCGACGCATGAGTCCGCCACCGACCCCGATGCCCGCTCCAATGGCAAGGCCAGAGGTCAGTCGAGCCGGCTGTCCCCATTCGGGGCCTCGTTCGCAGACCCGGATGGTTCCAGATACGGGCGGGGCCGGTTCCGGTCCGGTGCTTGCCAGCACCTGCCGGCGATCGACGAGGCCGGATGTAACGCTGTCGGCCTATGCGCCCTGGAGCGCCGTCACCGGTCGAGCCGATACATCAGTGCGTTTCGCCGCAGGCTGCAACGCCCGTGGATGCGAGCGCTACGCCGGCGGTCCCAGCGAGACCGTTCGACTGGAAGCGACTTGAGCGCATGACCGAAATCCCGTGACCGCGCGCTTCAGTCCGCCACCCATGGCCGAACCAGCGGCTTGCCGTCAATCACCCGAGGTAGGAGCCGAATAGTCTAGCGACCAAGTCCGGATCTGCGCAGCAATGCGCATTCCTGCCGCAACTGCGGGGGGTGCCGGGAAACCGGCCTCCCTACCGCGACCAGCACTTCTACGGTCTTGAGAGCCTCAACTGAGGTTCCCATTGTGAAACTCACCTCCTGATCAAATCGGAAAGCTGAAATCTCAAATCACGCCCTCAACTGGAAGGGGCGCCGCTCGCAACGCTCTGATGTCCATCGTCAAGCCTCTGACGGTTACGGCGAGAAGCCGCTCAACTACGCCGTCAACGCCGCCTTCATTGAGGCGGCGCTGGACGCCGGGGCCAATCCGGCCGGCAGCGGCGATGCCTTCGAGGACGCGCAGGATGAGGCCCGCTCCTGCCCCGCCTTCGCCAGGAGCCTGGCCTACAGGCGCCTGATGCAGGCCTCAGGACGGAGAGTTTGAGCCCCTCAGAGCTTCGGCGCGCGCCCCATGCGACGGATTTTCTTCGGGGACGGGACCTTACGACGCCCGCGAGGTCCGGGTGATGGTGACGGTCGGCGCCGACGAAGGCCATTTCACGCGCGCCCGTCTCTACATCCAAGACGGCGGCGCGCTGATCGCCTGCAAGACCGATCCCTACTGGCCTCCTATGGCGTTGCCGGCGGCTGACGAGGTCCTGCCGAGCCCGAGAGGCTCCCGATGAACATGTCGGAGATCGCGGGCCTGGTCGCCGGGCTCGACGTTGAGATTGGCGATGCGGAGCTGGCCGGGTCCGATGCGGAGCTTCTGGACAGCCTTCGGCGCGAGCGTGCGGCGCTGGTCCGGGAGGGGCTCGCGCTTGAGGAGAACGAGGCCGAAGAGGCCTTCGCGCTGGACCGGGCGAGCGACAGGGCGTTCAGCCTGGTGCTCCAGACGGATGAGCGGCGGGCCGTCGAGCGGCTGGAGGCGCATCCGGACGGTCTCTGCCCGGCTGCGCATGGTCCGGGCCCGTGCCCCCGTTACGGTCCCGGGAGCGACGCCTGCTGCCGGCTGACCTGAAGAGTCCGGGCGGGCTTTCGCTGCGCGTCTTTCGGGGCCCACATCGCGCGCTCCCGTCGGTATGCGCCTTGTGCATATGGCATGTCATGGCGTGGAACGGCTGTCGCCACGGGGCGGAACCGGGCACGAGCGCGCCAGTTTCCGTCAATAATGTGTAGTGATTGTATCTTATTTTATGTAGTAACTGAGCATTATTATGTGTAGTTTTTCCAAAAATTTTTATCTCCACTCTAACGATTTATGATAGTTGAAAAAATTAGACAATTAGATCAATTAATCGGTGTTATCCACAATATTTCTCGATTATGGATATTGTTTTCGAAATCTTTACTGTTATTAAACTGTGGTTTCGCGATGCCAGATTACTCCTGAGCACAGGCTGGAATTTCGCGCGCCCTTGAGATTTTAACCCCGGCGCAAGCCGGGCTGCACGAGGAAGGAACGCCCCCGATGATCTTCGACCACCACATCTATACCTGCCGGCCCGGCATGGCTCACAAGACGATGGCGCTCTATGAGGAGTACGGTTACGCTGCGCAGGCTCGCCATCTCGGAGAGCCCGTGCTCTACGGGGTTACCGAGACGGGGCCGATCAACACCTATATCCATGTCTGGGCCTATGAGGACGCGGCCGACCGCGCCCGCAAGCGCGCAGCCCTGCAAGTCGACCCGGAATGGCAGACCTACATCGAGCGCATCCGCGAGGCGGGCTACCTGGTCAGCCAGGAGAACCGCATTCTCGAGGCCGTACCTTTCTTCAAGCCGAAGCGCTGAGGCTGGCGGCGGGCCTGTTGCGGCGGCCCGCCTTGCTGCTCGTGGCGCCTGCGCCCGCTGGAGTCCTGCCCGATGGCCGGGACCCGGGAGGGAATGCGCGGGTGGCACGTCGCTATACGTCTGAACGGACGCCGGAGTCTGCCGGCGCCTGACGGGAGACTATTCGGTCGGACGCGCCACGGTCCCGCTCGATAAGGAACGCGAAGGGAAGTCGATCTTGCGCGGTTGGCGGTTGGCAGGAACCGAACCCTATACGTGGCCCGTATTCTGGGCCGACGTCCGCAGTGGCGTAGCCATGCTGGCCATCGGGTTGCCGGTCGGCATGGCGTTTGGAATCGCGTCCGGCATGGGCGCGCTGGCCGGTCTCTACTGCATCGTCATAGTGGGTTTCTTCGCGGCGGTCTTCGGCGGCACCAAGGCGCAGGTGCCCGGCCCGAATGCCGCCATCGCAGTCATGGTATCGGTCATAATCGCGGCTGGCGGAGCGAGCCTCGCCGAACTCGCCGTCATCGTCATGATGGCCGGCGCCTTGCAGGTGCTGTTCGGACTTCTCAGGGTCGGGCGCTTCATCTCCTACATGCCCCATATCGTGCTGTCCGGGTTCATCTCGGGCGTGGGGGTTATCCTGATCGTGTCGCAGGTCCAGACCGCTCTCGGAACGGATATACCCGCGCGCGGCGCGGTCGGTGCGATCGCAGCGCTGCCGGCGGCCCTGGCGGAGGTGGATCCCGGGACGGCCGTCCTTTCCGCCGTGACAATGGCTATCCTGTTGTTCTGGCCGCGGGCGCTCGACAAATGGGCGCCGACTCCCGTGATAGCATTGGCTGCCGCAACCGCACTTGGCGCGTTTTGGCTCGACGGTGTCGCCGTCATCGGCGCCATGCCAACGGGACTGCCCGTACCGAGCCTGACTGCACCGTCTCTCGACTTCTTTCCGTCCGCGGTCGAGCCGGCGCTGCTGATCGCTCTCATCGGCTCGATCTACAGCCTGATGATGTCACTGATGGCGGATGCGATCACGGGCGCGCAGCACAACCCGAACCGGGAGCTGATCGGGCAGGGTGTCGGCAATTTGGCGGCGGGCATATTCGGCGCCATGCCCGGCGCGGCCAATCCGGCCACGCTTATCAATCTCCGGCTCGGCGGCCGGACCGTCATGGCAAGCATCGTTCGCGCCATGTGCCTCGTCGCGCTGCTGCTCGGACTCGGCCGCTATGCCGAGCCGATCCCGCTTGCGGCGCTCTCGGTCATCCTCCTGAAAGTGGGCTGGGAGCTGATCGACTGGCGGTTCCTGCGCAGCATCCGGCGCATGCCGCGCGGCTATGCGGTGGTGATGGCGCTGACTTTCGCCCTGACGGTGCTCGCCGGTCCGCTCACCGCCATCGCATTCGGGCTCGTGGCGGCGGGCATCGCCCATGCGTCGCGGCTGGAGCGGATGGAACTGGACAGCGTGGTTTCGGTGCCGCTCCTGGACCGGACCTTCCTTGCCGCGGGCGGAGACGAAGCCGAAGCCGACCCCTTCGAAGCCCGCGTCGGGTTGCTTGCCTTCAGGGGCGCGTTCACGGTGGCCTCGTCGCGAAAGCTGGTGCGGATGGTCGGTGCGGACATTCGCGGCCACGAGGTCGTGATCTTCGATTTCTCGGACGTGACACATATCGACGACAGCGCCGCGCATGTAATGGCGTTGCTTTTCGAGAGGGCCGGCAAGGAAAAGACGGAAGTCATTGTCATGGGCGTTGCCGGGGAATTGAGAAACATCCTCGACGCTTTCGGGGTATTGAGGGGCGTCCCTGAAGACCGGATCGTTTGCCAGCGCGATGAAGCCCGGGCCCTGGCGAGGCGGTTGCTGGCGCCGGTTCCAGGGGAACAGGGGAGCCCGAATGGAGCATGCCCGTTCTGACGAGTGTCGGCAGCGCATCGCCGTGCCTGCGCCTCGCAGATCCGGTCGCGCGACCCGCCGCCAGGGGTCCGTTCCGTCGTCCGACTGCCTGCGCTTCGAGTGCCCATCGCCCGGCGGCCCGGGCTCCGAAGCCGGGGTGGCAAATTCGGTCGAGGAAGATATATATTTATAGTACACTAAGAACACACTTGTAGCCATTTGTCTCAACATTACTACATAAATTATGCGAAAATTATTTCGTAAACCATGTGGGAATCCTACCAATAATTTCATCGTGTACCTCGACATATCTATATTAGCGACACTACTGAAGCGGGCGGTTCGGCGTCCTTTTCGGTAGATGTGACAACTGAGGGCTGCGGCGAGGGCGAATACACGGCTTCGGAGGTTGTCGCCGGCGCATTTCACGACGACTAGATAGCACGATCCCTTCCAACCGAACCGCTTGCCTTTTGTCGGGCTTCGCTTCCGCTGACGCGGGGGCGAAGGTCTCGGGCGGCAATTGGCATGGGTTCGAATCGACGGACGGTATGATCTGCCCAAGTCGAGGCCTCGTTCGCGGGCCCGTACTGGCCCGGATGTGGGCCGCGTCGGTGCCTGTCAGCGCCAACCGACGATCAACGACATCGCCCAGAGCGACGAACGGAACGGTAATCGTGGAAGACCAGGTTACGGGAATGAAGGGGCTGGGATCTCTGTAGCACTCGGCTTGGATGGTACACATGTAGTTCTCGCCGGGACTGGTGGCGGTGGCGGTTATGGACCTGCAGCTCAGCGGCGCCGAGCTCGCTTGCATGATCCGCGCCTGGCATCCCTCGTCGGTGACCGCATCGGACCTGTTGCAGATGCCGAGGTCGGAGCAGCAGGAGACCGATCTGATCTGGCGCCACGCGTGGCCGCCTTTCCGCCTTCCGTCGGTGAGGTGCAGCGTCATGTCGCTTGCCGCCACGAGGTCGACCTTGGCGACCACCGTGCCGTAGGTCGCACACATATTCTGGATGCGGAACGTACTTTTCTTGAATATCCCCCGGTTCTTCCACGAGGCGTCCAGGCACTCGGCGTCCCTGTGGTCCACCCTTTCCGGGCGGCTGCATTGAGCGGCGGCTGCGATCGCCGGGAGCGACAGGATGAGCGCTGCGGCAACGAGCGCGATCGCCGTCCCCCTGGTGCGGCTGGCGTTCCCTCCGGCCATTGCGCGTCTCCTCTGCAATGCGAAGGGCGCTCCCCGAAAGGGTGCGCTTAAGGTTCAGGTGGGGAGGTTCGCCGCCGCAACCAGACGGATTTTCCAATGGGGACGATAGGAAATTGTTATTCGGTTCTTTCCCGGTCGTATTGGACCGGTTCTGTGCTCAGGAATGAGGAGGAGGTAGAGCGTCGTACCGGAGCGCCCGGCCGCATCGTTTTGGCGATTCAACTTCATTCGGTGGCTATCATTTGTAGTCGCAACTTGTAGATATATCTTCAGGTATCGCGTGTTATTTGTAGATTACCATGTAGTGACACAAATTAAAAATCTACATAATTTTCTCGGCAATTCTTGTTGAATTATCTTGCACTTACAGTCATTAAATTCCGTTCGGAATGTCCTTGTACGAGGCAGTTAATTTATCCGATATAGTGGGACAAATTCCTGAGGCCGGACTGTTTCAGGCTCGGGAATAGCGGGGCGGAGGAGGAGGTCGAACGATGGCCGATAACGATAACACCGTGACCACCGACGGCATCGCAGGACCGCGCATGTTGTGGAACCCCACGACGACGATCCATGTCGGCGATTCGGCCGATGGCGACGTCCAGGGCGGCGACGGCATCGAGATCTTCGACCTGGGCAGCGGCGCGGACACCGCCGGCGCCGGGCGCAACTTCAACATCATCCTGGGCGGCAGCGGCGCCGACACCCTCACGGCCGAGGGCTACTGGGAGGACGTGATCGGCGGCAGCGGCGACGACATAATTACCGCGACCGGGAAGAGCGCCTGGCTGTTCGGCGGCAGCGGCAACGACACGATCACGGGGTCGGACCTCAGCGGTTACCATGCGGAACGGCTCTTCGGCGGCGACGGCGACGACACGATCGATGGCGGTGGAGGCCGCGACTACATCTATGGCGGAGCCGGTGACGACAGCCTGACCGGCGGCAGCGGCGCCGACATCTTCGTCTTCTCGGAAGGCCACGGCGCCGACACGATCCAGGACTTCAACGCCGCCGAAGGCGACAGGATCTATCTGCGCAGCTTCGACCAGACGATCACCTGGGACCAGCTGAGCGGCAAGATCACGACGGTCACGGATCCGAACGACAACACCGTCGTGACCGGGGTGCAGATCGACCTCAGCGAGTGGGGCGGCGGCACGATCGTCCTGGACGGCATCACGTCCGTTTCCGACGTGACCGCCGACATGTTCTACCTCGACAGGATCACCGGCGGCGACGGCAACGACGAGCTCCAGGGCGGCGCCAGCGACGACACCATGACGGGCGGCGCCGGCGCCGACACCTTCGTGTTCGACGAGGACAGCGGCGACGACACGATCTCCGATTTCAGCGCCATCGACGGCGACAGGATCGACCTCACCGGCTTCGACGTGGCGATCACCTGGGAGCAGCTGAGCACCAGGATCACGGAGGTCAAGGACCCGAACGACGAGTCAGTGGTGACCGGCGTGCAGATCGACCTGTCCGATTTCGGCGGCGGCACCATCACGCTCGACGGCATCACCTCCGTCTCCGACGTGACTGCCAGCATGTTCACGCTGCACAGGCTCGACGGCAGCAACTATCGCAATGACTGGATCGTCAGCAAGGACAGCGACGACACGATGTCGGGCGGAACCGGTCGCGATGTCTTCGTCTTCAAGGAAGGGAACGGCAACGACACCGTCACCGACTTCAATACCGCCAGCGACAGGATCGACCTCAGGTACTTCACGCAGGAGATGACCTGGGAGGACTTGCAGGCGGCAATGACGCAGGTCGAGGACGACCCGCTGACGACGGAAGTGGAAGAGACGGCCACGGTCATCGACCTCTCCGCCTGGGGCGGCGGCACCATCACACTGCAGGGCGTCACCAAGACCGACCTGACCGAGGACATGTTCTACCTGTCGGGCTCCTGGACCTGGTGGCGCTATGGCGACTCGGGCGACAACGAGATCGACGGCAACCGCGCCGACAACCTCATGTACGGGTTCGAGGGCGACGACACGCTGCGCGGCCAGCAGGGCGACGACTGGCTGTTCGGCGGCGAGGGTGCCGACAGGCTCGAGGGCGGCGAAGGCGACGACGTGCTGCTCGGCGGCGAAGGGGACGACACGCTCGACGGCGGCGAAGGCGACGACATGCTGATCGGCGGCGAGGGCGCCGATACGCTGACCGGCGGCGCCGGCGCCGACACCTTCGTCTTCGGAGAGGACAGCGGCAACGACACGATCACCGACTTCGACACGACCCAGGACAAGATCCACCTGAAGACGCTCTCCCAGACCGTCACCTGGGCGCAGTTGCAGGCGGCGATGACCGACGTCGCGGACGATCCGCTGACGACGGAAGTGGACGAAAAGGCGGTCGTCATCGACCTCACGAGCTTCGGCGGCGGCACGATCACGATCAACGGCGTGAGCAAGTCCGACCTCACCGAGGACATGTTCGTTCTCGACCTGATCGTGGGCGCCGACGGCGTCGATGACATTCTCCAGGGCGGGACCAGCGACGACACGATGACCGGCGGGACGGGCGCCGACACCTTCGTGTTCGACGAAGACAGCGGCGCCGACACGATCACCGACTTCAGCACGACCGGGGGCGACAGGATCGACCTGACCGCCTTCACGGCCTCGATCACCTGGGCTGGCCTGCAGGCGGCGATGACCCAGACCGACGACGATCCGCTCACGACGGAAGTGAACGAGACGGCCGTCGTCATCGACCTGTCGAGCTTCGGCGGCGGCTCGATCACGCTGCAGGGCATCACCAAGACCGACCTCACCGAGGACATGTTCGTCCTCGACGACTTCGCCGGCACCGACGGCGACGACACGCTGGAGGGCACATCCCGCGACGAAACGTTCACCGGCGGCGCAGGCGCCGATACCTTCGTGTTCGAACCGGGCCACGGCAGCGACACGATCACCGATTTCACCGTCGGCACGGACAAGATCGACCTCTCCGCCTTCGTCGGCATCACGAGCGGGGCCGACCTGGTTTGCTGGCAGTCCGGAGACGACACCGTGATCTCCCTCAGCCACCACGAGGGCGGCAGGATCACGCTCCAGAACGTCTCAATCTGGGATCTAAGCGCGTCCGACTTCGTCTTCTACCAGGACGAATATACCGGCACCGGCAGCGCCGAGACGGTCGAGGGCGGCGGCGGCGACGACACGATCACCGGCCTCGGCGGCGACGATATGCTGACCGGTGGAGCCGGCGAAGACACCTTCGCATTCGGCTCGGGCCACGGCGACGACACGATCAGCGACTTCACCGTCGATACGGACAGGATCGACCTGACCGGTCTCACCACCATCACGAGCTTCGACCAGCTCACAATTGCGGACAATGGCGACGGCAATGCCGTGATCGACCTGTCGTCCCAGGGCGGCGGCAGCATCACGCTCACAGGCGTCTCGACCAGCGACCTGGATGCGGACGACTTCGTCTTCTACCAGGACACCTATGTCGGCACGTTCCGCAGTGAAAGGATGGAAGGCGGCGCCGGCGACGACACGCTCACCGGCGGCGGCGGATACGACACCTTTACGTTCCGCGATGACAGCGCCAACGACACGATCACGGATTTCGACACGGTCCGTGAGCCGGAGGCTCTTCGTTTCCTGCGGCCTGTTCAGCGTCGCCGTGAACCTGCTGATGCTGACCGGCCCGCTGTTCATGCTGCAGGTCTATGACCGGGTGCTGACATCGCGTTCCGAGGCGACGCTGGTCGCGTTGATCGGCATCGTCGCCTTCCTGTTCCTGATGATGGGCATCCTCGACCATGCCCGCGCGCGGGTGATGGCGCGGGCCGGCGCGCGCCTGCAGGAACGGCTCGATTCGCGGGTGCTGCGGGCCGTGCTCTCGCGGTCCGTGTCCCCGGCCGAACGCGCGCGGCCGGCGACGGGCCTGCGCGATCTCGATACCATCCAGCGCTTCGCGTCGGGGTCGGGACCGTTCGCCTTCTTCGATGCGCCCTGGACGCCGGTCTTCCTGTTCGCATTGTTCACCTTCCACTGGATGCTGGGGCTCCTGGCGGTCTTCTCCGGCCTTCTCCTGCTTGTCATTGCGCTCCTCAACCAGCTCGGAACCTCCAGGCTCCAGGTCGAGGCGGGGGAAGCCGCGGCCCGGTCGGCGCATTTCGTGGAGCAGATGCGCGCCGGCAGCGAGACGGTGCAGGGGCTCGGCATGCAGGATGCGGTGGTGTCCCGCTCGCGGGCGCTCAGGGGCGAGATGCTCGACCGGCTGCTGTCGATATCGGACCGGAACGGCCTGTTCAGCGTCATCTCGCGGACGCTGCGCCTGTTCCTGCAGTCGATGATGCTGGGGCTCGGCGCCTGGCTGGCGATCCGGGGCCAGGTGACGCCCGGCATCATGATCGCGGCGTCGATCCTGCTGGGCCGGGCGCTCGCGCCGATCGAGCAAGCCGTGATGCAATGGCCGTCGTTCCAGCGGGCGCTGGCGGCCCGGCGTTCGCTGGCGGCCCTGCTTGCGGAGACGCCGCCGGAGCCGGACCGCACGGAGCTGCCCGCGCCGCGCGCCCTCGTCGAAGTCCAGAACCTTGTCGTGGCGCCGCCGGGGGCGAATACCGCGCCGGTGCGCGGCGCCACCCTCAGGCTGGAGCCGGGGCAGGCGGCCGGCATTGCTGGCCCTTCGGCGTCGGGCAAGTCCACCCTGGCGCGCGCGCTCGCCGGCGTGTGGCGGCCATACGGGGGTTCGGTGCGGCTGGACGGCGCGGAACTGGAGCATTACGGCGATACGCTCGGGCGCCATGTCGGCTACCTGCCGCAGGAGGTCGTGCTGTTCGAGGGCACGGTGGCGCAGAACATCGCCCGTTTCTCGCCCGACGCCGATGACGAGGACATCGTCGAGGCCGCGAAGCGCACCGGCGGCCACGAGATGATCCTCGGCCTTCCCGGCGGCTACGATTTCCAGGTCTCGGCGGGCGGGGCTGCGCTTTCCGGCGGGCAGCGCCAGCGCATCGCGATGGCCCGGGCGTTTTACGGCTCGCCCGTTCTGGTGGTCATGGACGAGCCCGATTCCAACCTCGACGCGGACGGCACGATGGCGCTCGCCCGCGCCGTGGAAGGCCACAAGAAGCGCGGCGGGACGGTGGTGGTCGTCGCCCATCGCCACGGGGCGTTCGCACAGTGCGACATCGTCTATCTGATGGAGAACAGGCGCCCGGTTCCGGCGACTTCGGGACGCAGCTCGGCTCCCGTGCGCCAGCTGCAGTCCGGCCGCCGCTACCGTCCGGGCCAGCCGGCGCGGCAGGCGGCAAAGAAGCCGGCCGCGGCGGCGGACGGGAAGGTCGCCTCACTGCCGCAACCTGCGGCGCCCGCTGAAGCGGCAGGGGGCGTGCGGCCGGTCAGCCGCGAGGAGCAGATGGCGGCCGCCATCGCCCGGGTCACCGGCGGCCGGGGCCGCGCGGACGAACGGGAGCGGGCCGCCGGCGCGGCTGCGAACAGGGACCGGCCGCTGTGAGCGAAGCCCGGTTTTCCGCCAGGAGGGCCGTCATTCTGGGTTTCGGTGGGCTTGGCGTCCTGCTGGCCGGGCTGGGGGGCTGGGGGGCGTTCGCCTCGATCGCCGGGGCCGTGATCGCCACCGGGCAGGTTGCGGTCGAGAGCCGGAACCGGGCGGTGGAGCATATCGACGGCGGGACCGTCTCCGAGGTGCCGGTGCGCGACGGCGACACGGTCGAGCAGGGCGATGTGCTGCTGCGTTTTTCAGCTTCGCTGCTGCGCTCCGAAGAGGCGATCCTGAAGACCCGGTATGTCGAGTTCGCGGCGAGGCGGAACCGGCTGGAGGCCGAGTACCGGGGCAGGGACGCCATTTCCTGGGACCCCGGCCTGGCTGTGCTTGCGGAAGAGGACCCGAAATTCCGGGATGCGATGGCAGGCCAGGAGCGGCTGTTCCGGGCGCGCAGGGCGGCAAGCGCCGGCGAGGCCGCCCGGCTGCGGGAGAGGATCAAGCAGACCCGCGGGGAAATCGAAGGGCTCGAAGTCCAGGCCGTGGCGCTGGGCCACCAGAGCGGGTTGATCGCGCGCGAACTGGAAGCCCAGCGCCAGCTCTACAAGAAGGGCCTGACACGGATTTCGCCCGTTCTCGCGCTGGAGCGCGCGGCGCGGGGCCTCGAAGGCACTGCGGGCGCGATTGCGGCGGACATCGCGCGGGCGCGGGGCCGGATTGCGGAATACGAGATCGCGATCCTGCAGATCGAAACCGAACGCATCGAGAAAGCGGAGGAGGAGGCCCGGCAGGCGAAGGCCGGCGAGAACGAGGTTCTGGAACAGCTCGCCTCCGTGCGCGAACGCCTCGGCAGAAGGGAGGTGCGCGCGCCGGTCTCGGGCACCGTCTTCGGCGCGACCGTGTTCGCGCCGGGCGAGGTCGTGCGCTCCGGCGAACCGATCATGCAGATCGTGCCGAAGGATTCGGGACTGGTCGTGATGGCCCGCATCGCCCCGATCCATGTGGACCAGGTGTATCCGGGCCAGGAGGCGGTTCTCAGGTTCTCGGCCTTCCAGATGCACCAGACGCCGGAGTTTCCCGGGCGCGTGGTCCGGGTGTCGGCGGATGCCGTTCACGATGCGGACTCCGGCCAGTCCTGGTACGAGGTGGAGCTTGCCGTGGCTCCGGCGGAAGACGGCGCGGACGGGGACGACCCCCTGCAGGACCGGGCGCCGTTGCCGGGAGGGCTGCTGCTGGCGCCCGGCATGCCGGTGGAGGTCCATATCAGGACCGGGGAACGCTCCGTGCTCAGCTATCTCGCCAAGCCGATGGCCGATTTCTTCGAACGCGCGCTGCGCGAGGAATGAGCGGGCCGTGAACGAGCCGATCCCGGTCAACCGGACGCTTGAGATATCCCTTGCCAACGACCTGCGGGAGATCGCCGGCGTCGCCGCCCGGATCGACGAGTTCTGCAAGCGCCGCTCGCTGCCGGCCCAGACCGCCTACGCCGTCAATCTCGCCATCGACGAGCTGCTGGCCAACACCATCACCAGCGGATATGGCGACGACGACCCGCACCGCATCGAGATCGTGCTGCGCGAGGAGGCGGACGCGCTGGTCGTCATCATCGTGGATGACGGCGGGCCCTTCGATCCCACCGAGGCGCCGGCGCCGGATCTGGGAAGCTCGCCTGACGAGCCCTCCATCGACGGCCTCGGGTTCCTGCTCGTAAGGCAGATGATGGACAGCGTCGAATACCGGCGCCTGCAGGGGTGCAACATCGTCACCCTGACCAAGAGGACGGATGCGGCCCCGGAGCCCGACTCCTCGCCCACCGGCCGACCCGGCGCGCCATGATCTGCGATCCGGCGCGGCGGCGCTGAGCGTGGCCTTCTAGGGCAAAGATTCGGCCCGACGCCGCAAGTCGGTGGAGAAGGCTCCCGAAACCCTCGCCGCGGCCGGCGCGGCACAAACGACGACAGACGGGAAGGACGGCAACAGCCGCGGCTCTCGTTCATTGCAGGTTCCAATTTGGCTCAGGCAGGCGCCTTGCGGGTTGGACAAAAGGGAATTTTCCCCTTTATTTTCAAAGTCCTTATTCTCGACAGGTGGACAATGTATGTCATTGAACTAATGAGAAAACTTGACTCCTGCCGGGGTCGCCAGCCCGCCGGAATCCCGGTGCTTGCGGCCGTCGCGGCAGGCCGGCTACAGCTTGTCGGTGTATTGCGCGACGAAGTCGAAGTTTAGCAGCCGCTTGTAGGCTTCAATGAGGCGCGCCGTCACCGGTCCGGGCAGGCCGCCCTCGCCGATCTTGCGCCCGTTGACCGACGCGACCGGCACCATGCAGAGGCTGGTCGATGTCAGGAAGCATTCGTCGCTGGTGAAGGCGTCGAAGAGGTCGAGGTCGGCCTCATGCACGGCGATGCCTTCCGCGCCGGCGAGATCGATTACCGTCTCGCGGCTGATGCCGGGCAGCACGAACCGGGCCCTGGGGGTGAACAGCTCGCCGTCGCGCACGAAGAAGATGTTGCTGCCGAGCCCTTCCGCAAGATTGCCGTCATGGTCGAGCAGGATGGCCCATGCCTGCGGGTCCTGGGCGCGCACCTCGCGGTCCGCGATCTGGAGATTGATGTAGTTCTGCGTCTTGGCCCTCGGGCTGACCGCATCAGGCGGCGTGCGCCGGGTGGCGGGTATCTGCACGCGCACGCCGTCGCGGTAGAGCGGCGCGCGGGCCTTGAGCGGCAGCGGCGTGCATTCGACGATGACCGTGGGCCGCGCCTCGCCGTCGCTGAGGAAAGGGTCGGCCACGCCGGGGCTGACCCGCTGGAACAGCCAGTAGTCCTCGTCGGGGCCGATGAGATGCAGGTTGCGCTCCAGCACCTCGTGGGAGATCGACAGCATCTCCTCCCGGCTCAGCCCCGAATCGATCTGGAGATAGCGCATCGAGCGGTAGAGCCGGTCGATATGCTCCTCCAGCCTGAACGGCTTGTGCCGGACGGTGCGCGCCGTGTCGAACACCGCCTCTCCATATTTGAACCCCCGGTCGCGGAACGACACCAGCACCCGGCTCTCGGGCTTGATCTCGCCATTGTGGTAAGCGACCCGTTCATTGGCGTGTTGAACCATGAGATGCACCCCCCGGCGCTGTAAGACGATTTCCTGGACTGGATCCGAAGCGGCCCGGCTAATGGGCGCCGGCGAGTTCCGCGACCGCGACGGCGATCACCCTTGCCCCTTCGGCAAGGTCTTCGGGCTTCGCGTTTTCCGCTTCGTTGTGGCTGATCCCCTTTTCGCAGGGCACGAATACCATGGCCGAAGGACAAAGCATGGCCATGTTGCGCGCATCGTGCCCGGCGCCGGAATAGAGGTCCATGTGCGAAGCGCCGACGATCTCCACGGCATGGCGCACGGCCTCGATCGCAGCCCCGTGGAAATCGACCGAGGACGCGGCCTGCGGCTCCTCGATCCGGACCCCGCACGGACCGGCCAGCGATTCGCAAAGCGGCTGGATGCGATCTCCCAGGCGGGCGCGAAGCGCGTCGTCCGGATGGCGGAAGTCTATCGAAAAGCGCACCCGCCCCGGTACGACGGACGGTGCGCCCGGAAAGGCCTCGAACGCGCCGATGGTGAAGCGCAGCAGGTCGTCGGCATCCTCCATCATCCGGTGCAGCGCCTGGACCATGCAGGCAGCAGCGAGGACGGCATCCTTGCGCCGCCTGCGGGGCGTCGTGCCGGCATGGGCCTCCTCGCCGGTCACCTCGACCTGGAACTTGCGCGTGCCTTGAATCCCGGTGACGACGCCGATGGTGTTGCCTGTCTCCTCCAGGCGCGGCGCCTGCTCGATATGCCCCTCGATGAAGGCGCCCATCGGCGCGGCCAGCGCCCGTTCATCGACCGGAGCGACGGACGCGAGCAGGGGACCGAGCTTGCCCAGTTCGTCGCCGAGCCTGACGCCCGCCCTGTCGCGCACCTCCAGCATCGTGGCGAGCGTCGGCGGGTCGGCATAGACGCCCGAGCCCATCACGCCCGGAACGAAGCGCCCGCCCTCCTCATTGGTCCAGTTGACGACCTCGACCGGCGCGCGTGTCCGCACGCCGGCGCGCTCCAGCGCGAACAGCGCCTCCAGCCCCGCCAGCACGCCGAAACTGCCGTCGAAGCGCCCGCCGGTCGGCTGGGAATCCAGATGCGAGCCGGTGGTCACGGGCGGCAGGTCCGGGTCCACGCCCTCACGGCGCAGGAACATGTTGCCGATGGCGTCCACGGCGAGCGAGAAGCCCGCATCCCTGCCCCACTCCGCAAAAACGCGCCGCGCGTCGAAATCCTCCGGCGTCAACGCCTCGCGGCACACGCCGCCCTTCGCCGTCGCGCCGAACCGCGCCATCTCCTCATGCATCTTCCAGAGCCCGGCCTCGTCCACGCTCGCCGCGACACGCTCCAGAACCATGACGGCCTCCTCGTTCCCGATCCAACCCCGACGCTGTAAACTCCGGCCCCATGCAGGGCAAGACCGCACTCGTCACCGGAGGCACGACCGGCATCGGTTTCGTCACCGCCCGCGCGCTGGCGGAAAAGGGCGCGGCCGTCACCATTGTCGGCCGCAACCCGCAGCGCGGCGAGCAGGCGGCGCGGGCCATCCGGGCGGAGGTTCCGGGGGCGGAGGTCCGCTTCGAGCGCGCCGACCTCTCGCTGCTCGACGAGAACCGCCGGCTCGCCCGCAACATGGCCGAATCCGTGGACCGGCTGGATGTGCTGGTCAACAATGCCGGCGCTATCTTCTCCAGGCGGCAGGTGACGGCGGACGGCCTCGAAGCCACTTTCGCGCTCAACCACATGAGCTATTTCCTGCTGACCAACCTGCTGCTGAACCGGCTGAGGGCGGCGGAGGCGGGGCGCATCGTCGTCGTCGCCTCCATTGCCCACCGGCGGGCCGAGCTCGACTTCGACGACCTGCAATGCGAGCGCCGCTACAGCGTGCGGACCGCCTACAGCCGCTCGAAGCTCGCCAATGTGATGTTCGCCTACGCGCTGGCGCGGCGGCTGGAGGGCAGTCCGGTCACGGTCAACGCGCTGCATCCGGGCCTGGTGGCAAGCCGTTTCGGCAGCAACAACGGATGGCTGTTCCGCAACGCCGTCAGGCTCGGCTTTCGCCTGAGCGGCGCCATCGGCGTCGAGGAGGGCGCGGAACTCAATATCCGCCTCGCCTGCGACCCGGCGCTGGCGGGCGTCAGCGGCCGTTACTTTTCCGGCGGCAGGGAGGCGCGGTCCTCCGCCGCCTCGCTCTCCGTCGAGGACCAGGAACGCCTCTGGGCCGCCAGCGAAGCGATCGCCGCTAGGTAGCCGCTCAGGGCAGGACGGCGAGGTCGAGCAGGGGGGCGTGCTGCTGGGCGCCATAGACATCCGCATCGCGCGGGCCGCCGGAGCCGACGGGGCGCCGGAGCGAGAACTTGACCGCCCGCGCGAAGGGATAGAAGTCGAAGCCCAGCAATTCGTTGTCGGAAACCCCGTAGAGCCCGCAGACGGCCTGCCGGCTCAGCAGCCCCGCCGACCGGACCGCCTCGAAGACCTCCTCGGTCTCGAACAGGATGTCGAAGGTCACGATGAACGGGCCGGCATTCTTGGACCGGACGACTTCCGCGACCTCCCCCAGCGTCTTCACTGCAGCCATTCCAGCCGCCCGAAGGTCTCCGGCTCGTCGATCTCCATCAGGTGGTAGATGTTGAACTCATAGACCGGCCCCGCCGGAATCTCCGCCGGCGAGAACGGGAAGGCGATATTGCCCGCCGTCGCGCGCCGGCCCTCGAAGGGCACATGCAGGATTGTCGAGCGCGCAAGGCCGCAGACCGCCTCGGCGATCTCCGGCGTCTCCGCGACCACGTCGATCAGTATGCCGATCTCGTGCGCGGCCTGCCGGTTCGGCTCCCAGGCGCCCATCACGCCGTCGAGGCCGTAACGGTGGAAGGTGATGCTGTATTGCGAGGGGTCGATGAACCCCGCCTGGGTCTCGCGGATCTTCTCGCGGACGGCTTCCTGGATCGCGTCGATGGAGCGGATGAAGGCCGGGTCGCGCGCGCCGCCGACGGTCAGCGCCCGGTGCCCCGCGAGCCGCGCCCCTTCCAGCTTGACCGTGTAGCGCTCGGCCTCCCGGAAGGCGCTGCCGGACACGCGGACGCGGCGCGGGTCGATCTGCTCGAACCGCGTCCGCCGGAGGTCCACCGACCCGCCCGGCCCCGCCAGCATCACCGGGTCCGACTTCTCGTAGAAGGTGTGCGCCGAGACCGAAGCCTCGGTGCAGGCCTTGTCCGGGTGCGGCGGCTCGACGATGAAATGGTCGTCCCGCAGCCGCCCGAGAATGAGGTCCCCGCCGCCGGTCGGGCGCGAGGCCAGGCTGCCGCATTCGAGGATCTTGCCCATATGCAGCGCGAGGCCGCGGTCCCGGCCCTGCATCAGCGGCAGCGCGGCGATGTTGGACACGTCCCAGGCGCGGCCGACCACCAGGATGTCCGGCGCGCCGGCGAGCGCGCGGAAATAGGACTCCGGCCCGATCTGCGCCACGATATGCTGGGCCGCGTCGACATCCTCGACGGTCAGCGCCGCGCCGGTCTCGAACAGGCGCACCCGGCCCTCTTCGACCGCCTCGCGCACGGTCCCGCGATCCAGTTCCGAGCGCAGCACGGCGACCTTGCGGTCGAGCCCGAGTTCCTCCATCACCCGGCCGAGCAGCGCCAGCAGATGGTCCACCTGCCCGTCGCCGCCCGCCCCGCCGGCGGAACCGATGATGAGCGGCACGCCCGCATCGGCGCCCGCCTTCACCATCAGGCGCAAGTCGCGCAGGATCATCGCATCGCCGACAAAGGGCTTGCCGGTGCCGAGATAATAGGGCCCCGGGTCGCTGGAGCCCGCGTCGCAGGCGATCAGGTCCACGCCGGCTTCGACCGCATCCCGAAGCGATTCCTCGCGGAATCCGTAGCCGAGCATCCCGTTGGAAACGACGACGAATTCGTCTTCGCGCTTGCGTTCGATCATGGGACTCCTCCTCACCCGCGCCCCGCGGCCCAGGCGTCTATGTCGAGTTCGCCGCGGAAATCCGCCGACACTGCCGCTTTTTTCGGTTCGAGCGGTATGCCGGTCGCATCCGCAACGCGGTCGATGGCGTTGAAGGTCGCGGCCACGCCGGCCGCATCCACCCAGCCGGCATCGCCGACCTTGCGGCGCAGCGCCGAAATTGCCGCCGCCATGTCGCCCTCCCCGGCGACCGCCTCGGCGAAGGCCGCCAGTTCTTCGCCAGCGGCGACCCCGCCTCCGCCGCCGCTCACGATCGCGTCCAGATTGTAACTGTCGCCTGTTGTCCGGCCGCTCTCACGGAGCAGCAGCGCATGGCTGGTAGTTCAATAGACGCACTGGTTGAGTGCGGAAATCCTCGCAGCCAGGAACTCGATCTGCGCGTGGCTGATGGCGCGGTGCTCGACATCGAACGCCTGCATCCAGCGGCTTGGCAGATATTGCGTCTCGACGAGGTCGAAGAAGGCCCGCTTCGCCTCCGGCACCAGGGTCAGCGCCATGAGGATGTAGGCGCCTCTCGTGCCGGAATAGATGTCGGCCTCGGCCCCGGTTTCCTCGCCATGCACGATCAGCGGCACCCAGGCCTCCTCCATGCGCGCCGAAGCCGGGCGGTAGCCCGACGGCTCTCCCGGTTTCGGCTCCGGCAGGCGGCGCGGCGCCACCCCCATCGAGCGGGCAAAGGTGTCGAGCGAGACCGTCACCGCCGTCACGCCCACCGTCTCCACATAGCGCGTGACCTCGACGCCCTCCGCCTGACGCGCCTCGAACCAGCGGCGCGTCAGGCGCGCGGGGTCGGTGACGATCCGGTGGACGATCTCCACCATTGGCGGCTCGAGAACGCCGGGCCTGTCATGCTCGCCGGCGACCGCCTCGGGCGAGAGCGCCCGCTTGCGCGCGGCGCAAAGCCGGCAATCGATCGCATGGCGCGTCTCGGCGGCAATGGCGACGCGCTCCGCGCCTGTCAGCCAATTGCCCGGAGCGGCAATCCATGCCCAGGCGCGGGCATGGGCCGCCAGAATGTCGGCGCGGATCGGCGCCGCCGCATCAGGATATCCCATCGTTCCAACCCTCCTGCCGTTCGCAGTCTAAGCGCCTTCCACCGCACGGGGAAACGCCCCTTCGTCCGTGGCCGGGACGCCGTCCCCCGGACGAAGCGTCATGGAATGTCATGAGATGTCATGATCCGCATGCAGGCGGCGCATATCCTGTGGTCCTTTCGGGCATGAGGCCGTTTCGCCGGGGTTGTGTTCGTCTGCATTCCGCATGTCGTTCCACTACCATGTTTCGTTCCGCTTCGTTCCGTTCTCCCGCTGCCCGGCTTGCCCGAGCGGCGGGACCCTGATTCGCGCGTATCCTGCGCGCGCCTGTGCCGGCGCGGGGGCGCGCGTATCGCGGCGGCGCGGTTCACGCGCCTGATTGCGCATGTGCCCGCCCGCGCGCGCGAGGCCCAAACGCAGGGCGCACCTGTCCCGTCAGCTCCACAGGGTTTTTTTTCGCGCCGGCGCGACGCAGGAAATGAAGCAGCCCCGCGAATGCCGCTCCCCTCCTGCTGTCCTATTCTAACACAATTTCTCTCAGGTCAAGTAGCAAATATGAAATAATTAACATTTAACGAACAACAATCGATTTTAGATCGACCGCCCAAACTATGCGGCGTCGTGGAAGATGATGCCGAGGGTGAAGCGTTCGCCCGAACGGACGCGCGAAACGCCGTGGCGCATCTCGGCCCGGAGATAGCCGCGCCTGCCCGCCACCGGCCGGTCGCGGACGGGAAAGACGACCATATCGCCCTGCGCCAGCGGCACGGCCTCGCCCATGGCCTGCATCCGCATCCGGTTCTCGACCAGCAGGAACTCGCCGCCGGTGAAGTCGATGCCGGGCTGCGAGAGCAGGAAGGTCGCCTGGAACGGAAAGGCGAGTTCCCCGTAAAGGTCGCGGTGCAGGCGATTGTAGCCCCCTTCCCCGTAGCGCAGCAGCAGGGGCGTCGGCTTCATCTGTCCCTCCGCATGGCACGCGGCCCGGTAGGCGGCATGGTCCGGCGGATACCGCGTCTCCCTGCCGAGCCGGTCCATGGCCTCGTCGGCAAGCGGCGCGAGATGGCGGTAAAGCCCCTCGCGCAGCGCCCGCACCGCGTCCGGCAACGGATCGGCGAAATAGGCATAGGCGCCTTCCCCGTAGCCGTGGCGCGCCATGACGATGCGCCGCCGGAACAGCTCGTCCCGCTCCCAGAAGGCCCGGAACGCCGCGCACGCCTCCGGGGACAGCACACCCTCCGCCCGCGCATGGCCCCGCTCCAGCAGGTCCGCCCCAAGCGCCGGCCAGTCCAGCCTGTCGATCGCATCGGTCATGGATCCGGGCCTACCGCCCCGGCCGCCGCCCGTCCACCCGGATTCGGACCTGGCTTTTTCAGCGAATTGCCGAAATCGGCCTCCCGGTGCCTGTCCGAGCGCATCAGCGCATGAACCAATACAGAGCGATTTACCCCTGTGAGGTTGCAACCATCCTCCAGCGGCCGCTCCTTGAACCGCCATGCCCACGGCCCTATGCTGTTCGCGACGACCCTAGCGCCTTGGCTGCCACGCCGGATAGACACCGATGCAGATAGAACAGCTTCGGATAAGAAATTTTCGGGCGCTTCGCGACGTACACATTCGCAATATTCCCCGAATGGCAATCTTCATCGGCGCGAACGGCACAGGTAAATCGACATTACTCTCTGTATTTGGATTTCTGCGCGACGCAATGAATACCAATGTAAAGACAGCTCTTTACAAGTTCGGAGGAAGCCGCGGTATCGACGAAGTTCGAACCCGGAATACCACTGGGCCAATCAGAATCGAAGTAAAATACAGAGTGGAACCTAGGAAACCTCTTGTCACTTATTTGTTGGAAATAGGCAAAAAGGGGAATCAACCGATTGTATCACGAGAAATATTGAGCTATCGCCGATTTCAGCGAGGAAATCCATGGCATTTTCTCGATTTCAGCGACGGTCAAGGTTCAGCGGTAACCAACGAAGCAGATTCCGTACAGAACGAAAGCGAACTTCGGCGGGATAATCAGACTTTGCGGTCTCCCGATCTACTTGCCATCAAAGGCCTCTCGCAATTCCAGAGATTTCCTGCTGTCGTCGCTTTGGGAGAGCTTCTCGAGAGATGGCATGTATCGGACTTTCATATCAACCAAGCGCGTCATGAACAGGAAATGGGTTATGCCGAGCACCTTTCTCGCGAAGGGGAAAATCTTCCTCTTGTTATAGAATATCTCCACAATGAACATCGCCAGATATTCAGAACCATTTTGGAAAAGCTGCAAAGACGAGTGCCGGGAATTACCAAAGTCGAAGCCAAGCAGACGGAAGAAGGTAGAATTCTATTGCGGTTTAAGGACGGTACCTTCGAAGACCCCTTTCATGCAAGGCACGTCTCCGATGGTACAATCAAGATGCTGGCCTACTTGACGCTGCTCTACGATCCTGACCCCTATCCCTTGCTTTGTGTGGAGGAGCCAGAAAACCAACTATATCCCATGCTTCTTGAAGAGCTGGCTGAGGAATTTCGATCTTATGCAATCCAAGGCCGTCAGGTCTTTATATCGACCCATTCCCCAGACTTCCTCAATGCAGCGAATATCGGAGAAGTGTTCTGGTTGAGGAAGGAGAAGGGCCATACAAGAATTGAAAGAGCCAGAGACAACGATCAGGTGGCGGATTATATGAGAAACGGTGACAAGATGGGTTATCTTTGGAAGCAAGGACTTTTTGAGGGGCTCGATCCGCGGTGAAGCAACTGGTTTTCCTTCTGGAGGAAGTATCAGCGCGAGAGATGTTGAAAGGATTGGCACCCCGCATAGTTCCGGAAACAGTGACCATGCGGTATATCGTATTCGAGGGAAAGCAGGACTTAGAAAGGAACATCGGGCGCCGTATCCGGTTCTGGCGCGCTCCGAACACTGCGTTCATCGTCCTGCGAGATCAGGATTCCGGCGATTGCCGGTTGCTGAAGCGCCGACTGATTTCCATCTGCCGGGAAGCCGGGAGAGGCGATACTGTGGTCCGCATAGCCTGCCAGGAACTGGAAAGTTGGTATTTCGGCGACCTTCGCGCCGTCGAAGAGGGACTGAAGATCGGAAATCTCCAGCGTTACGGCAGGAGCAGGAAATATCGCAACGCGGATGAAATCGGTTCGCCGGCTCGCGAACTGGACAAGATCACCGGAGGCAGATACCAGAAGATCGACGGGTCGAGAGCGATCGGTCCGCTGTTATCGATCAGCACAAATAGGTCCCGCAGCTTCCAGGTCTTCGTAGAAGGCGTTCGACGCGCTGCGGGTTTGGGTTGACCATCCTGACCCAAGCGCGCTGGGCTACAGGCCGGCGGGGAGCGGCCGGCCGGCGGCGGCCAGTTTGGCCCTGAGGCGGTCGAGCAGGCTGTCCAGTTCGGCGTGGTCCTTCGCATCCATGCGCGGGCCGGGGTCGCGGGCCCTGGCCGAGGCGATGGCGCCCCGGCGGCGCAGCACTTCCTTGCGGAGCGCCAGCCCGAAGCCGAATTGGGCCTCGTGCCTGAGAACCGGGAGATAGAGATCGAACAGGTCTTCCGCCTCTTCCGTCCTGCCGTCCTCGAACAGCTGGAAGACCTCCACCAGCATGCCCGTAAAGGCGAAGCCGGTCATGATGCCGTCAGCGCCCCGCGCGAGCTCCTGCGGCACATAGAGGCCGTTATTGCCGGTCAATATGCTCACCCGCCGCACGCCTTCCGTATCCGGCGCTTCCCTCAGGCGGGTCAGCTTGCGGTGGCCGGGGCAGTCCTCATGCTTGAACATCCTGAGCTGGGGGAGCGCCCCGATCAGCCGGTTCACGACCGGGACCGACAGGAACACCGTGGTCGTCGGCGGGTAGTCCTGCAGACAGATGGGCACATCTTCGCCGAGCCGTTCGCCGACCGCCCGGAAATAGCCCTCGACCTGCTCGTCCGTCTTCAGGCCGGCCGCACCGGCGACCATCACGCCGCCCGCGCCCATGTCCATCGCGCTCTTCGACAGCGCCGCCAGATTGTCCATGCCGGGATTGCTGACCCCAACGATGACCGGCGCCCGCCCGTCGATCCGTTTGAGCACATGGGCCGTGAACGCGGCCTGCTCCTCGAGCGAGAGCTTCGGCGCCTCGCCCATCACGCCGAGCAGCGTGAAGCCGTGAACGCCCTCTTCCAGGTAGAACTCGACCAGCCGGTCCGCGCTTTCGAGGTCAAGCGCCCCGTCATCGGCGAACGGGGTCGCCATGATGACGAAGACGCCCCGGCTCTCCTCCGAAATCAGTCTGGTCATCGGCCTTCTCCCGGCGTGTCGTGCGGAAGGGGACTTGTTTCAGCCCCGCTCCCAGACCACGGGAAACCAGTCTTCCGGCAGCGGTTCACCGGCGCTGGCGCGGAGGCCGAGGTCCGGGAAGGGCGGCGAGACGGCGTGGGGGCGTTCCAGATAGCGGGCGTCCTCGCCGACATAGCGCAGGCTGACGGCGCGGCGGCGCGTTGCCGCATGGTTGGGCGGGGCGTTGTGCAGCGTGTGGAAATCGAAGGCGACGGCGTCGCCCGGCTCCAGGTCGAAGCTGCGGATATCGGCCGCCTGCGCCGCCTCGTCGATGTCGGGGAAGGGCTCGTAGTCGCTCGTATCGCCTTCCAGCGCCGCCATGGTCTTGAAACGGCGCGGCAGCCAGGCGGTGCGCGAGCGGTGGCTGCCGGCGAGGAAATGCGGGCAGACCTCTGCGCGGACCGGGTCCAGCGGGACCCAGAAGCTCACCGTCATCGCGCCGGACATGCAGTAATAGGGCATGTCCTGGTGCCAGGGCGTGGGCTGCGAGGTCCCCGCTTCCTTCACCAGCACATGCTCGTGGAAGAACTGCACCCGCGAAGCGCCGGTAAGCTCTGCGGCGAGGCGGCCGAGCGGCCCCTCGCGCCCCACTTCCAGATAGGCCGGGAAGCGCCGCCAGTTCACATAGTCGCCGAAATAGCTGCCCTGCCCCTCTTCGG
Source organism: Alphaproteobacteria bacterium (assembly GCA_022827685.1). GTDB lineage: Bacteria > Pseudomonadota > Alphaproteobacteria > Bin95 > Bin95 > Bin95. Next base: position 24,369 of record JAJEIH010000025.1, read on the forward strand.
CATGGTCGCGCCCGTAGGGCCCGGGCGACGCCATGTTGGCGGCCACCGCCCCGGCCAGCCGGTCGAGCCATCCGGCGTCGAGCACGCCGCGCACAGCGACCACGCCTTCCTCGCGAAAGACCTCCGCTTCCTTCACAGCGTCAGATGCCTGTCGAGCACGTCGCGGTTCTCCCGCAGATGGTCCGGCGTGCCGGAATAGACGATCTCGCCCTTCTCCATGATATGGCACATGTCGGACAACGCCAGCACGAAGCCGAGATTCTGTTCCGCCAGCACGATGGAAAGGCCGCTTTCCTTGAGCGTGCGCACGCGCTCGCGCAGCGTCTCCACGACGCGCGGGGCCAAGCCCTCCGAAGGCTCGTCGAGCAGCAGCAGGCGCGGATTGCCCATCAGCGAGCGGGCGATGGTCAACATCTGCTGCTGGCCGCCGGAGAGCACGCCGCCGGCGCGCGACTGGATGTCCTTCAGGTCGGGGAAGAGGTCGAACACCTCGTCCTCGCCCCAGGCCTGCCGCCCCGGCTCCGCCGGCCGGCGCGCGATGTCCAGGTTTTCCCAGACCGTGAGCTCCGGGAAGATGCGCCGGTCCTCCGGCACGAAGCCGATACCGAGCTTGGCGACCGTGTGCGGGGCGAGCCCGGCGATCTGCCGTCCCTCCCAGACCACCTCGCCCTCCGAGGGCGGGGTCAGGCCGATCAGCGAGCGCATGGTGGTGGTCTTGCCGACGCCGTTGCGCCCGATCAGCGCGATGCAGGAGCCCTGCTCGACTTCGAAGGAAACGCCGAACAGCACCCGCGACAGGCCGTAGGAGGTGTGCAGGTTCCTGGCTTCAAGCTGCGCCATTCGCCGCCTCTTCCTCGCCGAGATAGACCTGGCGCACCACCGGGTCGCTGCGCACGGCCTCCGGCGCGCCCGACGCGATGATCTCGCCGTGGTGGAGCACGGTGATCCGGTCGGCGATGCCGAACACGACCGTCATGTCGTGCTCGGTGAACAGCAGTGTGAGCCCCCTGGCGTCGGCGATCTCGCGAATGAGGCGGATCGCCTCCTCGGTCTCGCTCGGCGACATGCCGGCGGTCGGCTCGTCGAGCAGCAGCACGCGGGGGTTTTCGGCAAGCGCAATGGCCAGCTCCAGCTGCTTCTGCTTGCCGTAGGCGAGTTCGCCGGCGAGCTCGTCGGCCTCTTCATCCAGCCCGACCAGTTCCAGCAACCCGTTCGTCTCCGGTCCGCAGAGGCCGGCGGCAAGCCTGAAGAAGCGGAACTCCTGGCGCTCGCGGGCGATCAGCGCAACCTGGACATTCTCGAATACCGACATGCGCGGATAGATGTTGATCCGCTGGAAGGAGCGCGCGAGGCCGAGCTTGACGATGCGGTGCGGCGGCCGGCCGGTGATGTCCTCGCCCTGGAAGGCCACGCTGCCCCGATCCGGCAGCAAATGGCCCGTGACCAGGTTGAAGAAGGTGGTCTTGCCTGCGCCGTTCGGCCCGATGATGGCGTGCTTCTCGCCCTCCAGAAGCTCGAAGGAGACATCGTCGATGGCGACGAACCCGCCGAACTGCTTGAACAGGCCCTCGATCTTCAGCATGGCCTCAGCGTCCCCGGAGGATCTGGCGGCGGACCGCCTGCGCCAGCCCCGCCAGCCCTTCCGGCAGGAACATCAGGATCGCCAGCAGGATCGTGCCCAGCACGAGCGGCCAGTATTCGGTGTATTCGTTGGTGAGCCGTTCGAGCAGGAACAGGCTGGCCGCGCCGATGGCCGGGCCGAAGAAGGAGTACATGCCGCCGAGCAGCGTCATGATGAGCACGGTCGCGCTTTCCGGCCAGAAGGCCGACTCCGTGTACATGCCGCGATGCACCATGGCGAACAGCGAGCCTGCGATTCCGGCGAATGTGCCCGCCACGACGAAGGCCCACCAGCGCATCAGCCGCGTGTTGATGCCGACGAAGCCCGCGCGGACCGGGTTCTCGCGCACCGCCAGCAGCGCGCGGCCGAAGGCGGAGTGGCAGATGACCCAGAGCACCGCTACCGCCGTGGCGATCACGACCAGCGAGAAATAGTAGAACGGCACACGCTCGGCGATGAAGGCGGGCACGTCCACGCCGACGAAACCGTCGTCGCCGCCGGTCATCGAGCGCCATTTGAAGGCCACGCCCCACACCAGCATCGAGAAGGCGAGCGTCAGCATGGCGAAGTAGATGTCGGTCAGCCGGGTGCAGAAATAGGCGACCACGGCCGAGCAGGCGAAGGAAAACGCCACGGCGGCGGCGAACGCCGGCAGCAGCGACCATTCGTAGGTCGTGAGCAGGATCGCCATGGTGTAGCCGCCGATGGCGAAATAGGCGGCATGGCCGAAGGAGACATTGCCCGAATAGCCGATGATGACATTCAGGCTGAGCGCGAACAGCGCGTAGATCATGATCTCGTTGAAGAGGTCGATCAGGTAGTTCGACTCCAGCAAGGGCACCAGCGCCAGCAGCACGAGCACTGTGAGGCAGGCGGCCAGCACCGGGCGGGTCATGCGGCCGGTCATGTCAGGCGTTGCCTCCCTCGGGCTTGCCGAACAGGCCCCACGGCCGCACCAGAAGCACCGCCAGCAGGATCAGGAAGGGAAACACGTCCTGCCAGTTGGGCACGATCACCGAACCGTAGTTGAAGACGAGCCCGTAGATGATCGCGCCGATGAAGCTGCCCCAGATCGAGCCGAGGCCGCCGACGATGACGATGACGAAGCAGTCCACGATGATCGTCGCGTCCATGCCGGGCGTCGGCGAGTTGAAGGGCGCGGCGAGCCCGCCGCCGATGCCGGCCAGCACGGAGCCCAGGATGAAGACGCCGGTGTAGATGATCGGCACATTGACGCCCAGCGCCGAGAGCATTTCGCGGTCCTGCGTCGCGGCGCGTGTCAGCCGCCCGAAGCGCGTGCGCTCGGTGAACAGCCAGAGCCCGATGGCGATGGCGGGGCCGACCACGATCAGGAACAGTCGGTAGGTCGGATAGAAGGTGACGCCGAGATCGACCGCGCCCTTCATGCTCGCCGGATAGGAGACGCTGTACTGGTCGGTTCCCCAGATGATCTTGGCGACATCGGAAAGGATCAGCACCACGGCGAAGGTCAGGAGCAGCTGCATGAGATGCTCCTTGTCGTAAATGTACTGGAAGAGGCCGCGCTCGATGACGACCGCCATCACCGCGAGGCCGAGGCCCGCCGCCGCGACGCCCAGCCAGAAATTGCCGGTCCATTCCTGGGCGACGGAATAAACGATGTAGGCGCCGAACATGTAGAAGGCGCCATGCGCGAAATTGATGACGCGCAACACGCCGAAGATCAGCGACAGGCCCGCGGCGATGATGAACAGGTTCATCGCCTGCGAGAAGGAATTCATGAGCTGGATGAAGGCGAAGGACGGGTTGGACAGCAAGGCCGCCAGCCCCGGATTGCCCAGGTCCTGCTGCGCGAACTGGACGATGGAGTCCACCGACGGGCTCCGTTCCTGTATCGAAAAGGGGAAGGTGCGGCCGGCCGGGAGGCCGGCCGCATTCCTTGCAGGCTATTCCTCGATGACCGCCGGGATGAAGGTCACGGGGTCCATCACGCGGTAGTCCACGCCTTCCTTCTTGACCATCGGGCCCCAGAACTGGCCGGTGTCGGCCTGGTGGGTCTCCGGGTCGATGGTGCGCGGGCCGACCGGCGTCGAGATGCTCATGCCCTTCAGCGCGCCGGCGAGCGCGTCCGCGTCCATCGAGCCGGCCTTCTCGGCCGCGGCCGCGATGAACTTCACGCCGATATAGGCGAGCACCGGCCACATCGCGGTCTCCTTCGTGCCGGAGCGCTCCGCCAGCGCCTCCTGGAAGGCGACATGGCTCGGGTCGTGGTGGTGGTACCAGAGCTCGTAGGTGTTCGACCACACATTGTCCGGATAGTCGCCCTTCATCTTGCCGGCGATCTCATGGCTCGCGATCTCGCCGCCCGAGATGTATTTGATCTGGTTGAAGAGGCCGAACGGGCTGCCCTGCTGGGCGAAGTTGACGAAGTGCGAGCCCCAGAGGCCGCTGGTCACGCCGTCGCAGCCCGCGCCCATGATCTGCGAGATGAAGGCGTTGTAGTCGGTCGCGCCGAGCTTGACGCGCAGGTCGAGCACCTTCTCCGCATCCGGCGCATGGCGCTTCAAGCCCTTCTCGATGCCGGCGGCGAGGTCGTGGCCATAGGCATAGTCGAGCTGGATGTCGCAGATCTTCTTCAGGCCGAGCTTGGCGACGATCTGGCCCATCGCATCGCCCTCGAAATCGGTATGCGAGGCGGTGCGGAACACATGGGCGTGGCGCTTCTCGGTGGTGAGCTTGATCGTCTTCGGGATCGTCGCGACATAGACGACGCCCTCCTGGCGCGCGACCTCGGAAATCGCGAGGCCGACGGCCGAAGAGAGCCCGCCGACCAGCACGTTCACGCCGTCCTTGGTGATCAGTTCCTTGGCGGCGGCCGAGGCGGCGGCCGGCTTCAGCTTGGTGTCGCGGGCGAAGCTCACGATCTTCTTGCCGAGGATGCCGCCGGCGGCATTGAGTTCGTCCACGGCCATATTGTGGCCGTGCATCGCCGGCTCGCCGTAAACGGCTCCCGTTCCGGCGATCGGGTAGAGCACCCCGATCCTGATCTCGTCGGCCTGGACAGCGCCTGCAGCCAGCACTGCCGCCGCCGCTGTCGCAGCAAGAAGCGAACGTCTCATGTTTGCACCCTCCCGATATAGGCCCGGTTCTTCCGGGCCGCGCTTTAGCCTCGGCGACTTTACGCCGGCTTCCGGGGCGGAACAAGCAACCGTGACGGCCGCCCGCTATGGATAACCGGGCTGGCGCCGCCAGACTCGTGGCGGTCGCTGCGCCAACCCGGTTACCCACAGCTCCACCCCGGCACACACCACCAACACCGTGTCCGGCGGAACGATCAAATGCCCCAAGTGGGAAGTTTTCGATCACAAAAAATGAGAACTTTTCGGTCCCAATTGACACGGGCGGGAGCGGGAGCGGATCCTCCGCATTCTGGCGGCGCGCCCGGAGCTTTCCCTGACCGGGCTGCGCGACGCGCTCGCCGCCGACGGGGCGGTGTTCGCCCTGTCCACGGTGCACCGCTTCCTGAAGCGCCACGGCCTGGACCGCAAAACCCGCCGCGCCCGCAGCCTCGCCGGGCGGGGAGGCGCGCGGTAGCGGGCGCCGGGCGCGGCGGATATCTTCCTTGCCGCCGCCCCTCTTCCCGTCATGCCCGGGCTTGTTCCACTGCTGTCCGTTTAGACCCAACTTCAACAGTAGCGGCCGGATTTGGGGCCGTTCGGCTCGGGCAAGTCGTTGATTTTGCATGATATCGGGTTTTGATTTTCCGGGTCTCGAAAAGGGTGTAGTGGAACATTTTGCAGTTTTGATCCGATTTTTC
>JAJEIH010000095.1 GCA_022827685.1 Alphaproteobacteria bacterium
AATGTCATGTTCTGTCATGCGCGCCGGCAGGACCCTGTGCAATGCGTCATGAAATGTCATGATCTGCATGCGCCGGGCGCATACCCTGTGTCCCGTTCGGGCATGCGCTCCGGGTATTCCATCCGGTTTCTCCGGCTCTTCGTCTTCGGCATGGGCTGTCCTTTCGATCCGTCTCCGTTCCGTTCTTCCCGCCGCCCGGTTGCCGGAGCGGCGGGACCCTGATTCGCGCGTATTCTGCGCGGGCGCCTGTGCGCGTGCCGGCGCGCGTATCGCGGCGGCGCGGTTCGCGCGCCTGATTGCGCGCGCGAGGCAGAGGACGCACCTCGCCTGTCGGCTGAATCGGGGTCGTTCCGCACCGGACCGGCACGGGCGGGAAGCGGTCCGCGCGGACTTCGCCTCCCTCGGACCCATCATACCACTGTTTCTGAAAATGCAAGCCCCAAACAGGGAAATATTGCTTAAATCTCAGGAACTATTTGTTATTCGCCTTCATTGTCCCGGCTTCCGTCTTCGCGGGCCGCAACGGATTCCGCACCAACGCCCCGGATACACGCCGGAACGGGATGCGTGCATGGAGCGGCCTGCAAGCGGGAACGCAGGAGGGATAATGGCCGTCCGCGCCAGGATCAGCCGCTGTCGTCCATCTTGTGCAGTTCGCGGCGCAGGATCTTGCCGGTCGAGTTGACCGGGAGGTCGGGGACGAACTGGACCAGGCGCGGCACCTTGTAGGGGGCGAGGTGCTTGCGGCAATGGGCGACGATGCTCTCGGCCGTCGGCTCGGCCCCGGGCCGGGGCACGATATAGGCCTTGGCGAGCTCGCCCTTCTCGCGGTCCGGCACGCCGCCGACGGCGGCCATCGAGACATCGGGATGGGCGGCCAGCACGCGCTCCAGCTCCGCCGGATAGACATTGAAGCCGGCGGTGTTGATCATGTCCTTCCTGCGGTCCACGATCCAGATGAAGCCGTCCGCGTCCCGGGTGGCGACATCGCCGGTGCGGAACCAGCCGTCCTCGTCGAAGGCCTCCTCCGTCGCCGCCTCGTTGCCGTAATAGCCCATCGGCACGATGGGGCCGCGGATCAGCAGCTCGCCCGGCTCGTCCGCCGGCGCGGTCGCCGCGCTGTTCTCCAGCGCGCCGATGCGCGCCTCCACATAGGGCAGGGCGACGCCGATGGAGCCGAGCCGGCGCTCGCAGGCCGCGGCATGGGTGGTGCCGGGGCCGGCCAGCTCCGTCATGCCCCAGAGCTCCAGCAGGGTCGCGCCGAACTTCTCCTCGACCTCGGCGGCGGTGGCGGGCGGGATGGTCTGCCCGCCGGTGGTCATCCGCTCGAGGCTGGAAAGGTCGTATTTGCCCATGGCGGGGTCGGCCAGCATGTACATGAAGCCGGTCGGCACGGCTTCCAGCATGGTCGCGCGATAGCGCTCGACCGAGCGCAGCATGGCTTCGGCCTCGAACCGCTCCAGCAGCACCATCGTCGCGCCGCAGAGCAGGCCGCAATTCATCACCGCCATGCCATAGACATGCGAGAGCGGGAGCGCGCTCACGGTGGTGTCGGCCGCCGTCCGGCCGTGCATCAGCGCCGTGCCGGCCGTGCCGACCGCGATGGCGCGGTTCGACATCATGGCGCCCTTCGGATGGCCGGTCGTGCCCGAGGTGTAGCCGATGGCGCCCAGCTCATCGAGCCCGCGCGGGCGCGGCTCGAACTCGTCGGGCATGTCGGCGATGAACGCCTCATAGGTCTCCGCCCCTTCCGGCGCTTCGCCGGCGGAGAACACGACGCGCTCCACGGCGGTGTCCGCCAGCGCCTCGAACAGGGCCTCGCCCTTGCCGGGCCCGACCAGCAGCAGCTTCGCGCCGCAATTGCCGACGATATAGCCGATCTCGCCGCCGGTCAGCATGGCGGTGACCGGGTTGAGCACGGCGCCGGCCTTCGCCGTGCCGTAATAGGCCCCCATCCAGTCGAAGGAGTTCGGCGCGCAGAGCGTCACCCGGTCGCCGGGCTCGATGCCGGCGGCCGCCAGCGCATTGGCGAAGCGATTGGCCCGGCGGTCCAGCGCCTCGAAGCTGTAGGGCGCATCCTCGAAAATCACCGCCGGCCTGTCGCCGAATACCGCTGCGGCCCTGGCCGGCATCTCGCCGAGTGTCACCAGCATCGCCGTCCTCCCTGCTCGGGTCCCGCCCCGGCCGGACAGGGACCATGACCGGAAACGGTGAGAGTAAACCCAGCGGTCGCCGATAGGAACCGATGGCGCCGGCCGCCGGAAACCTCCCCCCGGCCTGCCTCCGCGAAGGCGGGGGTCGCTCCCGCAGCTCCACGAGACCGGCCCGGCCTTTCCACCGGGTTCGGAGGGCCTATTATCCCCCTCCTCCGGCTTCCGGCAGGAGCGCCCCTTGGACCGCAGCCCGCTCTATATCTGGCTCGTTACCGCGACGGGGCTGCTGGCGTTCTTCACCATGGTGTTCTCCAGCACCATGGCGAATGTCGCGATCCCGCATGTGATGGGCGCATACGGCATCGGGCAGGACCGGGCGCAGTTCCTCGCCACCGCCTTCCTCGCCACCAATACGGCGAGCCTGCTCCTCAACCGCTGGCTGGTGGCGCGCATCGGCCAGCGCAACGCCTTCGCGCTCTCGCTCGTCCTGTTCGGCGTCGGCAGCATGATCTGCTGGTGGGCGCCGAATTTCAGCCTGATCGTGTTCGGGCGGATCGTGCAGGGCCTCTCCTCCGGCATCGTGCAGCCGCTGGTCATGGTGGTGCTGTTCCAGGTCTTCCCGCCCGACAGGCGCGGCCTCGCCATGGGCCTGTTCAGCATGGGCGTGGTGTTCGCGCTCGGCCTCGGCCCCGCGATCGGTGGCCTCGCCATCGACCTGCTGGAATGGCGCTACATCTTCCTCGTGCCGCTTCCCGCCGCCGCGCTCGCCTTCCTGCTGGGCTTCATCTTCATCCCCGAGCGCGAGCAGCGCGCGCCGCCCGAGGCCTTCGACGCGCTCGGCTTCGCGCTCGTCGCCGCCGCCATCTTCCTGCTCACCACCGGCATCGCCTCCGGCCAGCGGGAGGGCTGGTTCTCCGACTACATGCTGGCGATCTGGGCCGGATTCGTCGTGACCGGAGCGGGCTTCGTGCTCTCGCAATGCCGGCCGAACGCAAGCCTGCTCGACCTCAGCCTCTTCCGGAACCTGCGCTTCGCCGCGGCGGGAACGACCAGCTTCGTGTTCGCCTTCGCTTCCTTCGGCACGGTCTATATCTTCCCCGTCTTCGGCCAGATCGTGCCGGGCATGACGGCGACCGAAGCGGGCTCGCTGCTGCTGCCCGGCTGCATTGTCGCCTCGCTGCTGCTGCCGCTGGCGGGCCGGCTTTCGGACCGCTACCCCGCCCCGCTGATCGTCGTCGGCGGCATGGTGGCGGCGATGGCGAGCGCGGTGATGATGGCGGGCGCGGACAGCGACACCGCCTTCTGGACCATCGCGGGCTACCTGCTGGTGAACCGGATCGGCGTCGCCTTCGTCACGCCCGCCATCAACAACACCGCGCTCGCCGCCCTGGAGCCGCGGCAGCTCGACAGCGGGGCTGGCGTGGTCAACCTGCTGCTGATGCTGGGCGGGTCCTGCGGCATCAACATCCTGGTCGTGGTGCTGGAACGGCGCATCGGCCACCACAGCGACGCCTTCGCCGCGACGCAAACCGCGGCCAACGACGCCACGCGCGAGCTTCTCGGCCGGGTGGGCGGGCTGCTCGGCCGCGCCGGCCTGCCGGACGGCGTGCGCGAACAGGCGGCCCTCGATTATCTGGGCCATGTTGTGACCGCGCAGGCCAACATGCTGGGCTTCCAGGACGGCTTCATCGCCATGGCGGTGTTCTGCATCCTGCCGATGCTGCCCGTCTGCCTGCTGATCGGCAGGACCGTCCGGCCTATTCGACGGTGACCGCCTTGGCGAGGTTGCGGGGCTGGTCCACATCCGTGCCCTTGGCGACGGCCGTGTGGTAGGCGAGAAGCTGGACCGGGACCGCATAGAGGATCGGCGCGACGAAGGGATCGACCTCGGACATTTCGACGGATGCCTCGGCATGGTCTCCAACCGCCTCGATGCCGGCGGCATCGCTCACCAGGATTACCCGCCCTCCGCGCGCCGCCACCTGGCGGATGTTGGAGGCGGTCTTGTCGAACAGCCGGTCCGAGGGCGCGATGGCGATGACCGGCACCTCCTCGTCGACCAGCGCGATGGGCCCGTGCTTCAGCTCGCCGGCGGCATGTCCGGCGGCGTGGATATAGGAGAGCTCCTTGAGCTTCAGCGCCCCTTCGAGCGCGATGGCGAAGCTCGTGCCGCGCCCGATATAGAGCACGTCGCGGGCGGTCGCGAGGCGGTGCGCCAGCGCCTCGATGCCGTCGTCCTGCTCCAGTATGTCCGCCGTGCGCGAGGGCACTTCCAGAAGCGCCTCGGTCAGCCGGCCGGCTTCCCGCCCGTCCATCGCGCCCCGGGCGAGCGCCGCGGCGATGGTGAGCGCCGCCAGCACGACGAGCTGGGTGGTGAACGCCTTGGTCGAGGCGACGCCGATCTCCGGGCCGGCGAGCGTGTGGATCACGGCGTCGCTCTCGCGCGCAATCGCGCTCTCCCAGACATTGACGACGGAGACCGAATGCAGGCCCTGCCGGCGCGCATAGCGCAGCGCCTCCAGCGTGTCGATGGTCTCGCCCGACTGCGAAATCTGGAGCGCCATGCCGCCCGGCTCCAGCGGCGGCTCGCGGTAGCGCAGCTCCGAGGCGATATCGAGATCGACCGGCAGCCGGGCCAGGCTCTCCAGCCAGTATTTGCCGATCAGGCCCGCATAATAGGCCGTGCCGCAGGCCGAGGCGGTCACACGCGGGACGGAGGCGAGGTCGATGCCGAGTTCCGGCAGCGCGACCGCGCGCGTCAGCGGGTTGAACAGCGCGCGCAGCGTGTCCCCGATCACGGTCGGCTGCTCGTGTATCTCCTTCTGCATGTAGTGGCGGTAATTGCCCTTGCCGATCATCGCGCCCGCAAGCCGGTTGCGGCGCACCTGCCGCTCCACCGCGCCGCCCCCGGCACCGCGCACCTCCGCCCCGCTGCGCGTGAACACCGCCCGGTCGCCTTCCTCCAGGAAGGCGATCCGGTCCGTGAAGGGCGCGAGCGCCAGCGCGTCGGAGCCGAGGAACATCTCGCCCTCGCCCGGCCCGAAGGCGAGCGGGCTGCCGCGCCGCGCGCCGATCATCAGGTCCGGCTCGCCGGCGAACAGGATGGCGAGCGCGAACGCCCCCTCAAGCCGCTCCAGCGCCGCGTCGGTCGCGGAAACCGGGTCCATTCCCCGTTCGAGATTGCGCGTGATGAGCTGCGCCACGGCTTCCGTGTCGGTCTCGGTGACGAAGGTGCAGCCCTCCGCCTCCAGCTCGCCGCGCAGTGCCAGGAAATTCTCGACGATGCCGTTGTGGACCACGGCCACGCGCCCGGTCGCATGCGGGTGGGCATTGGTCTCGTTCGCCGCGCCGTGGGTCGCCCAGCGCGTGTGGCCGATGCCCGACGCGCCCTCCACCGGCTTCGCCGCCACAAGGTCGCGCAGGCGGTCGATCTTGCCCTCGGCGCGCCGGCGGCGGATGGCGCCGTTGTCCAGCACCGCGATGCCGGCGGAATCGTAGCCGCGGTATTCGAGCCGCTTCAGGGCGTCGATCAGCGGCCACGCGACCGGGCCGCTGCCGAGAATGCCGATGATGCCGCACACGGGCCGGGCCCCGTCAGTCGCCCGGGGACTGGCGGTTGCGCCGCATGCGGAGCCGCGCGGCCCAGCCCTTGCGCTCGGTCTGCCGGGCGCGCTCCACCACCAGCGCGTCGGCCTCGACATTGCGGCTGACGGTCGAGCCCGCGCCCACCACCGCGCCCGGGCCGACGGAAACAGGCGCTACCAGCGCGGAGTTGGAGCCGATGAACGCGCCCGCGCCGATTTCGGTGTGGTGCTTGCGGAAGCCGTCATAGTTGCAGGTGATCGTGCCCGCGCCGATATTGGCGTCCGCGCCGATATGCGCATCGCCGATATAGGCGAGGTGGTTCGCCTTCGCGCCCGCCTCCAGCACGGCGTTCTTCACCTCGACGAAATTGCCGACCCCGGCGCCCGGCCCGACATCGGCTCCGGGCCTGAGCCGCGCATAGGGGCCGACGCGCGCTCCCGAGCGCAGCACCGCGCCCTTCAGATGGCAGAACGCGCGGATATCGACATTGTCCTCGACCGTCACACCGGTCAGGAACACGGTGTTCGGGCCGACGGTCACGTCCCTGCCGAAGCGGGTGTCGTGGCTGAGATAGACGGTCTCCGGCATGGGCATCGTGACCCCGGCGTCGAAGGCGCGCTCTCTCAGCCGGCGCTGCATGACGGCCTCGGCGCGGGCGAGCTCGGCGCGCGAGTTGACGCCGAGCGCCTCGTCCTCCGGCACCTCGACCAGCGCGGTTTCCAGCCCGTCCGCCCGCGCGAGCGCCACGATGTCGGTCAGGTAGTATTCGCCCCTGGCGTTGTCGTTGCCGACCCGGTCGAGCAGCGCGAACAGCCGGCGGCCGTCCACCGCCATGACGCCCGCATTGCAGACCGGCAGCGCGCGCGCCTCCGGCCCGGCGTCGCGCCATTCCGCAACCGCTTCCGGCCGGCCGGCCCCGTCGAGGACCACCCGCCCGTATTCGTTGGCGCCGGCGGGGCGCATTCCCAGCAGGGTGACGGCCGCCCCGCCGTCCACCGCATCGGCAAGCGCGCGCATCGTCTCCGCCCGGATGAGCGGCGTGTCCGCGAACAGCACCAGCACCGCGCCCTCGAAACCGGCAAGCGCTTCGCGCGCCGCGAGCACGGCATGGCCAGTGCCGAGCCGCTCCGCCTGCACGGCCGCCTCCGCCGGCGCGGCGGCCGCGGCCACCTCGTCCATGCCGGGCCCGGTGACGCAGACGATGCGCTCCGGCGCAAGCTCTTCCAGCGTGGCGACCACATGGGCGACCATTGCCCTGCCCGCGATCTCGTGCAGCGCCTTCGGCATCGGAGAGCGCATCCGTTCGCCCCTGCCTGCCGCCAGCACCACCGCCGCCGGCGCCTGCCGCGCCATGTCCGTCCCTCCGGTTTCGGAACCCGTCCGAAACCTATGCGAAAATCGTTGCGGCGCAATCGGCGGCGGTTCAAGCTTTGTTTCGGATTATGACAATCGACACCGTCATCTTCGATCTCGACGGCACGCTGGTGGACAGCGCCGCGGACATCGCGTTTGCGGCGAATGCGGCGCTGGCGGGCGAGGGCCTCGACCCGGTCACGAGCGAGGAGGCCGAGCGCCTCATCGGCGACGGCGCCCGCAAGGCCGTCGAGCGCGCCTTCGCGCTGCGCGGCGGACCGACGGACGAGGACGCGCTCGATCGCGGCGCCCGCGCCTTCACCGCAGCCTATGTCGATCCGGGCCAGCCGGTCCTCGGGCGGCTTTATCCGGGCGTCGGGGAAACGCTGGCGCGGTTGGCGGCGGCCGGCCTCAGGCTCGGCGTGTGCACCAACAAGCCGCAGGCGGCCGCTCTCCGCACGCTCTCCGCGCTCGGCATCGCGGCGCGGTTCCAGGCGCTGGTCGGCGGGGATTGCACGCCGTTCCGCAAGCCCGACCCGCGCCATCTGCTTGCCTGCCTGGAGCTGCTTGGCAGCCGGCCCGCCTCTGCGGCGCTGGTCGGCGATTCCCGCAATGACGAGGAGGCGGCGCGGGGGGCGGGAGCGCTGTTCGTCGGCGTCGGCTACGGCTATGGCCGGCCATGCGGCGCAGCGCCTCTCCTGGAGCGCTTCCCGGACATTCCCCGGGCGCTCGGCCTCTGAACCCTTCCCGCCACCCGACAAGGACCGTTCCCGTCATGGCTTACGACTATGTCTCCATCCGGCGCGAGGGCCGCGTCGCCACCGTCACCTTCGACCGGGGCAACCGGCTCAACCCGCTGTCGCTCCAGGCAGTCGAGGAGCTGACCGATGCGGCGCTCGGCTTCCGCGACGACCTCGAAACCTCCGCCATCGTGCTGCGCACGCCGGACGGCAGCGGCTTCTCGGCCGGGCGTGACCTGGCGGACCCGGCAATGGAGCTGCGCCGCGACAAGCCGATGCTCGCCCGGCGCCATGCGGCCGGGTCCGGCAAGCGCCTCTGCGCGGCCTGGGAGGGGCTGGAGCAGTTCACCGTCGCCGCGATAGAGCGGTTCGCCATCGGCGGCGGGCTCGCGCTCGCGGCCGCCTTCGACCTTCGCGTGATGGGCAAGGGCGCGCATTTCCGCGCCCCGGAGGTGGCGCTCGGCCTCTCCATGAGCTGGGGGACGATCCCCCGCCTTGTCGCGCTTGTGGGCCCGGCCCGCGCCAAGCAGATCCTCTGCCTCGGCAATGACCGCATCGAGGCTGCGGACGCGCTCGCCTGGGGGCTGGCGCAGGAGGTGGTGGAGGACGGCAAGGCGGCGGAGCGCGCGCTCGAACTCGCCGCCCGCGCCGCCGCCATGCCGCCCGTGCCGCTGCGCATGACCAAGACCACCGTCAACGCCATTGCCGGCGCGCTTGCCGGGGCCGCCATCCACATGGACACGGAGGAAGTCATGCTGACGGAACTCACGGAAGACTTCGCCGAGGGCGTCGCCGCCTTCCGCGAGTCGCGCCCGGCGAATTTCCGGGGGGCGTGAGCGGGGTCGCGGAAGCGAGGCGTTACCTCTCGGAGGGCAGGCGCTGGTAAATGTCGTCCACCCTGCCGTTGAGGGTCTGGAGTTCCTTCCTGATGGAGGCTTGCTCCTCCCTGAGGGCCGCCTGGCCTTCCTCCAACCCGATCAGGCGGGTTTCGACGACGCCGATGCGGGCGTTCATGTCGTGGATGGAGAGCGCAATCCAGCCGAGCAGCGCCAGCAGCCCGGCCGCCAGAAGGGGCAGCAGCCAGTCCCTGTAGGATGCAGCGCCACGCGCCGCAACGGCCCCCGCAAGGGCGGCGGCGACATCGGACTGGATGCCCTGCCGTTCGAGTTCGCTGCGAATGCGGTCCTGCGATACGGTCGCCACGGCGTTCGTTTCTCCCCGGCCCTTGGCGGGTCCGGTCTTCGTCATTCCTGAAACATAAGCATGGCCTGCCGCGGCGCGCAAGAACGAAAACGGACCGCTGGCGCTCGCGAGCCCCGTGATGCTATGCTGCGGGCCGCCGCCGGGCGGGGTGTCAGGGCGGAAGCCCCGAAAAGGACAGCGCATGACCGAGAGGATGGGCGAAGGCGGCCGCGCGGCCGGCCGGCGGCGATGAACGCGCCGCTCGCATCCTATGCCGCCTCGCCCTCTGCCGGGCGGGGCCGGCGCTGGCCGGAGCCGGAGGCCGCCGACCGCACGCCCTTCCAGCGCGACCGCGACCGCATCCTCCATTCCGCCGCCTTCCGCCGGCTGCAATACAAGACCCAGGTGTTCGTGTCCGCCGAGGGCGACCATTACCGCAGCCGCCTGACCCACTCGCTCGAGGTCGGCCAGATCGCGCGCAGCATCTGCCGCAGCCTCGCGCTCGACGAGACGCTGGCGGAGACGCTGGCGCTCGCGCACGATCTCGGCCACACGCCCTTCGGCCATGCGGGCGAAGCCGCGCTCGACAAGGCGCTCAGCAGCTGCGGCGGCTTCGACCACAATGTGCAGACCCTGCGCATCGTTACCCGGCTGGAAGCCCGCTACGCCGCCTTCGACGGCCTGAACCTCACCTGGGAAACGCTGGAAGGGCTCGCCAAGCATAACGGGCCCGCCGCGCCCGGCGCGGTCTCCCCGCCGGTTGCGGAACTCGACCGCGCGCTGAATCTGCGCCTCGACGAGTGGCCCGGCCTCGAAGCGCAGGCCGCCGCGCTCGCCGACGACATCGCCTACAACAACCACGACATCGACGACGGCGTGCGTTCCGGGCTGCTGTGCCTCGACGACCTGCGCGGCCTGCCGCTTTTCGGGGAGGCCATAGCCGAGGTCGAATCCCGCTACGGCAAGCTGCCGCCGGCGCGCCTCATCCACGAGACGGTGCGCCGGGGCGTGCGCGCCATGGTGGCGGACACGGTGGCGGAGACCCGCCGCCGGCTCGCCGAAGCCCGGCCGGAGACCGCCGACGATGTCCGCCGGGCGGGCCGGCCGCTGGTCGCCTTCTCGGAAGGCATGGCGGAGACGGACCGGGCGCTCAAGGCCTTCATGCGCGAGCGGCTCTTCCGCCATCCCCATATCGAGGCGGAGACCGGGAGGGCCCGGATCGTGGTGACGGACCTGTTCGGCGCGCTCTCGGCCCGGCCCGGGGCGCTGCCCCCGGAATGGCGCCGCCGCGCGGACGGCGCGGACGCCTGTCGGGCGGCGCGCATCGTCGCGGACTATATTGCCGGCATGACCGACCGCTACGCCGACAGCGAACACGCCCGCCTCTGCAAGGGAGGCCGCGCGCCCGGATGAACGTCTTTCACGAGCTCGGACAGGCCGTGCGCGCCGCCCTCCGCGATGTTGCGGACGGGCTGGACGCGCCCGCCGCCGGCGTGGAACTGCCGCGCGACCCCGCGCATGGGGACTTCGCCACCAATGCGGCGATGACGGCGGCCCGCGCCGCCGGATGGAAGCCCCGCGACCTGGCGGAGGCGCTCTGCGAACGCCTGTGCGCCGACGGGAGGGTTGCGAGCGCCGAGGTCGCGGGTCCCGGTTTCGTCAATCTGCGCATGAGGCCGGAATTCTGGCGGGCGCAGATTCCGGCGCTTCTCGCGGCGGGCCCGGCCTACGGGGACTCGGACGCGGGCGCGGGACGGCGGGTGAATGTGGAGTATGTCTCCACCAACCCGACGGGGCCGCTGCATGTCGGCCATGCGCGCGGCGCGGTCTTCGGCGATGCGCTCGCCCGCCTGCTGGCGAAGGCCGGCTACGATGTCACCACCGAGTATTACATCAATGATGCCGGCGCCCAGGTGGATGCGCTCGGCCGTTCCGTCCACCACCGCTACCTGGAGGCGCTGGGAGAGGCGCCGGGGCCGATGGCGGAGGACATGTATCCCGGAGACTACCTGAAGCCGGTGGGCGCCGCGCTCGCGGAGGAGTTCGGCCCGCGCTACCGGGATGCCGGCGAATCCGAATGGCTCGCGCCCTTCCGCGACCGGGCCGTCGCCGCGATGATGGCGTCGATCCGCGAGGACCTTGCCGCGGCCGGCATCGAGCAGCAGGTGTTCACCTCGGAGCGCGCGCTGGTCGAGTCCGGCGGCGTCGAGCGCGCCATCGCCGGGCTGGAGGAAAAGGGGCTGGTCTATTGGGGCGTGCTGGACCCGCCCAAGGGCAGGAAGCCGGACGGTTGGGAGCCCGGCCGCCGGCAGATGCTGTTCCGCTCGACCGAAGCGGGCGACGATGTGGACCGGCCGCTGAAGAAGTCGGACGGCGGCTGGACCTATTTCGCCTCCGACATCGCCTACCACATGGACAAGGCGGCGCGCGGCTTCGAGGAGTTGATAAATGTCTGGGGCGCCGACCATGGCGGCTATGTGAAGCGGATGCAGGCGGCCGTATCGGCCGCGACCGACGCCAGGCTGGATGTGAAAATTTGCCAGCTCGTGCGCGTGCTGCGCGGCGGCGAACTGGTGCGCATGTCCAAGCGCAGCGGCGATTTCGTGACCCTCAGCGAAGTGGTGGACGAAGTCGGGCGGGATGCGCTGCGCTTCCTGATGCTCACCCGCCGCAACGATGCGCCGCTGGATTTCGACCTGGCCCAGGCCGTGGCCCAGTCGCGCGACAATCCGGTGTTCTATGTCCAGTACGCCCATGCCCGCTGCTGCTCCGTGCTGCGCCACGGCGAGGGAACGGGCGAGGCGGGGGCGGAAGACCTGGCGCGGCTGGAGGGACCCGAAGAGCTGGCGCTGATCCGCAGGCTGGCGGCCTGGCCGCAGACGGTCGAGACGGCCGCCGCCGCGCATGAGCCGCACCGCGCGGCCTTCTACCTCATGGAAGCGGCAACCGATTTCCACGCGCTCTGGACCAAGGGCCGCGAGAACGCGCGGCTCCGCTTCATCCAGGAGGACGACCCGGCCGGAACGCGTGCCCGGCTGGCGCTGGTCCGCGCGACCGCCATCGTGATCGCCGGGGGGCTCCGGACGCTCGGCGTCGAGCCGGTGGAACGGATGTAGGGCCGTGGCGGCGGCGCCCGACAACCGACGCCATACGCTCCGGCTGGCGGGTCTGGGCGTGTTGTCGGTTGTCGCGGTCGGAGGGCTGCTGTGGTTCGGCTATTGGGCGATGCTCGGGTCGAGCGATGCGGACCTTCCCGTCGTCAAGGCCCCGGAGGGGGACTACAAGGTAGCGCCGAAGGACCCGGGGGGCCTCGAAGTGGACCATCAGGATGCAAGCATCTACGAGGCGCTGGTGCGCGGCAGGCCGGGAGCGGTGCCCGAAACCATCGGCCCGCTGCCGGAGGCGCCCCGGCCGGTGATCCCGCCTCCGACGCCCGCGCCGTCCTCCGAACCGGCGGAAACCGGCCCGAAAGCCGCGCCCATGCCGGTGCCCGCTCCCCGGGGCGGCAGTGCGACCGCCGCCGCCCCGCCCACGCCCCCGACGCCGTCCGCAAGGCCGCAGCAGGAGGCCGCTGCCCCCGTTTCCGTGCAGCTTGGCGCGTTCGACACCGAGGCTGCCGCCCGCAAGGCATGGCAGGAACTCAAGAAGCGCCATGACGATCTGCTGGGGCGCATGGATGCGCAATTCGCCCACGGCGAGGGGGTCGTCCGCGTCCGCGCCGGCCCCGTCTCGAACGCGGCGCTGGCGCAACTCGTCTGCGAACAGCTCAAGGCGCGCGATGTCGATTGCTTCCTCGTCCGCTGAGCGGACCGGCTCGCGCGAGGCGCCGCTTGCGGCCGTTTTCGGCTGCGCCGGCCCTGCGCTCACGGCCCGGGAGCGCGACTTCTTCCGCGATGCGGACCCGTTTGGCTTCATCCTTTTCGAGCGCAATCTCGGGGACGCCGCCGCTATCCGCCGGCTCACCTGCGAGCTGCGCGAGGCGGTGGGGGACGGCGCCGCGCCCGTGCTGATCGACCAGGAAGGCGGGCGCGTGGCCCGGCTCGGCCCGCCAGATTGGCCGGCCTTTCCCTCCGCGGCCCGGCTGGCCGAGGGGCCTGTCGGCGCGACGCGGGCGACGGCGCGCGCCATCGGCGGGATGCTGGCCGGGCTCGGCATCGATGTGAACTGCGCCCCGGTGGCGGATGTCCATGCGCCGGGGCTCACCCATGAGGTGATCGGCGAACGCGCCTTCTCCAGCGACCCCGCCATCGTTGCGGCCCACGCCCGCGCCTATGCCGAGGGCCTGAGGGACGCAGGCGTGCTGCCGGTGCTCAAGCACCTGCCGGGCCACGGCCGGGCCGCGGCCGACAGCCACGAGACCCTGCCGGATACCGATGCGGACGAGCCGTCGGTCGCGGCCTTCTCCGCGCTGGCCGACCTGCCCGTCGGCATGACCGCGCATGTCCTCTACCGCGACTGGGACGCCCGGCTGCCGGCAACGCTCTCTCCCGCGGTGATCGGGGAGGTCGTGCGCGGGCGCATCGGCTTCGACGGGCTGCTGCTCACCGACGACCTTTCCATGCGCGCGCTCGACGGCCCGTTCGGCGCGAGGACCCGCGGGGCGCTCGACGCGGGCTGCGACATCGCGCTCCACTGCAATGCGGACGCCGCCGAGATGGCCGAGGTCGCCGCCGCGGCCGGCCGCATGACGGCGCTGGCGGCAGGGCGCTGGCGGCGCGCCCGGAACTGGCTGGAGGCGTCGTGAGCGGCGTTTCGCTGGAGGAATTCCTTTACCAATTGTCGGTCTGGGCGCTGCCCCTGCTGCTGGCCGTGGGCTGCCATGAGGCGGCGCATGGCTGGGCCGCCTGGAAGCTCGGCGACGACACCGCCCGCCGGCTCGGCAGGGTCACGCTCAATCCCGTCCGCCATATCGACCCTTTCGGGACGCTGCTGCTGCCGGGGCTGCTGCTGCTCTCCGGCGCGCCCTTCCTGATCGGCTACGCAAAGCCGGTGCCGGTGGCGTTCGGGCGGCTCCGGCCCGTCCGGCTCGGCATGGCGCTCGTGGCGGTCGCGGGCCCGGCCGCCAATCTCGCGCTTTGCGTGCTCTCGCTGGTCGTGCTCCAGGCCCTGGGCTGGGCGCCTGAATTTCCGGGGCGCGACTGGGTGGCCGAGACCGCCCGGAAGAGCGTGATCCTCAACACCGTGCTTGCCGTCTTCAACATGCTCCCGGTGCCGCCGCTGGACGGCGGGCGCATCCTGACGGCGCTGCTGCCGGCCCGAATCGCCAGCCGCCTCGCGCGCTTGGAGCGCGGCGGGATCGTGCTTATCCTTCTCGTGCTGTTTGTGCTGCCCTGGCTGCTGTCCAGGGCGGGCATCGGGTTCAATCCGGCGGACTGGCTGCTCTGGCGGCCGGTCGAATGGATCATCGAGGGGCTCATAACGGTCATCTGAGCGGAACGGCGGGAATGAGCGCACCCATTCTTCTGGAAGTGGAGGACCTGGAGCACGGCTATGACGGCGAGACCGTGCTCGACGGCGTGAGCTTCGCGGTGGATGCCGGCGAGATCGTGTGCCTGCTCGGGCCGTCCGGCTGCGGCAAGACCACCACATTGCGCCTCGTCGCGGGGCTTGAGCGTCCGGCGGGCGGGCGGGTCGCCATCGCCGGCGAAACCGTGACCGGCCCCGGCCTGACCGTGCCGCCCGAGCAGCGGCGCGTCTCGATGATGTTCCAGGACTATGCGCTCTTCCCGCATCTCAGGGTGCGCGACAATGTCACCTTCGGCCTGAGCCGCCTCGCGGGGCGGGAGCAGCGCCGCCGGGCCGACGAACTGCTCGACAAGGTCGGCATGTCCGCCTATGCCGGCGCCTATCCCCATGTCCTCTCCGGCGGCCAGCAGCAGCGCGTCGCGCTGGCCCGCGCGCTCGCGCCGGAGCCCTATCTGGTGCTGCTGGACGAGCCGTTCTCCGGCCTCGACCCGGAGTTGCGCGGCCGGGTGCGCGACGATTCCATGCACCTCCTGAAGACGAGCGGCGCCGCGACCCTGTTTGTCACCCACAATGCCGAGGAAGCCATGATGATGGCCGACCGGGTGGTGGTGATGCAGGCCGGCCGGGTGGTCCAGAACGGCACGCCGGAGGAAATCTATTGCGAACCCGCCGGCCCCTTCGTCGCCACGTTCCTCGGCGAGGTCAACCGGTTCGACGGGCTGGTGGCGGGAGGACGGGTGGAAACGCCGCTCGGGTCCGTTGCCGCTCCCGGTTTCGTGGACGGATCGGCCGTGCAGGTGCTGGTCCGGCCCGAGGCGATCCGCATCGGCGAGCCGGGAGGCGCCGGCGCCGAGGCGCGGATCGAGGCGATCCGCATGGTCGGCCGCAGCACGCTCGTCCACCTCACGCTCGCCGCCGCCGCCCGGGGCGTTTACGGTCCCGCCGCTCCGGAGGGCATTCATCTGCACGTCCGGTCCCCCGGCCGCATCGACGCCGGCGAGGGCGAAGTGCGACAGCTTTCGCTGGACGGCGAGCAGGTCTTCGTCTTTCCTCGCGATTGAGCCGCGTTGCGGGCGGCGCGCGCTTCTGCGATAAGGGCGCCCAGCAGCAGGAGGCACAGCATATGAGCATCGGTCCCTGGCAAGTCATCATCGTCCTGGTGATAATCCTGATCCTCTTCGGCGCCGGGAAACTGCCGCGCGTGATGGGCGATCTCGCCAAGGGCGTGAAGAACTTCAAGAAGGGCTTGAACGAGGAAGACCGCGAGACGGCCATCGAGTCCAAGCCGGCGGAGACCGTCGCCGCCGCCGAAAGCGAAAAAGACACCGCAGCCCGCACCTGACGGCCGGGAGGGCCGGCAACGCGCCATGCTCGATATCGGCTGGACGGAAATGCTCGTGATCGCGGTTATCGCGATCGTCGTCATAGGCCCGCGCGACCTGCCGAAAATGCTGAAGACCGTGGGCGGCTGGGTGCGCAAGGCGCGGGCGACGGTGCGCGAGCTCCAGACCGGCATCGAGGACATGGCGCGCGAAGCCGAGCTCGACGAGGTCAAGAAATCGGTCGAGAGCGCAACCCGCGTGGACAACTGGCTTGACGACAAGGCCGTCGTCAAGCCGCCGGCCAGCCAGTCTTCGCCCGCCGCAGCCTCGCCACAGCCTTCCGCGACGGTGCCGGCGGCCGCCGCCGAGTCCGGCAAGCCGGCGAAACTCTGGTGAACCAGGGGGCGGAAGAAGACAAAGAAGCCCCGCTGCTCGACCACATCATCGAGCTGCGCAACCGGCTGGTCTATTCCGTCATCGCGCTCCTGGTGGGATTCATCCTCTGCGTCTCCGTCGCAAGCTACATCTTCGAGTTCCTGACCGCGCCGCTCGCCCGCGCGCTCGGCGACGAGGCCGGGCGGCGGATGATCTTCACCGCGCTTTACGAGCCCTTCTTCGTCTATATCAAGATCGGCATCTATGCCGGGCTGTTCATCTCCTTCCCGGTCATCTCCAACCAGCTCTGGCGCTTCGTCGCGCCCGGCCTCTACCGCCGCGAGAAGCAGGCCTTCCTGCCCTATCTCGTGGCGACGCCGGTGCTGTTCTTCGCCGGCGGGGCGATGGTCTATTACGCGGTCATGCCGCTCGCCTGGGAGTTCTTCCTGACCTTCGAGAGCCCCGGCGCGCCGGGGGCGGAGGGCGAGACCGGCACGCTCCCGATCCAGCTCGAGGCCAAGGTCTCGGAATATCTCTCGCTGGTCATCAAGCTGATGTTCGCCTTCGGGCTCTTCTTCCAGATGCCGGTCGGGCTCACGCTGGTCGCGCGCGCCGGCATCGTCTCGGCCGACCAGCTGGCGCGCGGGCGCAAATACGCCATCGTGGTCGTGTTCCTGACGGCGGCGGTGCTGACCCCGCCCGACATCATCAGTCAGGTCGGCCTCGCGCTTCCCGGCCTCGTGCTCTACGAAATCTCGATTGCGCTCGCGCGCGGCATCGAACGCCGCCGGGCCCGCGCGGAAGCCGAAGCGGACGCGGAAGAGGAAGCCGGGGCCGAAGGTTGAGATGACGCTCGGCTTCGCGCTGACGGGCACTGACGGGCGCGCGCGGCGCGGGCGGCTCCGGACGGCGCACGGCCCCGTCGAGACGCCGGCCTTCATGCCGGTCGGCACGGCGGCGACCGTGAAGGCGCTGACCCCGGCGATGGTGGCGGAAACCGGCGCGCAGATGGTGCTCGCCAACACCTACCACCTTGTGCTCCGCCCCGGCGCGGAGCGGGTGGCGCGGCTCGGCGGCCTGCATGCCTTCATGCGCTGGCCGGGGCCGATCCTGACCGATTCCGGCGGCTACCAGGCCATGTCGCTCGGCGGCCTCGCCAGGGTCGGGGAGGACGGGGTGCGCTTCCGCAGCCATATCGACGGCGCGCGCCTCGAGCTCACGCCCGAGCGCGCGGTCGAGGCGCAATACCTGCTCGACGCCGATGTCACCATGGCGCTCGACGAATGCACGCCCTGGCCCATCGACAAGGACGGGGCCGCCGCCTCCATGCGCCGCTCGATGCGCTGGGCCGAACGCTGTCGGGCGGCCTTCCGGGACCGGGCGGGCTACGGCCTGTTCGGCATCGTGCAGGGCGGCGTGCATGACGATCTGCGCGCGGAATCGGCCGCGACGCTGGCGGGACTCGGTTTCGACGGCTATGCGGTCGGCGGCCTCGCGGTCGGGGAGGGGCAGGCGGCGATGTTCTCCGTCCTCGACACGGTCCCCGACGCCCTGCCGGCGGACCGGCCGCGCTACCTGATGGGCGTCGGCAAGCCGGGCGACATCGTGGGCGCCGTGGCGCGCGGCATAGACCTGTTCGACTGCGTGCTGCCGACCCGGTCCGGCCGCACCGCGCAGGCTTGGACCCGGAAGGGGCCGCTCAACCTGCGCAACGCCCGCCACGCCGAAGACCCCGCGCCGCTCGACCCGAGCGTCGATTGCCCGGCGAGCCGGGAGTTCAGCCGCGCCTATCTGCACCATCTCGTCAAGTCGCGCGAGATGCTGGGCGCGACCCTGCTGAGCTGGCACAACACCGCCTTCTACCAGGCCCTGATGGCCGAAATCCGCGGCGCCATAGAGCAGGGCTGCTTCGAGGAATGGCGGCGCGGGTTCGAACGCCGACAGGCCGGCGGAGGCGGCTGATGTCTTTCCGAAAATGCCTCCTGGCGACGCTGCTGCTGCCGGCGTTCGCCGGCGCGCAACCGGTCCCGGCAGGCGCGCTGCCCGCGGATACGCTGGAGTCGGTCGTTTCGGTGCTGCCCGTCTGGCCGGGGCGGCCGCAGGGCGGCGCGGGCGGACGCCCCGGCGTCGCCCCCGAAGGCAGCGGCGTGGTCCTGGAGCCCGGCCTCATCGCGACGGCATGGCATGCGGTCGAGCCCGCCCGGCGGATCGACGTGCGCCTGTCCGACGGCCGCATTCTGCCGGCCAGACTGGTTGCGAAGGACGCCGCGAGCGACGTCGCCCTGTTGCGCGTCGATGCCCGCCTTCCGCCCATCGGGATCGCGCCGGCGCCGCGGCTTGCGCAACCCGTATGCGCCGTCGGCAACACGTTCGGCCTCGGCCTTTCCGTGACATGCGGCGTGGTTTCCGCGCTGAACGTGACGGACGCAGGCTTCAACGCCGTGGAGGACTTCGTCCAGACCGACGCGGCCGCCAATCCGGGCAGTTCCGGCGGCGCGCTGGTGGACCGGCAGGGCCGCCTGGTGGGCATGATGTCGGCGATCTTCGCCTCGGAGGGTGACACCGACATCGGCGTGAATTTCGCCGTTTCGACCGAGCTGCTCATGCGCGTCGTCGAGGCGCTGATCTCCGATGGCAGGGTCGAATATCCCGCGCCCGGCTGGCGGCTGGAGACCCCGGGGCGCGACCGGCTGGCCGGGGCGGCCGCCCCGGTGGTCGGCGCCGTCGGCGAAGGCGGTCCGGCGGACAGGGCGGGCATCCGGCCCGGAGACACGGTCCTGAAAATCGGCGCGCGCCGGGTGCGCACGCCCCGCGATGCGATTGCCGCATTCGCCGTCATCCGCGATCCCGGCGCGCCGGTGGACATCGCATTGCTGCGCGGCGGCCGGCGGACGGTCGTCCCGCTCTCCTTCGATGCCGCGCCGAAGACCGCCGACGCGCCGGAGAAGCCGGAGGCGCTGGCGGACTGCCCCCATCCGGCGCCGGTCTGCCTCGTCCGGCAGGCGGTCTTCCCGGTCTCCGGCTTCGACCCGGCCGCAAGCGCAACGCGGATCGGTTCCGCGCTGCTCGTCACCAACCGGCATGTCGTGGCGGACCGGCCGGACGCGGTCGTCCACACGCCCGGCGGGCCGAGGGAGGCGAGGGTGGTTCCCTCCTCCTATGCCGGCGATCTGGCGCTTCTGGAAGTCCAGGGACTGCCCTCGGACGGGTTCGTCCCCGACCTCGAAGGCGAAGTCCCGGGAGATGGCCGCTTCTACGCCGTCGGCGTCGATATAGCCCGGAAGGAGGTGCGCGTCTTCGACCCCGGCGGGCTGATCGCGGGGCCTGCGGAGGGCGCGCCGCTTGGGCGGTTGCACATTCGCGCGCGCATGCAGCCCGGCGTCAGCGGCGGCGCACTGGTGGACCAAGCCGGCAATCTGGCGGGGATTGCCGTCGGCGGCGGCGACGGGCGGTTCGAGGCGATGCCGCTGGAAGGCGTTCGCGCGCTCCTGTCCCTGCGCACGGACCCTGAGGCCGCCGAGGTCACGCGCCGGCTGGGAGCGGCCTTCTCGGCCTGTGCGGCCGGGATCGACGCATTCCAGGGCCGTGCGGCGAGCGGGTCCGACCGCGACGGGCTGGCCGGGACCTGCGCCGCGGCAAGGAACCACGGCCAGTTGCTCGAAGCCGGGCGGCTGCTCGCGCGAGCCGGCGATTTCGACCGCGCCATCGCCTTGCACGGCCAGGCAGTCGGCCAGGTCCCGAACTCGATCAATGCGAGGATTTCGCTGCTGGTGTCGCTGCAGCTCGGCGGGCGCTTCGAGGAGATGACGGGCCATGCGCGCCGGTTGATGGGCATGGCGCCCGAAGACCCGCAGGCCTTGCGGTTCGCCATACAGTCCGGCGTCTGGGGCAAGGCGCCTGAACTGGCGGAGGAAGCCTACCGGGCGCTCCGGAAGGCCGATCCGCGCCAGGCCGAGGCCGCCCGGCGCTTCATCGACGCGGCCCCGCCCGCGCCGCCGCGCCGGTAGCCGGCGCGGGTCAGTCCGCGAGCGGGTCCGGAATCCAGCCGGCGGTCACGACGCCCTCCCGCTCATAGGGAGACGGCGTTGCGCGCGCCAGAATGCGGGCCTTGAGCGCGGCCGCGCCGAGCCCGGGCTCCCGCGCCAGCAGCCTCGCGGCAAGGGCGGCGAGGCGCGGAACGGCGTAGCTGGAGCCGGAGGCGGTGCCGGACGCGCCGCGAAAATCGACGATCTCCACATTCTCCGCCGGCAGCATGACATCCACGCTCTCCCGGCCCCAGTTCGATCCCCGGGCGAGGCGCCCGAAGCCGTCCGCCGACGTGACGACGAGAATGTTTTCGAGCCCGGATGCGGCCGGATAGACCGGGTCCCTGTCGATATCGCGGCCGTTATTCCCCGCCGAGACGACGGCCAGAATGTCGTGCCTGCCGAGTGCGCGCTCGAACCCGCGCCAGTCCTCCGGATTGCGGCTCCCCAGCGGCATGGCGAGGATGCGGGCGCCTGCATCGGCGGCGCGGTGGACCAGCGCGGCCATGCGGGCCATGTCGGGGCGCGGATAGCGGAACGGGATGAGCGCGGCGGCCGGCGCCTCCCGCGCGAGCACGGATGCGACCGCAGTGCCGTGCCGGATCGGGAGGAAGGGGCCGCGCGACGTGTCCCCGTCATAGGGCCAGGGATCGAGGTCCCAGAAGTCGTAGCCGAGCGGCCTGCCGTCGCCGTCGCGGGCCAGCCGGTCGCGGAACGGCGGCAGGTCGTAGGCCAGTCCCGAGTCCACGAGGGCCACCCGGACGCCGCCGGGGTCCGTTCCCTCGGGCCACGGGGCCTGCAGGGTCTCGGTCCATTTCAGCGTCCGGAGATCGCCTTCGAGCTGGTCGAGATACCGCCAGCCGCCGCCCTCCGTCCGGATCGCCCGCCCGGACCGGATTGCGCACCCTCCGTCGGCTATGGCCTGAACGGACGGCTGCGCGCCTTCCCCGTCATGTGCCGCATAGGAAACCAGGAACTGGCGCAGCCTGCCGCCGAACTGCCGCCGCTCGACGGTGAGCTCGTCCGCTCCCGGCAGCAGCAGGCGGACGATGATTCGCCGGGGGTCCCCGTCATCGGGCCGGCGGGTCTCGTCCAGCAGCCAGCTGCCGGGCAATGCGTCCTGCGCATCGAGGCCGGCAAGCCCCGGCCCCGGGCACAGCCGCTCCACGGCGAGACGCAGCCAGCGGGCCCCGTCCGGGTCGCGGTCGGCGGCCGAGCCCGCCGGCATCGCGACCGCCGCGGCGAGCGCGAGCGCCGGGCCGAAGACCTTTGCAAGAAGTCGTCCCATGGCGCCTGCCGGCTTATCCGGGAGAGCAGGGGAAATCAAAGCCCCAATGCGAGGTCGGCAGTGCGCGCTAATGCTGCTTGACCCGGCCGCCATGTCGGGACAACACTCCCGCCCAGGAACTCCAGGAGGAAGCGTTCCCATGCCCACCGTCAACATGAACGTCAATGGCGAGGCCGTCTCCGGCGAAGTCGAGTCGCGCACGCTGCTGGTGCAATTCCTGCGCGAGACTCTGCGGCTGACCGGCACGCATGTCGGCTGCGACACCAGCCAGTGCGGCGCCTGCGTGGTCCATGTGAACGGCGTCTCGGCGAAGAGCTGCACCATGCTGGCGGTGCAGTGCGAGGGCGCCGATGTCACGACCATCGAAGGCCTCGCCGACGGCGACGCGCTGCACCCGATGCAGGAAGCGTTCCGCGACAATCACGGCCTGCAATGCGGCTTCTGCACGCCCGGCATGATCATGAGCGCGCTCGACCTCGCGAACCGCAACAGCGCGCCCAGCGAGCAGGAAGTGCGCGACTGGCTGGAAGGCAATATCTGCCGCTGCACCGGCTACCACAACATCGTGAAATCGATCATGGCCGGCGCTCGCGCCATGGCCGCAGGCCAGGGAGGCTGACCCATGCCGAAGGACGGGATCGGCGCATCCGTCAAGCGCAAGGAAGACTACCGCTTCATCACTGGCCAGGGCGCTTATACCGACGACATCGACCGCCCGGGCCAGACCTACGCCGTGTTCGTGCGCTCGCCGCATGCCCATGCGCGCATCGCATCGGTAGACACGAGTGCCGCGGCCGCCATGCCGGGCGTCGTGAAGATACTGACCGGCG
Organism: Alphaproteobacteria bacterium; assembly: GCA_022827685.1. Classification (GTDB taxonomy): domain Bacteria; phylum Pseudomonadota; class Alphaproteobacteria; order Bin95; family Bin95; genus Bin95. Next base: position 22,320 of record JAJEIH010000095.1, read on the forward strand.
CGGACTATGCCGCGGACGGGCTGGGCGGCCTGCCCTGCGGCTGGCAGGTGACGGGCAAGGACGGCCCGATGGTCGAGCCGCCGCATCCGCCGCTGGCGGCCGACCGCGTCCGCCATGTCGGCGACCAGCTGGCCGTGGTCATTGCCAACAGCGCAGCCGAGGCGCGCGACGCGGCCGAGGCGGTCGCGGTCGAATACGAGCCGCTGGCGGCCGCCGCCTCCATCGATGCCGCGCTCAGCCCCGGCGCGCCGCAGGTGCATGACGAGGCGCCCGGCAATCTCTGCTACGACTGGGAGCTCGGCGACAAGGCCGATGTGGACGCCGCCTTCGCCGGCGCGCACCACGTCACCCGCGTCGAACTGGTGAACAATCGGCTGGTGCCGAACGCCATGGAGCCGCGCGCGGCGGTCGCGGAATACGACCGGGCGACGCGCGAATACACGCTCTACACCACCAGCCAGAACCCGCATGTCATCCGCCTGCTGATGGGCGCCTTCGTGCTCCAGCTTCCGGAGCACCGGCTGCGCGTCGTGGCCCCGGATGTGGGCGGCGGCTTCGGCTCCAAGATCTTCCACTATGCCGAAGAGGCGATCCTGACCTGGGCGGCCGGCAAGGTCGCGCGGCCGATCAAATGGACCGCCGAGCGCGCCGAGAGCTTCGTCACCGACGCGCATGGCCGCGACCATGTGACGGTCGCGGAGCTCGCGCTGGATGCGGACGGCAAGTTCCTCGGCCTCAAGGTCGATACCAGGGCGAATATGGGGGCCTACCTCTCCACCTTCGCGCCCTGCGTGCCGACTTACCTCTACGCGACGCTGCTCGCCGGCCAGTACACGACGCCGAAGATCTGGTGCGGGGTGCAGGCGGTGTTTACCCACACCGTTCCGGTGGACGCCTATCGCGGCGCCGGGCGCCCGGAGGCGACCTTCGTGGTCGAGCGGATCGTCGAGACCGCGGCGCATGAAATGGGCATCGACCCGGCGGAGCTTCGCCGGCGCAATTTCGTGCCCCCGGACGCCTTCCCCTACCAGACCCCGGTCGCGCTGGTCTATGACAGCGGCGACTATGAGGGCACGCTCGCGGCCGCGCTGGCGGACGCCGACTATAACGGCTTCGCCGCCCGCCGGACGGAGGCGGAGGCGCGCGGCAAGCTGCGCGGCATCGGCCTCTCGGCCTATATCGAGGCCTGCGGCATCGCGCCCTCGGCGGTGGTGGGCTCGCTCGGCGCCCGCGCCGGGCTCTATGAGTGCGGCGAGGTGCGGGTGCATCCGACCGGCTCGGTCACCTTCTTCACGGGCACCCACTCCCACGGCCAGGGGCACGAGACGACCTTCGCGCAGATCATCGCGGAGCGGCTCGGCGTCGATATCGACGCGGTCGAGGTCGTCCACGGCGACACCTCGAAGATCCCCTTCGGGATGGGCACATACGGGTCGCGCTCGCTCGCCGTCGGCGGCTCGGCGCTCTCCCGCGCGCTCGACAAGGTGGAGACCAAGGCCAAGCGCATCGCCGCGCATCTGATGGAGGCTTCCGAGGCCGACATCGAGTTCGCGGACGGGCAGTTCACCGTGGCCGGCACCGACAAGTCGGTCGGCTTCGGCGATGTGGCGCTCACCGCCTATGTGCCGCACAACTATCCCATCGAGGAACTGGAGCCGGGTCTGGACGAGACCGCCTATTACGACCCGGCCAATTTCACCTTCCCGGCCGGCTGCCATGTGTGCGAGGTCGAGATCGACCCCGACACCGGCGCGGTGGAGATCGTGAATTTCGCGGCGTCGGACGATTTCGGCAATGTCATCAACCCGATGATCGTCGAGGGGCAGGTGCATGGCGGCATCGTCCAGGGCGTCGGCCAGGCGCTGCTGGAAGGCTGCGTCTATGGCGATGACGGCCAGCTCGCGACCGGCTCCTACATGGACTACACCATGCCGCGCGCGGACGATGTGCCGTCCTTCACCGTCTCGACCCGGACCACGCCCTGCCCGCACAATCCGCTGGGCGCGAAGGGCTGCGGCGAGGCCGGCGCGATCGCCGCCCCGGCAGCCGTGATGAACGCCGTGCATCATGCGCTGGCTTCGCGCGGCGTTTCGCGGATCGACATGCCGGCGACCCCGGCCCGTGTCTGGCAGGCATTGAACGCCTGAACCCCCTGCAGGCGCTGAACGCCTGAACGCAAGGAGTCTCTTTCCATGCATGACTTCACCTATCACGCGGCGGGTTCGGTTGCGGACGCCGCCGCCAAGGTCGCCGGCGGCGAGGACGCGGTGCTGATGGCCGGCGGTATGACCCTGCTGCCGACCCTGAAGCAGCGCCTGGCGCAGCCCTCCGATGTGGTCGATCTCGCGGCCGTCGCCGAGCTCAGGGGCATCCAGGTGTCCGGCGGCGCGGTCACCGTCGGGGCGATGACGGTCCATGACGCCGTCGCGAACTCGTCCGAGGTTGCCGCCGCGATCCCGGCGCTGGCGGACGTTGCCGGCCATATCGGCGACCCGCAGGTCCGCAACCGCGGCACCATCGGCGGCTCCATCGCCAACAACGACCCGGCCGCCGACTATCCGGCCGCCCTGGTGGGCCTCGGCGCGACCGTCTGCACCGACCGGCGCGAGATCGCGGCGGACGACTTCTTCACCGGCATGTTCGAGACGGCGCTCGACGAGGGCGAGATCGTGACGGCCGTGCGCTTCCCGGCGCCGGAGACGGCCGCCTACGTGAAGTTCCCGAACCCGGCCTCGCGCTACGCCATCGTCGGCGTGTTCGTGGCCCGGACGGCCGGCGGCGTGCGCGTCGCGGTGACGGGCGCGGCCGGCTGCGTCTATCGCGAAACGGCGATGGAAGCGGCGCTTGAAGGCAATTTCTCGGCCGCCGCGCTCGAAGGCATGACGGCGTCCGCCGACGACCTGAACGAGGATATCCACGCCTCGGCGGAATATCGCGCACACCTGGTCGGCGTCATGGCCCGCCGGGCGGTCGCCGCCTGCGGATAGGGGAGTAAGGGGGATGGCCTGGGCGTATCTGGCGCTCGCCATCCTGCTGGAGACCGTCGGCACCGGCCTGCTGAAGCTTTCCCACGGCTTCGAGCGGGTCGGGATCGGCGGTCTTTCCATGCTGGCCTACGGCGTGTGCTTCTTCTTCCTGGCGCTCTCGCTCAGGGTCATCCCGGTCGGCGCCGCCTACGCCATCTGGTCCGGCATCGGCACGGCGCTGGTCGTGCTGGCGGGCGTCGTCCTGTTCGGCGAGAAGATGAGCCTGCTGAAGGCGGGCCTGATCGCGATGATCGTGGTCGGCGCGGGCGGCCTCATGCTGCTTACGGATTCAGAGGCCTGAGGCCGGCGGTTCCCAGCCGGGCGGGGCGATTTCGAAGCCCTCGAAGGTGAAGGCGGGCGCGACGATGCAGCCGGCGAGGCTCCAGTCTCCGAAGGACCGGCAGCGCTGCCACTCATGCGCCGGCACGACCGCCTGGAGCTCGTGGCCCTCCTCAAGCGGCCCGAGCGTCACCCGGCGGGTCTCCGTTTCCAGCACCAGTGGCGCGCCGGCGTGCCAGGCCCAGATTTCCGGCGCATCCACCCGGTGCCAGCGCGACGGCCCGCCCTCCAGCAGGAAGTAGATGGAGGTCACGGCCGTGCGCCCCTCCCCTGGCGCGCGGTAGGTCTCCCGGTAGAAGCCCCCCTCCGGATGCGGCTCCAGCCCGAGCCGCCGGACAACCTCTTCCGCTTTCATTCGTCCGGTTCCCTCAGCCCGGCCAGCGCGGCGAAAGGGCCGGCGGGCGCCTCGTCGGCCTCGGGCTCGTATTCGAGTTCGGCGATGTCGGCGCCGGGGGCGCGGGGATGCGGGTCGAGGCCGAGCGCCAGCACCTCCGAAACCAGCTCCAGGAGATCGACGCCTTCGGGCGGCAGCGGCTCGGGCGCGTCCTCCTCCAGCGCGGCGACCTCGACCTCGCGCTCATCCGCCTCGGGCCGTCCCGGCAGGTAGCGCCGCGTTTCCGGCTCGGCGAAGTCCTCGTCGAAGAGCTCCGCCGTCACCACGCAGAGCCGCCGGAGCCGGGCCGACACCCGGCCTTCCAGCTCAAGCGCGCCCTCCGGCAGCGGCCGGGCGGTAAAGGCCGCCTCGACGCAATGCACCGCCGGCAGGTCGAAAAGCTCTGCCAGACCCCGGCACTCCGCCGCCGTGGCGCGGGCCTCGATGCGCGTTTCGGCCTCGGGGCGGGCGATCCGGCGGGTCAGCATGGCGGGGCCTCCGGGAAAGACAGCTCGCCGGCGGCAAGCGCGGCGTCCTCCTGCGCGGCGAGCGCCGCCTCGACCGCGCGGATATAGGCCGCCGCCCGTTCGGCCCGGACGGAGTCGGCCTCCAGCGTGCCGTAGAGGTTGCGCTCCGTCGCCGCCGCGAGATCGCCGCCGCGGTCCAGCCCGTCGCTATAGGCATCCAGCCGGCCGTAAAAGGCCGACGCCATCCGCTTCACCTTCCGGCCGACCGAGAGGTCGCCCGCGCCCATCTCGCGCAGGTTCCGGTCCATGTCCGCGACGAAGAGGTCCACCAGGCCCTGGCCCAGCCCGCCCAGCGCCGGGGCCCTTTGCAGGCGCCGCAGCAGCAGCGCCGCATGCAGGGTCACCAGCTCGAACCGCCCGTCCAGCGTGTCCGGCACGCCGAGCGCCAGCATGACCGCCGGCCGGCGCGCCGCATCGACGGCGGCGCGGTAGAGCGCCCGGGCCGCGTCGGCCGGCTGCGGCCTGAAAATCAGGCGTTTCAACGCGCCGAGATTGACAGCGGGGCCTCGTCTCGCCATCAAGAAGCGGAACTCCGGAGCGGGAAGCGCTGCCCATGATACGGATTGCCGCCATGCTTGTCGCGCTTGGCCTCGTGCTCGCCGGCTGCGCGCCCGCCATCGACCATCGCGGCTATGTGGTGCCGAAACAGGCGGTGGAGAAGCTCGCCTCGGGCACGGCGACGCGCGATGAAGTGCTGCAGGCGCTCGGATCGCCCTCCAGCACCGCCGCCCTTGACGACAACACCTGGTACTATATCGGCGAGACGACCTGGCGCGAGGCGTTCCTGGATCCCGAACTGATCGAGCGCCATATCCTCATCCTGCGCTTCGACGATGGCGGCCTGCTTTCCGAGATCGGGACGAAAGACGCCAAGAGCGGCCGCGAGGTCGTCCTGGTCAGCCGCGAGACGCCGACGGCCGGCCATTCGATCACCATTCTGGAACAGATACTCGGCAATGTCGGGCGCTTCAGCCAGCCGGCCGGCGCCCAGTAGAGCGGATCAATCCCTGTCCCTGTCCCGGTCCTTGCGGAAGCCGGGGCGCCTCGGGCCGCCGCCCCTCGGCGGGCCCCGCCGGTCGTCATAGCCGCCGCGGCGGTCGTCGTAGCCGCCCCCGCCCCGCCTGTCCTCGAAGGGACGGCCCCGCTGGCGGTCGCCCTGCCGGTCGGCGGGCCGCGCGCCGCGCTGCCACTCCAGCGTGATGCGGAACGCCGCGCCTTCGTCGCCGGCCGCCACCACCGGCTCGCCGGCGGCGTCGAATTTCAGCGCGAACGCAATCGCCACCTTTCCGGGCTCCGCCGCCTTCACCTGCTCGAGCAGGGTCCCGGCCAGCGGCTGCAGGCGCGAGGCGGCGCGCTCGAACCGCGGCACGATCTCCATCCCGCCCGCGGCCGCGTCTTCGGACGGCTCGGCCTCGCCGGCAAGGGTTTCGACATGGATCGTGCTGCCGTCGGACAGCAGGAACTTGACGGTCTTCGCACTCATATGCAGGGCAATCCTATGCCGCGTTCGCTGCGGCGACGGGCGCCCGGGACAAGCTCCCCGGCGCAAGAGGGGCGGAACTTACCACCCCGCCCGCCGGGGCCCAACCTAATTCACCAGGAGCGGCGCCGACAGCGGCACGCCCGGCACGTTGATGCCGTTCGGCCGGCCGGACGCCGTCGCCTCCTGGTATTCCTCCGTCATCACCGGCGGCAGGTCCGGCCCGTCCGCGCAGGCGAGCCAGAGGCGCAGCATGTGGCGTTTGCGCTCCGGGTCCTCCCAGTCCAGATAGGCCGTGCGCGAATGCAGGATGCGGTGGTTGGAGACGATCTGGAGGTCGCCTTCCTCCAGCACCATGTCGAGATGGAGCGCCGGGTCGGCAACGAGCGCATCGATCATGTCCATCGCTTCGGTCTGGAGCGCGGTCGGCTCCGGCGGGCCGGGCATGGGGCGCGCCTTCTCGATGGCGCTGCGCACATAGGTCGTGACCACATTGCCCCGCCAGGGCAGGAACACCGGCACCTCCGCCCAGGGCCTGCGGCCCGCCGGCACCTCGCCCCAGCGCGTGCGGGCGATGGGCCGGCAGAGCGCGTCCGCCAGGTCCGGCCGGCGGCGGGCCATCTCGTTCCAGAGGGTGACGGAGCTCACCAGAGAAGACAGCCCGCCCTCGCGCGCCGTCCTGAGGCAGAGCAGGCAGGCGAGGTCCGATTCGTCGGTGTGGTAGGGCAGGCGTGCATTGGTCTGGTAGCCGCGCGTCTCCGCGAGACTGTAGTCGAGGCCGAGGTCGCGGACATGGCCCAGCACATGGCCCTTGCCGTTCTGCGAGACCGCCTCGCCGAGATGCAGGCCGAGCAGCCAGAAGGCCGCCGCCGCGCGCCTGAGCGGCCAGCGCCCGACCGGCAGGCCCCGGATCACCTGGAAGCCGATGCCGTGCAGCGCCTCCTCGCGGATGCGGTCGAGCCGCGCCGACAGCTTCGGCAGGGGATCGCGGGCGATCTCCAGAATGGGCACCTCGTCGAGCCGGGCGGCGGCGGCTTCGATCTCGGCGGCCTCTTCCGGCGCGAGCTCGTGCGTCCAGAGCTCCGGCCGGCGCGCCATGTCCGGGCCGTACCAGCATTGCGGCGTCTCCACCGGAGCCGGCCCCGCATTCAGGATGTCGTTCATCGTGTCCGCTTTCCCCGCTCTGTCAGTCGATGCGCCCAAGCGCCGCCTGCCGGACGGGGACCTCCATCAGGTCCTCGCCCCAGACAATGTCGCCGCCGAAGACCGGCGCCATCTCGCGCAGGATGCGCGAGCGCATGACGGGCGTGTCGATCTGGCTCGTGATATGCGTCAGCACCAGGGTCGCGACACCCGCCTCGGCCGCCACCTCGGCGGTGTCCATATGGTTGCCGCAGGCGCGGCGGTATTCCGGCGAGGGCTCGGTGCCGGTGAAGAAATGGTTCATGTGGATCAGCACGTCCGCGCCGCGCGCCAGTTCGACGATGCCGGGGCACACGCCGCCGCTGTCGCCGGAATAGCAGACGGACCCTTCGTCGGTGTCGATGCGGAAGGCGAGGCATTGCAGGTAAGGCTGGAAATGCCAGCCCTCGCCCACGGTGACGCGCCAGTCCTTGCCCTCCACGACATCGCCCGGGCCGACCTCGCGCACCTGCGGGTCGGGCCGGGCGCGCTCGCCGGCGCCGCCGCGCGCCTCGTATATGTCGAGGCTGCAGCGATGGCGGGTGCGCGCCTCGATGTCGGGGCCGTAAACCCCTTCCGGCGAGAACAGCAGCTCCGTCATGCGCGCGGTCGGCGGCGGGCCGAACACCTGCAGTTCCTCCAGTTCGCCCGCGCCCTGGTCCCAGCGGTTCATCACGAGGCGCGCATAGTCCATGCAGTGGTCGTAATGCAGGTGGGTGAGGAAGCAGTGGGTGACATCGACCGCCCGCCTGCCGGCTTCCAGCAGCCGGTGATGCGCGCCCGGCCCGTGGTCGAACACGATGGTGTCGCCGCCGGTCTCGACCAGATAACCGGAGCCCATGCGCTTCAGCGAGGGCGCGGGCGTGCCGGTGCCGAGCAGGGTAAGGCGCACGGGATTCAGTCCGGATCGGGAGACGGGCGCAGGCGCTCGGATACTATGCTTGTGCCCGGCAGGAACACCGCTGCGGCCTCAATCGAAGGACGGCGGTTCGCGCCCGGGCCCGCGCGGAGGCAGTTCCAGGTCCACGCCGCCTAGAGGCGCGATCCGCGTGCGAATCGCGCCCGCGAGGTTCCGGGGAGGGGTCTCGCGCCCGACAGAATCGCACGGACGGGTCTTCGCGTCGTCGTCGAGGCTGCGGATCGTAATGCTGGCCACGGGTCCCGTGCTCCATTCGCCATTGAATGCCATTCTAGGATCGACTGTGATGCAATCAAGCCGGCGGCCGGGACACAGCCTGCCGGAGCCGGGCAAAGCACATGGCTTGTCTCTCCCGGCCAAAATGCGCAAGCATCGGGTGGCGGAGGCGCCGGGCCGGTCCTAGCTTCGGCCCCATGACCCGGCAAGGAGACCCCGGCCCCATGTCCATGAGCCTCTATTCCCGCATCGAAGCCGCGCTCGCCATGATCGCCGAGAACCAGGCCGACCAGCCGGGCCTCGACGAGATGGCCGCCGCAGCCTGTATGAGCCCGCACCATTTCCAGCGCACCTTCCGCCGCTGGGTCGGCATCAGCCCGACGAAGTTCCTGCAATATCTGACCCTGGAGCGCGCCAAGGCCAGCCTCGCCGAGAACGCCAGCGTGCTGGAGGCTTCCTGGGATGCGGGCCTCTCCGGCCCCGGCCGGCTGCACGACCTGTTCGTCACCCACGAGGCCGTCACCCCCGGCGACTACAAGCGGCGCGGGGCGGGGCTCGCCATCCGCTACGGCATCCACGACTCGCCCTTCGGCCGCTGCCTGCTGATGGCGACCGAGCGGGGCGTTTGCGGGCTCGCCTTCGCCGCCGCGGGGGAGGAGCGCGCGGGGCTGGAGAACATGCGCCGGCGCTGGCCGGCCGCGGCCTTCATGGAGGCGCCGGACGAGACCGCCGCGCTCGCCGGACGCATATTCGAGCCGAAGGCCGGCGCGCCGCCGCTGCCGCTCTGCCTGCACGGCACCAATTTCCAGATCCGCGTCTGGGATGCCCTGCTGCGGATTCCGCCGGGCGCGCTTGCGACCTATGGCGATGTGGCGGCCGCCGTCGGCGCGCCGCGCGCGGCGCGGGCGGTGGGCGCCGCCATCGGCCGCAACCCGGTCTCCTGGCTCGTGCCCTGCCACCGGGTCATCCTGGCGAACGGCTATCTCCACAATTACGAGTGGGGGCTGGCGCGGAAGGCGGCGCTGATCGGCTGGGAGGCGGCCCGCAGCGAGGAGCGCCGCTCGGCTGCGGCGTAAGCACCCCCTGGAGCAACGACCGGCGCGACCGCACGGGCAGGGGCGTCACGCCCGCGAGCCGTTTCGCCGCCTCGGCGATCACCACGCCGCCGAACACCGGCAGGCAGCGGCGCCCGAACCGCTCCCACGCCTCCGCCGCCCCCGGCCGCACCAGCCGGCGGAGCGGCGGGGCGAACAGCGCCTCCTCGCTGCCGAGCGGCTCGAACATCGCTCCGCGCAGCAGCCGTTCCAGCTGCGAGCGCGACCAGGGCCGGCCGTGGCCGAAGGGCGTGTGCTCGAACCATGCCCAGAGGCCGCGGCGGCTCGGCGCCACGACGATCAACCGGCCTTCCGCCGCGAGGATGCGCCAGATCTCGCGGAGCCGCCCCGAAAGATGTTCGGAGGTCTCGACATCGTGGGCCAGCAGCACGCGGTCGAAGGCGAGGTCGGGAAAGGGCAGCGCGTCCTCCTCCGTCAGCACCGTGCGGCAACGCCCTCCCGGGGGCCAGCGCAGCGCGCCCTGTCCCGCCGGCATGGCCGCCAGCACATGCGCCGCCCCGCCGGCGAGCCCGTCCAGCAGGGGCGGCGCATAGCCGAGGCCCAGCACCTGCATCCCGTCCAGCGCCGGCCAGCGCCGCCGCACCCGCTCCGCCAGCACAAGCCCCGCCGCCTGTCCGAGCGGGCCGTCATAGAAGGCGCGAAGCTCGGTGACGTCACTGCGCATGGGCGCGCCTCAGAGGGTCCGTGGGCCGGGATGCCGCTGCATCAGGTCGAAGCGGAACCGGAATGCCGGCATGGCTTACCCGTCTCGCCGCATGTCGTCGAGGTCGCCTTCCCAGTCCAGCTCGCCGTACAGCTCGCGCAACCGCCCCTGTGACAGCGTGCGCGCGAGCAGGCGCAAACCCGCCTCGACGGCAGCCTGTCCGGTAGGGAAACCGCCTGTTTCCCTGACCTCCGCCATGAGGGCATCGTCAATATCGATTTCGATGCGCATCGCCAGCCCGTGACTGCATGAAACGGGAATCGTACACCCTGCGAAAAGAGCCGCAAGTTCCTGCCTCGCGCCATTCGCCGCTATATTGCGCAAAGTCGCAAGATACAAAAGGTCGGTCGCGCAAGTGCGCGAGAAACCTTGCGGGAGGGACGCGATGCAGGCCGTTGACGATTCGGGTATCTGGACCGTCCGGGATTTCGCCGGCCCGGAGGACTACACCGTTCGGCTGACGGAGGCCGAGATCGCGGAGCTCGACGGATTCATCCGGGAGATGGACCGGGCGGGCAAGGCGCTCGACGACATCGGCCGCGGGGATTTCCGCTGCCCGCTGGTCGAGGTGCGGCTCGCCGCCCTCCATGACGAGCTGCGCGACGGCAGGGGCTTCGCGGTGATGGCCGGCCTGCCGGTCGAACGCTGGCGCCGGCAGGACGCCGAGCGGGTCTATTGGGCGATGGGCACGCGGCTCGGGACCGGCATGTCGCAAAGCGTACTCGGCGACCGGCTGGGCCATGTCCGGGACACGACCCGCGAGGACCCGCATGCGCGCGCCTACCGCAACCGCAATGAGCTGGATCCCCATACCGACCGCGCGCATGTCGTCGGCCTGTTCAGCCTCCGGGCGGCAAGGACGGGCGGCGTGTCGCACCTCACCAGCGCGCTCGCCGTGCATAACCGGCTGCTCGCCGAGAGGCCGGACTGTCTGGAACGGCTCTATGAAGGCTTCTACATGCACCGGCGCGGCGAGGAGGCGCCCGGCGAGGACCCCGTCACGCCCTGGAAGGTGCCGGTCTATTCGTCGGTGGACGGCAAGGTCAGCTGCCGCTGGGTCAGGACCTACGCCGTTCTGGGCCAGGAGGCGAAAGGGGAGCCGCTCGGCGGGTTCGCGGAAGAGGCCGTCGAGGCGTTTCTGGCGGCGGCATGCAGCGACGAGCTGCAGTTGCGGTTCACGCTGGAGCCGGGCGAGATCCTCTGGTTCAACAATTTCACCCATCTGCACGCCCGCACGGCCTTCGAGGACTGGGAGGAGCCGGAGCGCCGCCGCCACCTGCTCAGGCTCTGGCTCAGCAACGCGGAGATGCGCCCGACCGTGCCGGAAATCGCGCCCGAAGGCATACAGCCCCAGGAAGGGCGCCTCCCGTCCTTCGACGTGGAAGCGGCGCTCAGCGGGATGCGCGCCGGGAGATAGCCGGCGGGCGGCTTGACTTTGCAGCTCAAGGGGCTCACATTACGCAGGCAGTTTGCATTCGTCTGGTGCTCTCCGTAGGTCCGGTTCGCCGGGCCGACCGACATCCCCCCAACAATGTGAATGTTGACCGACAACGCTGCCGCGCACTGCGGCTCGTGGAATTCCAACTCCTGGAGAAATCGAACATGCCTACCGGTACCGTCAAGTGGTTCAACGCAACCAAGGGCTACGGGTTCATTGAGCCGGAAGACGGCTCGAGCGACGCCTTCGTCCACATCTCGGCCGTCGAGAGAGCCGGGCTCTCCACGCTCAGCGAAGGGCAGAAGGTAACCTACCAGCTGCAGCCCGGACGCAACGGCAAGTCCTCGGCCGAGGACCTTATCCTCGCCTCCTAGCCATCGCCAGCGGCGCTCTTTCCAGGCACGCATCGTACCGACAAGAGCGCCGGTCTGACGTCACCGGCCCCCGCTTTCCCGACGACGGGACGGCGTGCCGGGCATCGGCGCCGGTATCCGGTGCCTGCGGCTCCGGTGCGCCAGGCGCAATTGACCGCTCCGGCGGCGGAACCCACAATCGCCTCGTCGCCGGAGACAGAGGGGGCCGGCCATGATCGAGGCGCTTGGCATCGGCCATCTTTTCGAGCTGTCGCGGACGGAGGCGATTGCCGGCTTCTTCACCCCGCTCGCGGTCTTCGCCGTTTTTCTCCTGGCGCAACTCATCCTTCCGGCAAGGCGGGTGCCCGGCTACGTCATCGACCCGGAGACCGGCAGACCCCGCGAATACCGCCTGAACGGCATCCTGGTGTTCGCGCTTGCGCTGGCCGTGTGGGCGTCCGGGATCACCGGCCTGCCGCATGACTGGTTCTACAGGTCCACGATCCCGGCCGTGATCGGCGGCACGGCGTTCTCCGCCGTCTTCACCGTCCTGGCCGTGTGCGGCCGGCCAAAGGCGAAAACCGGAAGCCTGGCCGCCGACCTCTGGCACGGGCGGGCGCTGGAGATCGCCCTCTTCAACGGCCGCTTCGACGTGAAGATGTATCTCTATGTCGTCGGCGGGACGATGTTCGCGCTCAACGCGCTTTCCGGCGCCGCATACCACTATGAGCGCTTCGGCGCGGACTCCAATCCCGGTGTCTTCCTCTATGCGGCGTTCTTCACATTCTACGTGCTGGACTATTTCGTCTTCGAGCGCGTCCAGCTCTACACCTACGACCTGATCCACGAGAAGCTCGGCTTCATGCTGATCTGGGGCGGGCTTGTCGTCTATGGGTGGCTGTTCATCCTGCCGCTGTGGGGCATGGCCGCCCATCCGGATCCCGGCTTCCCGCCGGTGTGGACGAATGCCTGGCTCATCGGAACGGGGGCGCTGTTCCTGTTCGGCTGGAGCATTTCGCGCGGCGCCAACCTGCAGAAATACACATTCAAGCGGTGGCCCGACCGCAAGTTTCTCGGGCTCATCGAGCCCGACTGTATCGAGGCCGGCGAGCGCAGGATCCTGTGCAGCGGCCTGTGGGGCGCCGCGCGCCATTTCAACTATCTGGGCGAGGGGTTCCTCGCACTCTCGATCGCGCTTGTATTCGGCTATCCGGGCAATCCCTGGGCCTGGACCTATTTCGTCTTCATCGTCTCGCTGTTCCTCTGGCGCCAGCGCGCGGACGAGCGCTACTGCGCGGAGAAATACGGCCCCCGGAAATGGGCCGAATACCGGGCAAGGGTGAAATACCGCATCTTCCCCGGCGTCTATTGAGGGGGCGGCCTGCACAACCGGACGGAAGCCGGGGCCGTTCTCGTCAATCGTCGAGGAGGTTCCGCACACCAAGGCCGGGGTAGATCGAGAAGCCCCGGTCGAGGGTCACCCATTCGCAGCCATGCTCCATCGCAAGCGCCGCATGATAGGCGTCTGGCAGCCTGTTTCCCGTCAGCCGGAGCCTCGCCGCAAGGTCGCGAAATATCCGCCAGTGGCCGCCCCCTGGACGCAGCCTCTCCGCCGCCGGCTGTGCGAGCAAGGCATCGACGAAGTCCAGCGCCATGCCGCCCGGCGTCGGCGGATGGAAAATTCGGGGATGCGTCAGCACGCGGAGCACACCGCTCAGCACAAGTTCGGAAAGGCCGAGCCGCTCGCGGGCCGCCGACGCCTCCGTCAGCCACTCCCGGCAGAGTGCGTGATGCTCGGAGTCCGTCCGGAAGGCGGACACGAGGACATTGACGTCAGGACTTTGCATCCATGATGTCCCGAAGCGCCGCACTGTCCGTCAGGTCCACGCCCGGTTGCACGCCCTGCCCGTCAAATACGGGAATTGGCGGCGCGTTGGCGGAGGAGACCGTGGGACCCGCCAGGAATTCCCGAAGCGCCTGCTCGAACGCGGCTTTCAGCGTCATGTGTTCGCCGGCGGCATAGACCTTGACGGCCCGCAGCAGCTCGTCATTGACATCTATGGTCGTCCTCATGTGTAAATATGTAGCATCAAATATGCTTTCACACAATTACTGCATTGCCAGTTCGGTCCGGCAGCACAAGTCCTCGCCGACCACCGGTCCCGCCGCCGCTCCTCCGGCTGTTCCGTCCGATCATGGCCCGTCCGTTCCCTTCATATGCTCCATTGGGAATAAATATAGAACAAATGCGGGATAGCGCAACCCTGTGAAGGAAAATGAACCGAGAGGGCGCGCGTCAGGCGACCACCCGCTCCGCAAACAGGCCGCGCACGTCCATTTCGAAGGCGAGGCCCTCGACCGGCGGGCGGGCGTAAGTCCACTGGATGCCGTCCGGCGCGGCGCCGCGCCGGACGATCTCCGGGCCGAGGAGGCCGTGGATTTCGTGGACGGTATAGACCTGGCTCGCGGTGGCGTCCGGCCAGCCGAAGCCGAGCGCCGCCATGCGGCTTTCCATGGCGCCCAGCACATAGCGCGCCTTCTCGGCCATGGCATCCGGCGAGGTGTCGCCGAGGCGGATGATCCGGTCCCGGTAGGATCCCGGCCCTTCCGGCGCCTCGCCGGAGCCGGCGATGACGAAAGTGCCGCCCGTCCCCTCGTCCGGGACGGCGGCGCCAACGCCGCCATCCGAACGGTTCGTCGCGTTCTGCGCGACGGTGTAGCAGAAGGCGTGGAAGCCCGGTTCGGCGGGCGGGTCCTCCTCCGGGCAGACATTGGACCGCGCGACCGGGTTCTCCTCGTCCCGGAAGATGCCCCAGCGCTCCAGCGTGCGCACATAGGCCCGGTTGAAAGCCACGAATCCCGCTTCCGAAAACTGGCCGGGCGAGCGCAGCTCGCAGGCGCAGAAGGCGGTCATCGGCCGCCCGGCGGCCTCCATATGGGCCTCGATCCGCCGGAAGCCCGCCTCCAGCGGTACGAGGCGGTGGAAGCGCACGCGCTCGATCCGGTAGCCGGGCTCCGCCGCGACCCCGCCCGAATACTGGAACTGCCCCCTGATATAGCGGTACCCGCCGGGCGCGAATGTCGCCACCTCTGCCATGTCGCCCTCCTCCGATGCGCCGGGCCCGGACCCTAGCACAGGCGCCGCGGGGGCCCCATGACACCGGCGGGATATCCGGGTTAGGCTCCCGGCCGGGACATTCCGCGGGGCCGGAGGGGGCCGATGAACGAAGAAGACCTGTGTTTCACGCCGGCGACCCAGCTGGCGGCGATGGTGGCCGCAAGAGAGATTTCGCCGGTCGAGATCGTCGATACGGTGCTGGCGCGCATCGAGCGGCTGGAGCCGCGCATCAACGCCTTCGCCACGCTGACGGCGGACCGGGCGCGCGACGCGGCGAAAGAAGCCGAAGCGAAGGTCATGTCGGGCGCGGCGCTCGGGCCCCTGCACGGCGTGCCGGTCACCATCAAGGACCTGACCAACACCGCCGGCGTCCCGACCGAGCGGGGTTCGCATGCGGAGAAGGGCAACATCCCGACGGAAAGCGCGCCCTGCGTGGACCGGTTGGCGGCGGCGGGCGCCATCTCGCTCGGCAAGACCACCACGTCCGAGTTCGGATGGAAGGGGGTCAGCCAGAGCCCGCTCACCGGCATCACGCACAATCCCTGGGCGCACGGCATGAACGCCGGCGCCTCCTCGGCAGGCGCGGGCGCAGGCGCGGCGGCGGGCTACGGGCCGCTCCACCAGGGCTCGGACGGCGCGGGCTCGATCCGCATGCCGAGCCATTTCTGCGGCGTGTTCGGCATCAAGCCGAGCTACGGGCGCGCGGCGCATCTGCCGGTCGGCAACACGGACCAGGTGAGCCATGTCGGGCCGATGACCCGCACGGTCGCCGACGCGGCGCTGATGCTCAGGGTCATTGCGGGCCCGCACCCGCGCGACCATTACAGCCTCGAAGCCCCGCCGGCGGACTATCCCGCACTCCTGGGCGAGGGCGCTCGAGTCCGGGGCGCGCGGGTCGCGTGGAGCCCCGATCTCGGCCATGCGCGCGTCGACGGCGAGGTGGCGGCGCTCGTGGCCGATGCGGTCCGGGGGTTCGCGGAGCTGGGCGCCGAAGTCGAGGAGGTGTCGCCCGGCTGGGGGCCGGACGGCGTCGAGATCGAGCATTTCTTCTGGCCCGTCCACGAGCTGTCCTATGCCGGGCTGCTGGAGGAGTTCGAGGACCGGATGGACCCGGGCCTCGTCGCCTGCATCCGGGACGGGCTCGGCTACCGGGCGGAGGACTATCTCGACATGCGGGCGCGCAAGCTCGCCTATATCGAGGCGATCCACCGCTTCTTCGAGGAGTACGACTTCCTGCTCACGCCGTCGGTCTCGGTCGCCGCCTTCCCCGCCGAGCGCCTCTCGCCCGCCCACTGGCCGGACCATCCGTGGGACTGGCTGCAATGGGCGCAATTCAGCTACCCCTTCAACCTTTCCCACAACCCGGCGGCCTCGATCCCCTGCGGGTTCACGGAGGCGGGGCTGCCGGTCGGCCTCCAGGTCGTCGGGCGCCGGCTGGACGATCTGGGGGTGCTCCAGGCGGCCGCCGCCTTCGAGGCCGCGCGCCCCTGGGCGGACAGGCGCCCGGCGCTCTGAGGAGGGTTACGCCTCTTCCGGCGGGTCGCGCGGCGTGAAGCGGTTGTTGCGCGGGAAGCCGTGCGGCGGCAGGCGCCCGATGCCGCCGCGCCGCCCGAGCCATGTGCGCAGGTCGCCCTCCCGCCTTGTGCGCCCGCCGATGCGCCAGACGAGGCCGTCCTCCATGCGCAGCGCCGTGACATCGACAAGCCCGCCGCGCTCATAGCGCTGCAGGCGCACGCCGCGCCCGCGGGTCAGTTCCGGCGCCTCGTCGAGCGGGAAGACCAGCAGGCGCCGGTTCCTGCCGATGACGGCGATCGAGTCGTCGTCCGGGCGAATCTCGGCAACGACCTTGAGCGTGCCGGTCATCACCTGCCTGCCGGTCCGCGTCTGGGCGATCACGCCCTCTTCGCGCACGACGAAGCCGCGCCCGTCCTCGGCCGCCAGCAGCAGGCGGCCGTCCGGCCGGGCGGCGCGGATCGACACGATGCTGTCCTCCTGGGCCATGTCCACATGCATGCGCAGCGGCCGGCCCATGCCCCTGCCGTCCGGCAGCCGGTCCACCGCGACCGTGAAGACCCGGCCCGACGCGGCGAACAGCAGCAGGCGGTCCGAGGTCTCGACGGCCAGCCGCCAGGCCTCGCTGTCGCCCTCCTTGTAGCGGGGCGCCGTGCCGGCCCCGATATGGCCCTTCAGCACCCGCACCCAGCCCATCTCGGACACCAGCACGGTCGCCGGCTCGCCCGGCATGGAGAAGGCCGCCGCCGCGCCGTTCGCGGCCGGCGCCTCGGCCAGCAGGGTCCGCCGCGCGCCGGCCTCGCCCGAGCCGAAGCGCCTGCGCATCTCCTTGACCTCGTCCGAGAGCCGCCTGCGCCGGAGCTTCTCGTCGGCCAGCAGCGCGCGGCACTCCGCCTGCTCGGCCGTCAGCTTCGCATGCTCCTCGCGGATGGCGGCCTCTTCCAGCCGGCGCAACGCCCTGAGCCGCATGGCCAGGATGGCGTCGGCCTGCGCCTCGTTCACGCCCAGGCAGGCGCAGAGTTCGGCGCGCGGGTCGTCCTCCTCGCGGACGATGCGGATCACCTCGTCGAGATTGAGATAGACGGCGAGATAGGCTTCCAGCACCTCCAGGCGCCGGGCGATCCGCTCCAGCCGGAAGCGCGTGCGCCGCTCCAGCACCTCCATGCGGTGGTCGAGAAAGGCCAGCAGGCATTCCCGGAGCGACATCACCCGCGGCCGGCCGTCGGCATCCAGCACGTTCAGGTTGAGGCCGAAGCGGATCTCCAGCTCCGAGAGCCTGAAGGCCTGCTCCATCATCGCGTTCGGGTCGATGCTGCGGTTGCGCGGCACCAGCAGGATGCGCACATCCTCGGCGGACTCGTCGATCACCTGCTCGACCGCCGGCAGCTTGCGGGCCTCGATGGCGGCGTCGAGCCGTTCCAGCAGCCGCGCCTTCTGCACCTGGTAGGGAATCTCGGTGACGACGGCGCGCCAGTGGCCGCGTTCGAGCTTCTCCACCTCCCAGCGCGCCCGCACCCGCAGGCTGCCGCGCCCGGTGCGGTAGGCCTCCGCTATGGCGGCGGGGTCTTCGGTCAGGCACCCGCCGGTCGGGAAGTCCGGCCCCGGCACATGCTCCGCGATCTTCTCGTCCTTGGCGGTCGGCCAGCGGATCAGGTGCAGGAGCGCGGCGGCGAGCTCGCCGGCATTGTGCGGCGGGATGTTGGTCGCCATGCCGACCGCGATGCCCTGCGCGCCGTTGGCCAGCAGGTTGGGGAAGGCCGCCGGCAGCACTTCCGGCTCGCGGCCCTCGCCGTCATAGGTCTCGCGGAAATCGACGGCGTCCTCGTCGATGCCCTCCAGCAGCGCCTCGGCCACGGCCGTCAGCCGCGCCTCGGTGTAGCGCATGGCGGCGGCGTTGTCGCCGTCGATATTGCCGAAATTGCCGTGGCCCTCGACCAGCGGGTAGCGGACGGCGAATTCCTGCGCGAGGCGGACCATCGCATCGTAGATCGCGGCGTCGCCATGGGGGTGGTATTTGCCCATGACGTCGCCGACGACGCGCGCGCATTTCTTGAAGCCGGCGGCGGGGTCGAGCCCGAGCTCGCGCATGGCGTGGACGAGGCGGCGGTGGACCGGCTTCAGCCCGTCGCGCACATCCGGGAGCGAGCGGGCGGTAATCGTCGAGAGCGCATAGGCGAGATACCGCTCGCCCAGCGCCGTGCTGAAGGGGACGGGCTCAACGATTCCGGCGGTTTCGTCGGACACGGCGCGCTGCGAATGCTCCGAATCGGGGTCCGCTGCAGAATAGGCGTCCTCAGCCCGCGAAACAATCCGCGAGGCGCAGGCGCGCGGCGGGCAGCGGGCGGTCCACGGGCCCGGCGATATGGCGGGCGAGGAAATGCCCGGTGAGCGCCAGGCCGTCGCGAATGTCGCCGGGCGCGAAGCCGGGCGCGCCGGCAAGGAAGCCCGGCAGGGCCAGCAGCCGGTCCTTCCAGGGCTCGCCCGCCTCGCGCGTGACCGCCCGCCCGGACCGGGGCGAGACCCAGGCAAGCCCCGTCCGGCGGCCGGTGACCGCGCAGCGCTCCAGGTCGAGGCCGAATCCGAGCTCCGCCAGCAGCGCCACCTCGTAGCCGACATAGGCCGCGGGCCAGGCGCCGCCCGCCAGCGTCTCCAGGAAGGCCGCGAGCCCGAGGAACGCGGCCGGGTGCGGCTCGCGCTCCGGCAGGCCCATTTCCGCCACCGCGCAGGCGCTCTGGAGCGCCGCCAGCCGCGCCGGGTCGTCCAGCCAGAGCGCGGCGTGGGCCGTCTCGACCTCGCATGAAAATGCGCCGAGCTGGTCGGAGAGCCGCGCCCGCCAGCGCACCGTCGCAAGCGTGCCGGGCTGGAGCGCCTCGGCGTGGCGGCGCGCGCCCTGCACCAGCCCGGCATGGCGGCCATGCGTCTCGGTCAGCGCCTGCGCCACGGCCTTGCCCTCCCCGAAGGGACGGGCCGAGAGCATGACGGCGCGGTCGGTCCAGTCGATCATCGCCGGGCGTCATACCACCGTTCGCCGCCCGGCGCGCATGCCCCCGCCGGCCGGGTTCCGACGAAGGCGGCGCGGGGAGGCCTCCGAACGTGTCATGGAATGTCATGATATGTCATGGGGCCGGTCTCCGCCCCGGCCGTTCGCCAGGCATTGCCGCCTCCTTTCGGTCCACGGTCCCGGACGCCTCCGTTGCCGGAGGAGCGCCCCTCCCGCGCGCATAATGCGCGCCCGCCCGCGCCTGCGCGCCCGCATGCGCGAGACGGCGGGGCCGTCCCCTCCACCGCGGATGTCATGTTGTGTCATGGAAGCGCGCCGCAGCACCTTCCTCCCGGGACGCCCCGATCCTCTTCCCGTCATGCCTGTCCCGAGCCTGTCGAAAGGGGCGTCCGGGCATGACGAAGGGGAGACCGCGTGACGGGAAGGGGCCCACTCCACGGGAATGTCACGAAATGTCATGTTTGCCATGCGCCGGAATCATAGTCTGCGGCCAATCCGGGCATAGGGCCCTGGTCCCGGGCGGGCCCCCTGGGTATGTCCTCCGGTTTCCCCGGCTTCGCATCTTCGGTATGGGTCTCTCCTTTCGAGCCCTGTTCGTTCCGTTCTTCCCGTCGCCGGTTTGCCCGGGGGCGGGACCCTGATTCGCGCGTATCCCGCGCGGGCGCTCGCGCCCGCCGGCGCACGTATCGCGGCGGCGCGGCTCGCGCGCCTGATTGCGCCTGGGCGCGCCCGCGCGAGGGCGAAGGCCCGGGCGCAGGACGCACCTGTCCCGCCGCCTTCCCGGGCGTTTTTCCGCGCCGCCGCGAACGGATGCAGCCTCCGGATGCCGCTTCCTCCCGACCTATATAGGCAAGGCGGTCCTTTGGTCAATACAGAGAAAGGAATTTTTACAAAAAATAGAACAATGATTGCCCATCCGATCTTGCGCCACTGGGAACGGACTGCGCCGGCGGAGTAGCGGCGGCAGGAGCGGGCCTTCGCCCGGCGCCGATGTCGCCTCCCGGAATTGCCTCCGATGCCCCGTTGGGCTATCTTCTTCCGCAATGCAGACTGTGGCCGAGACCCCGACCTTCACTCGTCAGGCCGGCAAGCTGTTCAGCGAGGACGAAAAGCGGGAGTTGATCGACTATCTGGCCGCAAACCCCTTGGCAGGAGATGAGATTCCGGGGACGGGC
Organism: Alphaproteobacteria bacterium; assembly: GCA_022827685.1. Lineage (GTDB taxonomy): Bacteria > Pseudomonadota > Alphaproteobacteria > Bin95 > Bin95 > Bin95. Next base: position 42,797 of record JAJEIH010000095.1, read on the forward strand.
GGCGTCCGGAAGTTGCGGTTCCAGGCCGCGGGCCGCGGCAAGAGGGGCGGCGCGCGGATCATCTACTTCTACGGAGGCGAGAGAATGCCGGTCTATGCGCTGCTTGCCTATGCCAAGTCCGCAAAGACCGATTTGAGCAGGGCGGACCGACGCTCGGTCGCCATGATCGTCGAGGCGATCAAGAGCGCCGCAAAGGAGACGCAATGAGCACTTTCGGGGACGACCTGATTCAATCCCTTGGCGAGGCGCTGGCCCACGCCAGGGGCGAGGGCCCGGCGACCGTTCATGCGCCGGTGGTTCCGCGCGAGGTCCGCAAGCAGGCGAAACTCACGCAGGCCCAGATGGCGCCCCTGATGGGCATGAGCCTTTCCGGCTACCGCAAGTGGGAGCAGGGAACGCGGCGCGTCAGCGGTCCGGCCGCGTCGCTTCTGCGCGTGATCCAGCGGGAACCCGAAGCTGTCAAGCGTGCCCTGCTTTCCGCATGAGCGGCGCGACCGGTTTGTGAATCGGCTGTCCCTATTCACATGAGCAAGCGAAGTTTCCGCAGCCTGGCACTCGACTTCATCGCGTCCTGTTCTGCCAACTCACAGATGTAAGGATCAATCGGCCCTCGAAGGTCGTGGTCGGCGTGCCGCGCGGATTGTTGCCGACGCCAAGCCGAAGCGGTCGACACGAGGCGGCACTCATCCATCCCCTTGCCCGAAGCCGGATGGCTGCGGCGGGAGGCGCGCGGTGCGGGCGGCGTTTCACCGCCGCTGGAGAGCCGCCGGGGCCGGCGGGGTTCGGGTTAGCCCGAGGCGAGGGAGTCGAATGTCTCCACATCGACGGCGGGCGAGGTCAGGAAGCCGACTCCGGTCAGGCGCGTCAACTTCAGCGAGACCTGCATCGCGGTCTCGACATCCGGCAACTCGACGAAAAGGATGAGGTCGAAGGCCCCGAGCAGGGCGTATATGCCAAGCACCTCGCCGCCGCTCTCGCGGACCACTTCCGCCGCCCGGTCTGTGCGCGACGCGCTGATCCCGTCCATCGACCCCTGCGTGTATTTTCCGAGCATGACGAATTTGGCCATGATGCCCCCTCCGGTGCGGTTTCAGGATTCCTCGAGCCGCGCCCGATGCAGGCGGGCCGGCAGCCGGGGATTATATACGAAAGTCATGAACGGCTCTCGCCGCCCCGGCGGGCGTCAGGCCGCGATGGCCCGGGCCTCGTGCAGGAAATGCCGGTTCACGGCGCTCCCGGGCCTGAGCGCCAGCCGTTCGTTGGCGAGCGACAGCGCAACATTGCGCCGGCCCGCGCGGATGGCCGCCACGGCGAGCGTCCACGCCACGAGATCGCGCTGCGCAACGCTGCCGCCCATGCGCCAGAGATGGGTTTCGGCCGTGAGCAGGCCGTCAACGGCGCCGGCATAGTCGCCGTCGGTGAAGCAGGCCATCGCCCCGGCGGCGGGGATGGAGATGTCCCGATAGGCGGGCGCGATCTCGCTGTTCGCGGCGGCGGTCCGCTTCATGCCGTCCAGCACCTCCTCATAGGCGGCCCTGTCGCCCGCGCGCAGCGCGGTCATGGCGGCATGGACCTCGTTGAACGGGCTCGTCATGCCGGGGAGCAGCCCCTGCCAGAGCGGAAGCAGCCGGCTCCAGCGTTCGCCCGCCTCGCAACCGAGCGTCTCCAGCCGCCAGAGCAGCGATGCGGCGTTGCAGAGCTGCGTGCCGGCCACGCGCATCGCAGGCAGGATTTCATTGTCATAGAGCGCGAGCGCGTCCCCGAACCGGCCGAGTTCGATGTGGTACAGCGCCTTGTGCCACCAGATATGGACCCGGTTGTTGCATTTCGGATCGGACCAGTAAGGCAGGCGGCCGTCCATCCAGGCGATGCCCTCGTCCGGCCGGCCGGTCATCTCCAGCACGTGGGAGACGGTGTGATGCGGCCAGTAGCCGTAGGGTTCGAGCTCCGCCGCGGCCCGGGCGACGTCCTCCGCGCGGGCGTAGTCCCCGAACTCCTCCAGGCCGAAGCCGTAGAAGGACAGCATGATGCCGTAGCCGGGCTCGTCCTTCGACCAGAACGGCAGGGCGCGGGCGGCGCGGGCGGCCTGGCGGTGGAAGCGGCCGAGATAGCCGTCGAGGCGCAGCGCGCATTGATGGCCTGCCAGATCGCGCGGATCGTCCATCAGATGGCGGTCGAGCACGGCGACGGCCGACGGCCACCGGCCCTCCGCAGCGTGGCGCAGCGCCGCCAGGTGATGCGCCTCGCGCTCCGTCAGCCCGGCTTCGGCGATGCCAGGGAGCAGCGTCCGCGCCCGCGCCAGCTGGGCGCCGTCCTTGGTCAGCGCCAGCAGCCAGGCTTCGAGGATATCCGCCATCGCGCAGCCGGGATCGGCTTCGCGCGCCTCGGCCAGGTGCCCGCCGGCGTCGCCGTAATTGAGCGTCATCGCGCGTATGGCTTCGTCGATGTGCCGGGCGGCCTCCGCGTTTGCGCTCATGCCGCCATTCGCCCGCATGCCGTCCGCCATGTCCTGCATTCCTCTATGGAAACCGTCCCGGATCAGACATTGTAGTCGAGACCGAGGTCCCGGAAACGCTCGGGGTCGTCGGGCCAGCCCTCGCGCACCCTTACCGTCAGGAACAGGTGGACCGGCCGGTCGAGCGCCTCCGCCAGCTCCGCCTGCGCGGCCTCGCGGACGGCCTTGATGCGCGCGCCGCCCCTGCCGAGCACGATCGCGCGCTGGCTCGTCCGGCGCACATAGACCGTCTGGTCGATGCGCACGCCGCCATTGTCGAACTCCTGCCAGTCCGCCGTTTCGGTCGCAACGTCGTAGGGAATCTCGTCATGCAGGCGCAGGAACAGCTTCTCGCGCGTGATCTCCGCGGCGAGGAAGCGCAGCGGCACGTCGGAGAGGTCGTCCTCGGGATAGAGCCAGGGACCCTCCGGCAGGCGCCCCGCGAGGTGCTCAAGCAGGTCGTCCACGCCGTCGCCGGTCAGCGCCGAGACCATGAAGACATCGCTGAAGCAGCCCGTGCCGTAGAGCCGCTCGGCGCGCGCCAGCAGCCGTTCGCGCGCGATCAGGTCGATCTTGTTGAGCGCCAGCACCGCCTGCCTGCCGCCCGCCTTGAGGCCGTTCACGACAGCCTCCTCGCGGGCGCCCGGGCGGCGCGCGGCATCGACGAGCAGCACGGTGATGTCGGCATCGCCCGCGGCGCGCCAGGCCCGGCGCACCATCGCGCGCTCCAGCCGCCGGCGCGGCTCGAATATGCCGGGCGTATCGACGAAGACGGTCTGGGCCGCGCCGTGGTTGCGGATGCCGAGAATGCGCGAGCGCGTGGTCTGCGCCTTGGGCGTGACGATGGAGACCTTGGCGCCGACCAGCCGGTTGAGCAGGGTGGACTTGCCGGCATTGGGCGCGCCGAGCAGAGCGACGAAACCGGCCCGGCGCGCGGTCATTCCAGCCGTTCGAGCAGGGCGGCGGCGGCGGCCGCGGCGGCGGCGCGCTTGGAGCCGCCGGACCCTCTCGCCCGTTCGCCGCTGGACAGCGCGGCCTCGACCTCGAATTCGGGGCGGTGGGAGGGGCCGCGCCGGGCGCAGACGGTATAGACCGGCTGGCCGAGCGCGCGGGCGTGGCTCCACTCCTGCAGGCGGCTGCGGGCGTCGCGCTCCACCTCCGCATGGCGTTCGACCAGCGCCCGCCAGTGGCGGCGGACGAACTGCCGCGCGGCGTCGAGCCCGCCGTCGAGGTAGAGCGCCGCGATGACCGCCTCGCAGGCATCGGCGGCCGGCTTTTCCGCCATGCGCTTTTCGCGGGCCTTCGGGTCGCGCACAAGGGCCGCGTCAAGGCCCGTTTCCCTTGCGACCTCGATCAGCGTCTCCTCGCTCACCAGGACGGACATGCGCAGCCCGACCCCGCCTTCATCGACCTCCGGGAAGCGTTCGAGCAGCATTTCGGCCACGATCAGGCCGAGCACGCGGTCGCCGAGGAATTCGAGCCTTTGGAACGCATCGTCCCCGCGCCCCGGCGCGCTCGGGTGGGTCAGCGCCTGCCGGAGCAGGCGGGGATCGGCGAAATCGTGGCCAAGCGCGTCGCGGAACCGGGCGTTCACGGGCCGATCGCGTCGAAAATGCGTTCCCAGCGAACCCCGCTCGGATATCTCCAGAACTCCCAGAAGCTGGTGTCGTGGTCGAGGGAGAAGAACAGGATTTCCGCCCGCCCGACGAAATTCTCCGCCGGGATGTAGCCCACATGGCTGATGAACCGGCTGTCGGTGGAGTTGTCGCGATTGTCGCCGAGCGCGAAATAATGGCCGTCCGGCACCTCGAACACGGCGGTGTTGTCCGCGGGGCCGGAGTCGCTTTCCTCCAGAATTTCGTAGGACCGGCCGTTCGGCAGGGTCTCGCGGTAGCGGATCGCGCGCTTCACGATGCCGTATTTGTCGCGGTAGTTCGCAGGCCCGATGCGGCCGCGCGCCACCGGCGCGCCGTTGATGAACAGCCGCCCGCTGCGCAGCTGGACGGTGTCGCCCGGAAGGCCCACCACCCGCTTCACGAAATCGATCTTCGGCGCCATCGGGTTCTTGAACACCGCCACATCGCCGCGCTCGGGCCCCTCGCCGAACAGCCGCCCCGGCCCCGGGATCAACGGCAGGCCGAAGGGCAGGGAATAGCGGCTGTAGCCGTAGGAATATTTGGAGACGAACAGGAAATCCCCGATCAGCAGGGTCTGCAGCATCGAGCCGGAGGGGATGGTGAAGGGCTCGAAGAGGAAACTGCGGATGCCAAGCGCGATCAGACCGGCATAGACGATGGTCTTGACGGTTTCTTTCACGAGAGCAGCGACCTGGACAGGGAAAAGCCGGGTTTCCGCCGGCGCGGATCGGGGCCGGATAGAACGCCGCCGGGCGGCCGGCTGTCAAGCGCAGCCATTCGCCGCATCTTCCGGCACTGCGGTGATGATGACCAGCGCATGGGCCAGCGGCGGCTCATCGGTGATGGTGAGGTCGATGCGCGCGCGGGTGCCCGGCGGCAGCAGGTCGGTAAGGCGCCTGGCCGCACCGCCGGTCAGCCGGAGGGTCGGGCGCCCGCCCGGCAGGTTGACCACGCCCATGTCGCGCCAATAGACGCCCCGGCGAAGGCCCGTGCCGAGCGCCTTGGAGCAGGCTTCCTTGGCGGCGAAGCGCCGGGCGTAGCTTGCCGCGCGCAGCCGCCGGCGGTCGGACCGCTGGCGCTCCGCCTCGGTGAACACGCGCCGGGTGAAGCGCTCGCCGAACCGCTCCAGCGTGCGCTCAATCCGGGTGATGTCGATCAGGTCGCTGCCGAGCCCGACGATCATCGCGCGCGGTCCATGGCCGCCCGCATCCGCCGGACCGTCTCGGCCAGGCCGGTGAAGATCGCCTCGCCGACCAGGAAATGGCCGATATTGAGTTCCGCAACCGTCGGGATCGCCGCGACCGGGCCGACATTGTCATAGGTCAGGCCGTGGCCGGCATGGCATTCGAGCCCGAGCTCGTCTGCGAGCGCCGCGGCCGAGCGGATGCGCTCCAGTTCCGCCTGCTGCGCCTCTCCCGCCAGTTCGCAATAGCGCCCCGTGTGCAGCTCGACCACCGGCGCGCCGAGCGCCGCCGCGGCGCGAAGCTGCTTCGGATCGGGCTCGATGAACAGCGAGACCCGGATGCCCGCGGCCGCGAGCGCCTGCACCCGGGAGCCGAGCGCGGCGCCGAGGCCGGCCGCGTCGAGCCCGCCCTCGGTCGTCAGCTCCTCGCGCCGCTCCGGCACCAGGCAGGCGGCGTGCGGCCGGATCGCGGAGGCGATCTCCACCATGGCGTCGGTCGGCGCCATCTCGAAATTGAGCGGGGCGGGCAGGGCGTCCTTCAGCCGGCGCATGTCCTCGTCGCGGATATGGCGGCGGTCCTCGCGCAAATGCGCCGTGATCCCGTCCGCGCCCGCTTCGCAGGCGAGCAGCGCCGCGCGCACCGGGTCCGGATATGCGACCCCGCGCGCATTGCGGACGGTCGCGACGTGATCGACGTTCACGCCGAGTCTCGGTCGGTTTGTCATGCCTCCACATCTCCGGCCCGGGCGCGGGCGATGCGGCCGCGCCTGCGTCTCTGATAGGCGCGCACCAGCGGCGCCAGCATGATGAAGAACGCCCCCCAGGCAACCGCGCCCAGCACGGCGCCGCCGACCGTCATGGCGAGCAGCAGGGGCTGCGCCGTCTCCAGGAAGGTGCCGAACCGGCCGTCAATGCCGGCCTCGAAGGCGCGCCCCCAGGTCTCGGTGAAATTGACGCCCTCCGCGCCGAAGCCGAGCCACGCGCCGAGCTCATAGGTGCCGACCCAGATGAAGGGGAAGGTCCAGGGATTGCCCACCACCGTGCCGATGGCGGCCGCGAGCACATTCGAGCGGGTGGCGAGCGCGAATATCGCCGCCATGACGAAGTGCAGGCCCGGGAACGGCAGGAAGGAAGTGAACGCGCCCCAGGAGAAGCCCGCGGCGAGCGAATAGGGCGTGCCCGGAATGCGGCTGAGGCGCATGGCGAGATAGCGCGATGCGCGCCGCCAGCCTCCCGACGGCCACACCCACCCTCCGATCCGGGACGGTAGCCCGCGCCGCCGTTTGCGCCCCAGGATCGCCATGGCCGTCAGCGCTTCGCCCGCTTCACCGAAGCGATCTCGGGCCGGGCGCTCAGCGCGGCCATGATGTCGTTGAGCTGCCTTGTGTTGAGGACCTCGACATCGACCAGCAGTTCGAAGAAGTCCGTCTGGCGGTTGACGAATTTCAGGTTCGAGATGTTCGCCCGGTTGCTTGCGATCAGGGACGCCACATTCGCCAGCGTGCCGGGCTTGTTGGCCACCGTCAGGCGCATCCGCCCGACATGGCGCGGCTGCTCCTCCCCCGGCTCGTTCTCCCAGGCGAGTTCGATCCAGCGCTCCGGGGTGTGGGAAAAGCTCTCAAGCGTCAGGCATTCCTCGGTATGGACGGTCACGCCCTTGCCGGTGGTAATGATGCCGACGATCCGGTCGCCCGGAATCGGGTGGCAGCAGCGGGCGAAATGCGTGGCGAGGCCCGGCATCACGCCGCGGACCAGCAGCGGGCCGGCGCGCCCCTCCCGCCGCCGCCGGGCGCGCTCGATGGAGACCACGGTTTCGGTGTCCGGGTCCACCGGCGCCTCGGGATAGAGCGCCTTCAGGACGCCCCGCGCCGCGACGCGCCCTTCGCCGATCGCGGCGAGCAGGTCCTCCGGCGACTCCAGCTTGCGGGCGCGCGCGACGGGCGCAAGCTGGCGTTCGCGCCAGACATGCCCGGCGTCGCGCATCTCGACATCGAGAAGCTGGCGGCCGAGCCTGATGAACTCCTCGCGCCGCTGAAGGCGCTCATGGCGGCGGATATGCGCCTTCGCCTTGCCGGTGACGACGAACCGGTCCCACTCCGGCGTGACGCGCAGGCTCTTCGCGGTGACGATTTCCACCCGGTCCCCGTTATGCAGCTCGGTGCGCAGCGGCACCTGCCGGCCGTTGACCCGGCCGCCGGCGCAGTGGTCGCCGACCTCGGAATGGATCGCATAGGCGAAATCGACCAGCGTCGCCCCGGCGGGCAGGGCCTTGAGGTCGCCTTTGGGAGTGAAGCAGAACACCTGGTCCGGGAAGAGCTGCATCTTGGTGTGCGACAGGAACTCCTCCGGGCTCGACGCGCTTTCCAGGATGTCGAGGAACTGCTGCACCCACTCATACTGCCGCCCGTCCACGCCGCCGCCTTCCTGCTTGTAGAGCCAGTGGGCGGCGGCGCCGTTTTCGGCGAATTCGTGCATCTCGCGGGAGCGGATCTGCACTTCGATCGGGTGTCCGTCGGGGCCGGTCAGCACCGTATGCAGGGCGCGGTAGCCGTTGTCCTTGGGAAGGGAGATGTAGTCCTTGAACCGCTCCGGCACCGCGCGCCAGGCGGCGTGCAGATGCCCGAGCGCCTCGTAGCAATGCATCGCCGACTCCACGACGACGCGAAACGCCATGATGTCCGAGACCTGTTCCAGGGACACGGTCTTCTTGCGCTGCATCTTGGTCCAGATGGAATGCGGGCGCTTGCGCCGGCCCGTGATCTCGGCCTCGAGCCCGGCCTCCTCAAGCGACTGCGACAGGGCCTCGATGATCCTTTCGACCTGGCCGCCGCCCTCCCGTTCGAGAAGCTCGAAACCTTCCGCGATGTTCTCGTGGGTGTCGGGCTGGAGTATGGCGAAGGCCCGGTCCGCCAGGTCTTCCTTCCAGTCCTGCATCCCGATCCGCTCGGCGAGCGGGACGTAGATCTCCAGCGTCTCGGCCGCGATCCGGCGCTTTTTCTCTTCCCCGGCGATGAAATGCAGCGTGCGCATGTTGTGCAGCCGGTCCGCAAGCTTGACGAGCAGCACCCGGATGTCCTGCGACATCGCGAGCACCAGCTTGCCCAGATTCTCGGCCTGCCGGGTGTGCGCGGACTCGGACTCGATCTTGGAGAGCTTGGTGACCCCGTCCACCAGCCGTTCGACCTCGCTGCCGAACATCCGGCGGATGTCGGCAAGCGTGGCGTCGGTGTCCTCGACCGTGTCGTGCAGGAGGGCGGTGATGATCGAGGCGCTGTCGAGCCTGATGTCGGCCAGAATCCCGGCGACTTCGAGCGGATGGGAGAAATAGGGGTCGCCCGAGGCACGGACCTGGTGGCCGTGCTGGACCATTGCATAGACATAGGCGCGGTTTATCAGCAGTTCGTCGGCATCGGGGTCGTATGCCCTGATGCGTTCGATCAGTTCGTACTGCCGGAGCATTCCGCGAACCCGAACGCGCCTACCGCGCCCCGCGGCAGGAAATCCCGCAGCGCCTGCGCATATGACGTCCTAGCTGTTGTCGCGAGGCTGCAGTTCGCCGTCCTGCTGGGCCACCTCGCGCATGAGCGAGCTGATGTCGAGATCCTGCTCCGCCGGGCTCCTGTCCGGAACATCCGGGGCCGGCAGCATGTCGAGCCCGTCGCCCGGCTCTTCCTCTTCCTCGCGGTGGCGCAGGAGCCGCCGGATCTGGCCTTCCTCGAGCTCGTCGAGAGGGACGGTCTCCTCGGCAATCTCCCTGAGCGACACCACGGGATTCTTGTCCCTGTCGCGGTCCAGGGTAATCTCCGCGCCCTCGGAGATGTCGCGCGAACGCTGCGCCGCGAGCATGACAAGATCGAAACGGTTCGGGACCTTGAGGACGCAGTCCTCGACGGTGACGCGCGCCATGGGCTTCACTCGCTGCGGAATTGAACGACAGTCGGGCGAGTTATAGGCGGAACGGCCGTTGTCGGCAACCGTTCCGGCGCTTTGCCCGCCTCGCCGGCGGGCGCTCGGCCTCGATGGTGGACCAGCCGCCGCGGCGGCGCGAGCGGAGGAAACGCAGGCCCTGGCGGCGCAGCGCGAGGCGCAGCGGCGGTTCCTGGCGTTCGAGAATGCCGGACATCACCACGAGGCCTCCCGGCGCGGCGAGGCGGGCGATCCCGGGCGCAAGGCGCAGCAGCGGCCGGTAGAGGAGATTGGCGAGGATCGCGTCATAGGGCGCGCCGGCGCGGATCGCGGGATGCGCCGGCCCGTCCGCCTGCAGGAAGCGGAGGCGGAGCCCGTTCGCGCGGGCGTTGCGCGCGAAGGGCGCGCCGGCGGCGGGGTCGATATCGCTTGCCGCGACGCGGACGCCCGGCCAGAGGCGTGCCGCCGCGAAGGCAAGCACGCCGGTGCCCGTGCCGAGGTCCAGCACGGCGCGCGGCCGCCGACCGGGCCCCGTCCGGCACCGGAGCCGGTCGAGCGCGGCAAGGCATCCTTCCGTGGTGGGGTGCGCGCCCGTGCCGAAAGCGGTTGCAGCGGCAATGCGCAGGCGCACCGGCGCCGGCGGCAGCCGTGCGCCGGGGTCGCCGACGGCGATGCGGCCGACGCGCCGCACCGGCAGGCCCGCCTGGCTTTCCGCCGTCCAGTCGCGCCCGGCGAGCGGCGCCGCCTCGGGCGCCGGCAGGCCTTCCCCGGCCGCCAGGCGCGCAAGCGCCGCCATGTCGGGCGGCGCGGCGGCAACGCCTTCCACCACGCACACCTCCGCCAGCCAGATTTCGTCCGCCCATCCTCCGCTTCGGGCGCCGGGGCGCGGCGTGTCGCCGGAGGCGAGCTCGAAGACGGAGACGGCGTCGGCCCAGCCTTCGAGCACCCGCTCCGCCGCCGCCGTCCGGTCCTCCGGGACGGTGAGCCAGACCCGCCAGAGCGGGCTCAAAAGTCGATGCAGCGCCCGTCTATCTCCCAGTCGCCGTAGCGCGTCGGGTCGGGCCTTTCGGGCTTGTCCTGCGTGTCGCCGCCGGCGTCTTCCGGCAGCGGCGGGCGCGCATTGCCGGGCGCCGGGTCCTGCGTCTTCGGCTCGTCGGGGCGTGATTTGCGCGACATGGCTCCTACATATGGCATGCTGGAGCCCCTTGCCAAGCAGAGCCGCCTGCCCATGCCGAACTTCGCCCGCACCGCGATCCTGCTCGCCGGCCTGACCGGCCTGTTCCTCGCCGTCGGCTACCTGCTGGGCGGTCCCGCCGGCATGGGGCTGGCGCTCGTCTTCGCGCTTGGCATGAACGCCTTCGCCTGGTGGAACTCGGACCGGATGCTGCTCTCCATGTACGGCGCGGAGGAGGCGGACGAACGGCGCGAGCCGGAACTCCACGCCATGGTCCGGCGCCTCTCGAAACGGGCCGAACTGCCGATGCCGCGCGTCTATATCGTCCGCAACGACCAGCCCAATGCCTTCGCCACCGGGCGCAACCCGGAGAACGCCGCCGTCGCGGCCACGACGGGCCTCTTGCAGACCCTCTCGCCCAAAGAGGTCGAAGGCGTGATGGCGCACGAGCTTGCGCATGTGAAGAACCGCGACACGCTCATCATGACGATCACCGCGACGGTTGCGGGCGCGGTATCGATGCTCGCGAATTTCGGCCTCTTCTTCGGCGGCGGGCGCAACAGTCCGCTCGGTTTCGCCGGTGCCCTGCTCGTCGCGATCCTGGCGCCCATGGCGGCCATGCTGGTGCAGATGGCGATCAGCCGGGCGCGCGAATACGAGGCCGACAGGCTGGGCGCGGAAATCTGCGGCGACCCGCTGGCGCTCGCTTCCGCGCTCGAACGCCTGGAGCGGGGCGCCGCCCGCATCGACAACCATGCGGCCGAACGCAACCCCGCCACCGCCCATATGTTCATCGTGAACCCGCTGCACGCGCACAAGGCCGACAAGCTGTTCTCGACGCATCCCTCGACGGCGAACCGGGTCCGGGCGCTCCGGGACATGGCCCGTGCGCCGCGCCCGCGCCCGGCCGGACGGCCGGGCGGCGCGCCGACCGGCGCCTCGTGGATGCAGGGGCCCCGCCGCAAGGGTCCCTGGGCGTGAGCGGCGGCGCGGCCCGCGCGCTCGCTCTCGACCTGCTCGCTTCCGTCCTGCTGGAAGGCCGCCCGCTCGAAGACCCGCCGCCGGAGATGGGAAGCCCGGAGACGCGCGCCTTCGCGCGCCGCCTTGCCGCGACGGTGCTCAGGCGCGCGGGCCAGATCGAGGCGCTGACGGCGCGCTTCCTCGTCCGGCCCCTGCCCCGCCGGGCGGAGCGGACCCGGCTGCTGCTGATGCTCGGCATGGCGCAGATACTGTTCGAGGAGGTGCCGGCCCATGCGGCGGTCGATACCGCCGTCGGGCTGGCGGATGCGCGCATGAAGGGCCTCGTCAACGCCGTGCTGCGCCGCTGCGCGCGCGAGGCACCTGCCCTGGTCGAAGCCCAGGACGCCGCCCGTCTGAACACGCCGCCGCGCCTGATGGCGGGCTGGGAGGCGGTCTATGGCGAGGCCGCCGCCCGCGCCGTCGCCGAAGCGCATCTCGGGGACGCGCCGCTCGACCTCTCGCTTCGCCGGCCCGACGCGCCCGGCCCGCTGCCGGAGGGCAGGATCATGCCGACCGGCTCGCTGCGCCTTACGCGGCCGGGGGCGGTAAGCCGGATGCCCGGATACGAGGAGGGCGGCTGGTGGGTCCAGGACATGGCGGCCGCCCTGCCGGCGCGGATGCTGGGCCCTGTCGCCGGCGAGCACGTGCTGGACCTCTGCGCCGCGCCCGGCGGCAAGACCGCGCAACTCGCCGCGGCCGGGGCGCGGGTGACGGCGCTGGACCGCGCGCCCGACCGGCTGGCGGCGGCGCGGGCCAATTTCGCCCGTCTCGGCCTGGAAGCGGAGTGGGTCGAAGCCGACGCCGCCGAGTGGCGGCCGGAGAGGCCCTTCCCGGCCGTGCTGCTCGATGCGCCCTGCAGCGCCACCGGCACGATCCGCCGGCACCCCGACATCCTGCACCGCCGGGCCGGGCGGCGGCTCGACCGGCTGACCGCGCTCCAGGACCGCCTTCTCGCCGGCGCGGCCGACGCCACCGCCCCGGGCGGGCGGCTGGTCTATGCCTGCTGCTCGCTGGAGCCCGAGGAAGGGCCGGAGCGCATCGCCGCCTTCCTCGCCACACGGCCCGAATTCGCGCTGGAGCCGGTCGCCTTCCCGGCGCTCCCGGACGCCGCGGCGCCCGACGGCGCGCTGCGCACGCTGCCCTCCATGCTCCCGGAGCAAGGCGGCATGGACGGCTTCTACGCCGCCCGCCTCGTCCGCGTGGGGTGAGGGCGGCGGCGTTGCTGTTGCCGGCGTTTGACAGAAATGTTGTCAGCCGATCTGTCATATCTTCCATTGAAATAATGTAACCAGTTGAATATAATCACCTTCTCTCGGATTTGTTTGTGACAAAGACAGTGACAAACCAGCGGCCATACGAGCGGACACATCCCTGGCTGACCTTTGCCTTCGACCTCGGGCGGCTGCAACATACGGACTGGCTGGCCCTCGGCGAGGCGGCGGCGATGATCGACCGGATCGCCGGTGCGCCGCTCGACCCGGACATCGCCGAGGAGGTCCACAAGCTCTATCTCGCCAGGGGCGCGCTCGCCACCACCGCCATCGAAGGCAACACGCTCTCGGAAGAGGAGGCGCGCGGCGTCATCGACGAGACGGCAGCGCTTCCGGCATCGCGCGCCTATCTCGGGCAGGAAATCCGGAACATCGTCGAAGCGTGCAATCTTGTGGGGGGCGAGATTGCCGGGCACGGCCGTTTCGCACTGACCGTCGAGAGCATAGAGCGGCTGAACGCCGTGGTGCTCCGCGATCTTGAGGTCGAGGACCATGTCGCGCCCGGAAAGGTCCGCGAGGTGAATGTGTCGGTCGGCGGCTACCGTTGCCCCGACCGGCGCGACGCCGCTTTCCTGCTGGACCGGCTTTGCGGGGTGTTGAACGATTTTCCGCTGCCGGACGGGAACCGCTACGCCTTCTCGATCCTCAAGGCGGTCTTCGCGCACCTCTATTTCGTCTGGATCCATCCCTTCGGCGACGGCAACGGACGCACGGCGCGGCTGATCGAACTGGCCATCCTGCTGGAAGCGGGCCTGCCCCAGCCCGCCTGCCATCTGCCCAGCAACCACTACAACCTCACGCGGACCGAATATTACCGCCAGCTTGCGAGGGCCAGCGGCGGGGAGAACGGCATATACGGCTTCGCAAGCTACACAATCCGGGGATTTGCGGACGGATTGCGCGAACAGGTCGAGGTCATCCGGGAGCACCAGGAAGCGGTCGCCTGGGTCAATTTCGTCCATGAGCAATTCCGCGAAAGCAGGGGCGCGGGGGCGCCGAGGCAGCGCGACCTGCTGCTTGCGTTGTCGCGGCAGCCCGGCCCGGTTCCGGTGAACCGCCTGGCGTCTCTCGATGCGGTGACCGCTCTGGCCTACGCATCGCTTTCGGACCGGACGCTGCTGCGCGATGTCGAGGCGCTGGCGCGCCGCGGCCTTCTGTCGAGCGGTCCGGACGGTGTCCGCGCAAACCGGGAGCGCATCCGCGCCTTCCTGCCCTGGCGGAACGATCCGCCGTCCTGAGCAGGCACCCGCGCCGCATCAAAGGCGGTAGATGCGGGCGGCGACCGTACTTCTGTCCCCGGTGGAGCGGACGGCGCTGCAAAGACTGTCGTTCGACTCCGGCAGCGACAGCCGCACTTGTGGTTCCCGATGGGTCCCGTTAGTCATTTCGCAGGGCTGCATGCCGCTTGTCGAAGAGTTCTTCCAAGCGCTCGCGGCGGAACTCCAGAAAATCGGGAATGTTGTCCACGCCTCCCACGGGAGTGCTCCACCGGAAATTGTCGAGAGACCAAGTCTGGTCGTCGCAGGGCTTTACCGCCAGGGGCGGCGGTACGATGCGGCAAATCCTGCCGTAGAGTTGCTGAGCCCGTCGCTGCATCAGACTCCGCAGCCTGGGCGAGAAGTCTGTCGGCCTTAGGAAAGCACCCGGTACGTAAGCCGAGTTCGCCGCGCTCGTGAACAACCCGTACGGCAGTACCGGTTCCTTGGCATCCGGCAGGATATCCAGCTCCTCGCGCCAGCGGTTCCCGTATTCCTTGTGGTCGAAGAGGTGCGCAAGCTGGTAGTCGTCCGGTCCGCGCTTGCGGAACGGCTTGCCGGTGAAGACGAACGCCCACAAATGCTTCGGATAGTCGTTGTCGTCGAGGGCAAGGCATTGTGGGGGAACTTCGTCCGCCGTAGCCCGCTGCCGGAACACCGCAATCTCCGTGCTTCCGGCGTACCGACGAACGCCCGGGAAAACGCAGGGCGAACTTTCCCACAGATAGATGGCGGGATCGATGCCGAGCGCCTCAAGCCGGGAAGACCAGCCGGCCCTCATGCGGCGATTGTCCTGGACGACAGCGTAGACGATGCCGGGATCGAGGAAACGCACGAACGGTGTCATCGCTCGGGCAAGCTCCCGCAAATCCTCGTCGCTCGGCGTCGGCCACGCTGGCCAGTCTGCACCCCGTCGTCGGGGTGGCCGCGCTTGCGGTGCTCGCTTGGCAGGAACGTCAGTCGAGTCGGCTTTGCCGCCGGCAGCGTAACGGTCGAAAGCCTCAACATATCGCAGGAGCGTCCGAGAACCGGCGTGCTCCGGTTTTCTCCGCGCGAGCGCGGACACGAACCTCGACAGAGCATGGGCGTTGGCCCGGTGATGCTGCTTCCACCACTGCGAGCACACAAGGAACTCGTCAGCGTACGCATGCTCCCAGTACCGGCCGTGACCTTGAATCATCCGCCCTTGGTTCCGATGACGCAGAAGCGCGAGGTTCGGGAGGCTCAGGCCGAGCACGTCCTTGCAATGCTCGGCATCCATCAGGCTGACGATCTCTTTCTTTTCCAGAAGCGTGGGATGCTCCTCCAGCAATGTTCGCATGAGGGTCGCCACAATCTTCTGGAACTCTCCCCTCACTCCGCGAACTCCCGGCTTACTCATGACATCCCTTCGTTGTGTGAGCCGTCGGGAAGCGGCTTGCCTTGCCTGACTCGCTACGGTCGCTGCGGCGAGCCGCTGCCCCAGTGAGACAGGCGAACTCGGCGTCCGCGCCGCGTCACAGGCGGTAGATGCGGGCGGCGTTGTCGTGGTAGAGCGCCGCCTTTTCCTCCGCCGAGTAGCCGGCGGTCAGGCGCTTGAAGGCGTTCCAGAGCACCGTGTAGCTGCAGCTCACCTTCTCGACCGGGAAGTTCGATTCGAACAGGCAGCGCTCCGTGCCGAACAGTTCCAGGGTCGCCTCGTAGTAGCGCCTTGAGGCGTCCATCAGCTCCCGGCTGGTCGGCGGGCGGGACCGTTCGTGCCAGCCGAAGCCGTTGACCTCCATCGCGAGCCCGCCGAGCTTGGCCATGACATTCGGGCAGGCGGCGACGGGCGCCATGGCCTTGCGCCAGTCGGCGAACACCTCGTCCGCGCGTCCCGCATGGGGGCCGATGCCGATCGGCCCGCCGAAATGGTCGAGGATGAAGACCTGGTCCGGGAAGTCGCGGACCAGCCGGGCCGCCTCGTCGAGCTGGGTGTGGTAGCACCAGAGCTCAAAGGTGAGCCCGCGCGGCGCGAGATGGGCGAGGCCGGCGCGGAAGCCCGCGCTGTCATAGAGGCCCGGCGGCGGCTCCGTGCGGTGGTTGGGCACCTGCGCGCTCTCATGCCATGTGGCGCCCCGGCGGATGCCGCGGAACCGCCCGCGCCCGGCCTCGATCTGCGCGTCCAGCACGGCAGCCGCGCTGTCGCCCCGTTCGAGCCAGGCCGTGCCGACGATGCCGGCGGCGATCCGCGCCGGCCCGTAGCCGCCCGAGGCCGACATGGCGGCGATGCCGTTCACGAACTCGGTCTCGCCGAGCGGGCGCATGTCCTCCGGCCCGTCGGCGCGGAACATGGCGCCGCATTCGATGAAGACCGTGCTGACGACATTGTGGCCGCTGGCAAGGTCCTCCAGGAACTCGTCCAGCAGGTAGCGCGGCTGCACATAGCCCGCGCGCGCATCCCAGAGATGGTGGTGCGGGTCGCAGATCGGCAGGTCCGGCTCCAGCGCCTCCTCTTCGGTCAGCGCCAGCCAGTCCGCATTGTCGCTCGCCATCCTCTCAGGCTCCCTCTCGATTGTTCCGCGCGCGCAGCTCCTGGCGCAGCACGTCTATCGGCATCGGCCCCCGGTCGGTCGGGAGGTGCCAGAAGGTCCATCCGTTGCAGGCGGGCGCGCCCTGGACCGCCGCGCCGACGCTGTGGATCGAGCCGCGGTGGTCGGCGGCGATCAGCGTGCCGTCGGCGCGCACCCTGGCGCTCAGCCGTCCGCTCCGGTCGGTCAGCACCTGCCCGACATCCAGCAGCCCGAGCTCCACCAGCGCGCCGAAGGGGATGCGCGGCTCGGCGCGCTTCTCGGCAAGGGCGACCGTTTCGGGGTCGGCTGCGGGCTCCACCCGGCGGATGCGCTCTTCCGCCGCCGCCGCATAGGCCTCGTCGCGCTCGATGCCGATCCAGCGCCGGCGGAGGCGCCTGGCGACCGCGCCGGTGGTGCCGGTGCCGAAGAAGGGGTCGAGCACGATGTCCCCCGGCCGGGTGGACGCGAGGATGACCCGGTGGAGCAGGGCTTCCGGCTTCTGCGTCGGGTGCAGCTTGCGGCCGTCCCGCTTCAGGCGTTCCTGTCCGGTGCAGATCGGCAGGTGCCAGTCGCTGCGCATCTGGAGGCCGTCATTCAGCGCCTTGAGCGCATCGTAGTTGAAGACGTAGCGCGCCTTCTCGCTGCGCGCGGCCCAGATGAGCGTCTCATGCGCGTTGGTGAAGCGCCGGCCGCGGAAGTTCGGCATCGGGTTGGACTTGCGCCAGACGACCTCGTTCAGCAGCCAGAAGCCGAGGTCCTGCAAGGCCGCACCCAGGCGGTAGATATTGTGGTAGCTGCCGATGGTCCAGAGCGCGCCGTCGGGCTTCAGCACCCGCCTTGCGGCGGTGAGCCAGGCGCGGGTGAATTCGTCGTATTCCGAGAGGCTTGCGAAGCGGTCCCAGTCCTCCCCGACGCCGTCCACGCGGCTGTTGTTCGGCCGGTGCAGTTCGCCTTTCAGCTGGAGGTTGTAGGGCGGGTCGGCGAAGACGAGATCGACCGACGCCTCCGGCAACGCCTCCATTGCGGCGACGCAATCGCCGCGCTCGATATAGTCGGTCTTCAAGAAAAAGCCGCCCTCTCCTGCCGGCGGCGAGTTTGAGTCCCGCCGGGCGGCGCGTCAAGAATCTTTCGGAATCAGCAGCTTGGAAACGGGTCTGAAAGTGCGGCGGTGACAGGGCGTGGGCCCGAGGCGGGCGAGCGCGGCCAGATGCGCCGGCACGCCGTAGCCGGCATTCTGCGCCCATCCGTAGCCCGGCCAGTCGCGGTCGAGCGCCGCCATGCGCCGGTCGCGCGCGGTCTTGGCGAGCACGGAGGCGGCGGCGATGGAGAGCGAGGCCGCATCCCCGCCGGCGACGGTGCGCACCGGGCAGTCGAGGGCGGGCGCGTGGCTGCCGTCCACCAGCGCCGCCTCGGGCCGGACGGGCAGGGCGGCGGCCGCGCGCTGCATGGCGAGCAGTGCGGCCTGAAGGATGTTCAGCCGGTCGATCTCCTCGACCGACGCCTCGCCGAAGCCGACCTTCACCAGGCGGACCAGCCGGCAGTAGAGCTCCCGGCAGCGCTTCGGCCCGAGCTTCTTGGAATCGTCGAGGCCGAGTGCCGCGACGGCGCGCAGGCTCGCCTCCGGCACGATGACCGCCGCCGCCATGACGGGCCCGGCAAGCGCGCCGCGCCCGACCTCGTCCACCCCCGCCACCGGCCCCCGCCAGGCCCGCTCCAGAGAGAAGTCCGGCATCTCAGAGCTCCAGCCGCAATTGCGCGCCGGGCGGGCGGAAGCGGGTGTCGTCCAGCCTGCCGTAGCCGCGTTCGAGGCCGAGCCGGCGGCAGGCGAGGGCGAAGCGCTTCGAGATCGTCTCGGCATAGGCGCCCTCGCCCTTCATGCGGGTATGGAAGGCGCTTTTGTAGAGCGGCCCGCCGCGCATGTCGCGCACGCGCGAGAGCACCCGCGCGGCCCGGTCCGGGGCGTGCGCCTCCAGCCATTCGCGGAACAGGTCGGCGATCTCCATCGGCAGGCGCAGCAGCGTGTAGCCGGCGCCGCCCGCCCCGGCCGCGGCGGCCGCCTCGAGCACGGCCTCCATCTCGTGGTCGTTCAGCGCCGGGATAATGGGCGCGAAATTGACCGAGACCGGCACGCCCGCCTCGCGCAGCCCGGCCACCGCCTCCAGCCGCCGGGCGGGCGCGGCGGCGCGCGGCTCCATGCTGCGCGCAAGCCGCCCGTCCAGCGTCGTGACCGACATGGTGACATGGGCGAGGTTTTCGGCCGCCATCGCCGCCAGCAGGTCCCGGTCCCGCAGCACCAGGGCGGACTTGGTGGTGATCGAGACCGGGTGGCGGCAGCGGGCCAGCACCTCCAGGATGCCGCGCATGACGGCGTAGCGCTTCTCGATCGGCTGGTAGGCGTCGGTATTGGTGCCGATGGCGAGCACCCGGCAGCGGTAGCCGGGCCGCGCCAGCTCCGTCTCCAGCAGCGCCGGTGCGGTCGGCTTGGCGTAGAGCCGGCTCTCGAAATCGAGCCCCGGCGAGAGCCCGAGCCAGGCATGGGTCGGCCGTGCATAGCAGTAGATGCAGCCATGTTCGCAGCCCCGGTAGGGGTTGATCGAGCGGTCGAAGCCGATATCCGGCGAGTCGTTGCGGGTGATGACCTTGCGCGGCGCCTCCTCGGTGACGGTCGTGCGCAGCGGCGCCGGCTCCTCCTCCGCCGTGCCCCAGCCGTCGTCGAACGCCTCCGCCCGCGCGCGCTCGTAGCGCCCGCTCCGGTTGCTCGCCGCCCCGCGCCCCTTCCGAACCGCCTGCATGCGGGCAGATTACTACGAAACAGGAACAAAGCAAGAAATTTTTTGACTCCCCGGTCCCGGCCCCGCCGCTCCGGCCTCCCCGCTCCACCGGCGCTCAACGCCGCGCGCGGAATCCGCCTAGACTGGCGGCGCGGAAGCATGGAGGGGGAGGGCGCCCATGCCCCATTCGGCGGACCTGATCGCGCGGCGGCTGGCGGCGGCCGGTTGCCGGCATGCGTTCGGCATTCCGGGCGGCGAGGTGCTGGCGGTGATGGACGCGCTCGACCGGGCCGGCATCCGCGTCGCGCTAGCCCGGCACGAGACCTGCGCGGGCTTCATGGGCGAGGGCGTCCACCATCATGACGGCGCGCCGGCGATCCTGGTCGCCACCATCGGCCCCGGCCTCGCCAACGCGGTCAACGTCATCGCCAACGCCTGGCAGGACCGCGTGCCGATGGTGGTGCTGACCGGCTGCGTCTCCACGGACGAGCGCCACGCCTACACCCACCAGGTGCTCGACCATGTGAAGCTGGTGGAGCCGGTCGCCAAGGCCGCCTTCCGGGTGGAGGACGGCATGGCCGCCCTGCTCGCCGACCGGGCGGTCGCCATCGCCACGGAAGGCCGGCCCGGCCCGGTGCTGCTGGACATCCCCATCGATGTGCAGACCCGCGAGCAGCCCGCCCCGCCGCCGGCCCCGGAGCCTCCGCCGGCCCCGGTCGGCCCGGCGGAGGGCCCCGCGCTGGAGGAGGCCCGGTCGTGGCTCGCCGAGGCCCGCCGCCCGCTCGTCATCGCCGGCCTCGACGTGCCGAACCAGGGCGCGGAGGCGGCCGTCGCGGATTTCTGCCGGCGGTTCGGCGCGCCGCTCGTCACCAGCTACAAGGCGAAGGGCGTGCTGCCGGAGGACGGCCCGCTGGCGCTCGGCGGCGCCGGCCTCAGCCCGCGCGCGGACCGCCGCCTGCTGCCGCTGGCCGCGGCGTCGGACTGCGTGGTGCTCGCCGGCTACGACCCGATAGAGATGCGCATCGGCTGGCGCGACCCGTGGGCGGACGGCGCGCGCGTGGTCGACCTGCCGGCCGTTGCCGGCGGCCACGGCATGCACCGGGCCCGGCTCGCCTTCCCCGGCGATGTCGCCGCTGGCCTGGAGGCGCTCGGCCGGGGCGTGGAGCCGCGCGGCGGGACCTGGGCCGGGGGCGAGCCGGCGGCGGCGAAGGCGGCGCTCCGCGCGGAAAGCCGCCTCGACGAGGCGTGGGGCCCGGCGGCGGTCGTCGATGTGCTGCGCAAGTCGCTGCCGCGCGACGCCGTGGTGACCACCGACAGCGGCGCGCACCGGATCGTGCTGAGCCAGCTCTTCGAATGCTACCGCCCGCGCGGCCTGCTCCAGTCCACCGGGCTCTGCACCATGGGCTGCGCGGTGCCGCTCGCCATCGGGCGCAAGCTGGCGGAGCCGGACCGCGCGGTGGTGGCGACCATCGGCGACGGCGGCCTGGAGATGTTCCTCGGCGAGCTCGCCACCCTCCGCGACCTCGGCCTCGCCATCCCGATCCTGGTGTTCGTGGACGCGCAGCTCGGCCTGATCGAACTGAAGCAGCGCTCCTCACAGCTCCCGAACCTTGCCGTGGACTTCGGCGCCACCGACTTCCCCGCCGTCGCAAGGGCGCTCGGCGGCGAAGGCGTAGCCGTCCGCGACCGCGCCGCGCTCGCGCGGGAGCTGGAAGCGGCGCTGGCGCGGGACCGCTTCACGATCATCGCCGCCGGGATCGGCCGGCGGGCTTATGACGGGCGGATTTGACGGAGGGCGAAGCCCTCGCGCTTCCGGCAGGGCCGTCGACGGGGCCTGTTGATGGAATGTAGCCGCTCGGCTACATTCCCGGTATGCTTGAGGTTCGCAAGACGGAGGTCTACGGCCAAGTGGCCGGGACCGCGACTTCACCCTACGACGTAGCCGAGCATCTGCGCACGCCGGAGGAAATGGCCGCTTATCTGGAGGCCGCCATGGAGGAAGCCGGCGGCGATGCCGCGTTCGTCGCAAAGGCGCTGGGCGATGTCGCGCGCGCAAGGGGCATGTCGCAGGTCGCCCGCGATGCCGGCCTGTCCCGCGAAAGCCTCTACAAAGCGCTTTCGGGAGACCGGGTTCCGAATCTCGATACGGTTCTCAGGGTCGTCCATGCCCTGGGCCTGACCCTGCGCGCCGAAGTGGCACCCGGCCCCAATGCGGCCGGATAGGGCGTTGCCGCCTATCGCTGACGGCCGGCGGGCCGCGCAGGCCCGCGACCGCCGCACAGGCGTCGCCGGGATCGGGCGGCGGGCTTATGACGGGCGGATTTGACTGGGGGCGAATCAGGCGCAATTCTGCAGTCGTTTGCTGGGACTTTAACGCAGTCAAGCAACATAATCTCGCGAGCTCCATTCCATCAACCAACGCAAGTGACAAATCATGTCAAAACGTTTCCAACCTAATCGCCGCCTTCTGCAACTTCTTGTTGGGTCGAACCTTTATGGTTCGCCCGACGCCTGTATTCGAGAACTGGTCCAAAACTCTTGGGACGCTATTCAGCTACGCAAACATATCGGCGACGGTGACGGAGGACAGATCCATTTACGATACAGTATACGAGACCGATGGTTTGAAGTTATTGATGATGGAATTGGAATGGATTCACATACTATCGAGAACAGCTTTCTGGAAATTGGTCAAGACAAGCTTGATGTAATTGGTCGTGGCGAAAGGGATATGCAAATCGGCTACTTTGGCATAGGAATTCTTAGTATATTTCTGGTCGCAGATAAATTCGAAGTTGGGACAAAACAATTTGATTCCGAGCAACCAGGAATATGTTTCGAAATTGCTGGCATCGATGAAAGCATGAAGTTACTCGATAATCCATACGATACTATCGGCACCTATGTCCGAGTTTTCTTGCGCCCAGACGGGAATTTTAATGTCTCCTCGATACCAGATTACTTGTCAAATTATGCGCGTCATGTAGACGGGATAATTATAGAATCCGTGGATGACAATCAAATTTTCCCGCTACTACCCCGATGGGCAACCGATGGGTATGACAATGTACGGGACGGGTATAATCTTCCCGGAGCTTCATCTTTGCGATTTGCATTTAGTACCGCGTTGCGCAAAAATTCTGGTGCTCTCGCCAGTGAAATTACCATATGTAACGCCGGTTTCCTTGCCGAAACGGCAGCACGTGACTTACTTCCATTACCCTCGGTTGGGTTAGTCGGAGAAATTGATCTATTACCCAACACTCTGACCATGAGCATGTCCAGAGAAAGGATACAGCGAGACCAAGCTTGGACAGAACTCGGAATGCAACTCCAGGACGCCTTTATTAAATTTGCGTTAGAAGAGTTGTCTTCTGGTGAGCTCAGGCATGATTCCAGTTTGGATGTGTCTGAAATCAAACGGAACCTGTTTTTGTGGTATAAGTTTCTGCCTGCCGAGGATCCTTTCAGTTCCTTGTACTCACTTCTCGAGCGGCGGATTTTCTCCACCATTCCATTTCCATCGCAAGGCCGCAGACCGATGACGTTGGAGCACTTGCTCGCCCGCGGCCGCAATGCGGACAAACTGTACTTCCGAGATATCTCAAAGAGTGCGCAGCACACCGAGCGGATCGATGATGACGGCCTGCCTATTCGAATATCACAAGAAATGCGGGACAGCATTCGCGTAAGCGCATTGCGAGCAAGAGGGTTTGATGTGATTGAATTGGCCACGCTCTCAGTTAATGTTCATAACGGCAATTCGGTGCAGACGGTTCAAATCACAGAGCAAGAACTGGTTAGTAGGTGTTTGGAGAGAAATAACGGTCGCCTAGTAAATATCGTGCAAGCGCCTGAGTCTGACATGGACCTAGCGAGTATCGATAGGCTGCCGATATTGAAAGACGCGTTATCCGTGGGGGCGGGCTTTCGCTTTGTGAGTGTTCCCGATTCGACTAGACGGGTCATTACCGACAGCACGGGAGCAAAATACATCAATTTGAGAAATGGAGAGGTGCAAGAGATATTGGAATTAATTCCCGGTTCAATTTCAAATCCATTGAGGAGCCGGTTGTTGGATGCCTATCTCAACCTAGAGCTCTATCAGCTTGCGTCAGCGCGAGGTATTTTGCGTGACCTTCTGGCGGAGGACGATCTCGCTGCGCTGGCGAGCGCGGAAACAGCGTCATTCACAGGGTGCAAGTCTGAGATAGCGATTGGAACTGTATGATTTATATGGATTTCCTGTTCGTTTTGGAGGTCGCTTGACGGCGATTGGTGACAATCGGGGGTTCGCGGGCCGGGATTTGTCACGGTCGCACGATGCCGGGGCG
>JAJEIH010000140.1 GCA_022827685.1 Alphaproteobacteria bacterium
CGCCATCGCGCGTTCACGCAAATCCATCGATATCGCACGGCCCATGACGAAACCCCTCCACTGTCGCGACCACGACAGTGAATCAGCTCGCCGCAACCAAAGGAATCCCCCATCGATTCCCAATCAACTCACCCCGCTCTAGCGCGCAGGGATCGGGCGCTCGCGGCGGAGCGCCCTGCCCGGACGGGCGCCGGTAGGAGCGCCGTCCGCCCAGACCGCTTCCCCGGCTACCAATACCATGCGGATGCCGTCCGCCGGAGTCATCGGGTTCTCGAAGTCCGCCCGGTCGATCACGGTCTCGGGGTCGAACAGGCAGAGGTCCGCGACCGCGCCCGCCTCGACCGCGCCGCGCCCGTCGAGCCCGAACCGGTCCGCCGGCAGGCCCGTCATGCGGCGCACGGCCTCCTCGAGCGGCATCAGGCCCAGTTCGCGGCTGTAATGCCCCAGCACGCGCGGGAAGGTGCCCCAGAGGCGGGGGTGCGGGCGCGGGTCATGCGGAATGCCGTCGGAGCCGATCATGGCGCGCGGGAAGCGCAGCACGCGCTGCACGTCGTCTTCCGACATGGCGAAATAGATCGCCCCGGCCGGCAACAGCCTGAGCGCCATCTCCTCGTCGGAGACGCCGTGCTCGGCGGCGATATCCGAAAGGTCCCGGCCCGCCGCCTCCGGATAGGGGTCCGACCAGGTGATGAGAACCCGCTCGGAATCCGCAAGGCGGTCGGGCAGCAGCACGGTCGAACTCATGGCGTAGGGATAGACGTCGAGCGACACCTGCTGCCCGGCTGCGGCGGCCTCGACCATCGGCAGGGAGCGGGCGGTCTTGCCGTGATGGGCGGCGCCCGACGCCTTGTGGTGCGAGAGCACGACCGCGACGCCCGCGCGCCGGCCGATCTCCAGCGATTCCTCGACCGACTCCTCCAGAAAGGCGCCTTCGTCGCGCATATGGGTGGCGTAGAGGCCGCCCCAGGGCGCCGCCGCCTCCGTGAGCGCGACGACCTCGTCCGTCGTCGCGGCCCTGGAAGGCGGGTAGAAGAGCCCGGTCGAGAAGCCGACGGCGCCCGCCTGCATCGCCTGTTCGACACCCGCGCGCATATTCGCGATCTCGGCGTCGTTCGCAGGCCGGCCCAGATCCTCCACATGCTGCACGCGCAGCGTCTGGTGGCCGACCAGGAAGAGGCCGTTGACGACCGGCCGGCGGGCGTCCAGCGCCTCCAGATAGGAAGAGAATGTGGGAAAGCGGTAGTCGTTCTCGCCGCCGAGCAGGTCCATCGGCGGCGGCGGTCGGCCTTCCGGGCTGAAGGGCGCCAGCGAGATGCCGCAATTGCCGGCGACCACGGTCGTCACCCCCTGGCTCGCCTTGGCGGCCATGTCGCCGTCCAGCAGCGCGCGGTCGTCATGGGTGTGGACGTCGATGAAGCCCGGCGCGACGACGAGGCCGCGCGCATCGACCTCCCGCTCGCCGGTTGCGTCCTGCAGCGCGCCGACCTCCGTTATGCGCCCGCCGTCCACGGCGACATCGGCCCGCCAGGCCGGCGCGCCGGTGCCGTCGATGACGGTTCCGCCCCGGATAACCAGATCGTGGCGCATCGCCCTGCTCCTTCCGCCCTTTGCTGGCGCCCTCTCTACCATGCGGGTAAGGTCCGCGGAAAATCTGGGGGCGTTCCATACAATGGGCACACGCGCGGTCGGCGAGGTCGCCATTCACCGGGTCGAGGAAAACGCCGGTCCTTCCTTCCTGCCGGGCCAGCTGTATCCGGACTGGACGCCGGACCATCTGGAGAAGCACCGGGACTGGATGGTGCCGCGCGCTTTCCACGAGCGCAGCGGCAGGCTGATGATGAGCCTGCACAGCTGGCTCCTGCGCACGCCGCGCCACACGATCCTGGTCGATACATGCGTCGGCAACCACAAGACCCGCTCGCGCAAGATGTGGGACAACCTCGACACGCCCTGGCTGGACCGGCTGAAGGCGGCAGGCGTTGCGCCGGAGGAAGTGGATTTCGTCCTCTGCACCCATCTGCACACCGACCATGTCGGCTGGAACACGAGGCGGGAGGACGGGCGCTGGGTCCCGACCTTCCCGAACGCCAGATACCTGATCGGCAAGATCGACTACCAGTACCGCACGCAGCGGCTGGAGCTCTATCCCGACGAGGAGCCGATGGACAGCGCCTTCGCCGACAGCGTGCTGCCCGTCGTGGAGGCGGGGCAGGCGGTGATGGTGGAGGACGGCTACCGGATCGACGAGACCATGCTGATCGAGGCCGCGCCCGGCCACACGCCCGGCCATGTCACCATGGCGCTCGACTCCGGCGGCGAGGAGGCGCTGTTCGTCGGCGACATCATGCACCACCCGATCCAGGTGTATGAACCGCACTGGAACTCGTCCTTCTGCGAGTGGCCGGAGCATGCCGCGGTCACGCGGCGCCGGGTGCTGGAGCGGGTGGCGGACACGCCGGCGCTGCTGATGCCGGCGCATTTCCCGGCCCCGTCCTGCGGCCATGTGCGGAGCGCGGGCGACGGCTTCCGGTTCCGCTTCGCCGACTGAGCTTCGGCGCGGCCGCTTCGTCTCCCATGCCCGAAACGCCGAACGCCGGCCGCTATCCCTGGGTCGTCTGCTTCACGTCGCTGCTGCTGGTCTTTTTCGGCCAGGGCGCGATGTTCGTGCTCAATGTCGAGCTGAAGCCGATTGCCGAGGACATGGGCTGGCCGCGCGAACTGCCCTCCCTCGGCTACACCGCCGCCTTCTTCGGCGCCGGCATCGGGGCGCTCTATTTCGGCCCGCTCTCCGAACGCCTCGGCATGGGCAATGTCGCGCTGATCGGCGCGCTCTCGATCGGCTCCGGCACCTTCCTAGCGGGCTATGTGGAGACGCCCGGACAGCTGATGCTGGTTTTCGGCGTGCTGATCGGCCTTCTGGGCAATGCCTGCATGTTCGCGCCGCTGATGGCGCATGTCATGCGCTGGTTCGACCGCAACCGGGGCCTGGCGCTCGGCGTCGCCACGGCCGGGCAGAGCGTCGGCGGCGCGATCTGGCCCTATGTCATCACCTGGCTCGACGGGACGGTCGGCTGGCGCGACACCTTCCACATTTACGGCCTGCTCTGCTTCGGGATCATGGTGCCGCTGACCATGCTGCTGCGCCGCCCGGCGCCCTCGGCGGCGGCGGCCGGTCCGCGCAAGGCCACGCCCGACGGCCGCGCCTTCGGACTGCCGGGCGGGGTCGCGACGGGGGTGCTGTGCGCGGCGATCGTCGGCTGCTGCATCCCGATGTCGATTCCGCTGGTCCACCTCAAGGCCTACGGCACCGACCTCGGCCTCGCCCCGCAGGCGGCCGCGGCCGCGCTCTCGATGGCGCTGTTCGCCAGCCTCACCTCGCGCATCCTGGGCGGCATGCTGGCGGACCGCATCGGCGGGCTGAAGACCTTGCTGATCGGCTCGATCATCCAGTGCGCGATGCTGGCCGTCATCTCGCAGGCCCGCGAGATGTGGACGCTCTACGCCGCCTGCATCGTCTTCGGCCTCGGCTATGGCGGCATCATCGGCATGTATGCCTATCTCGTGCGGGAGTATTTCCCGCCGGCCGGCGCGACCCGGCGGATCGCCTGGATCTTCCTGTTCGGCACCATCGGCATGGCCGCGGGCGGGTGGCTCGGCGGGCGGCTGTTCGACGCCACCGGCAGCTATGAGGCGGCGTTCCTCGCGGGCTCGGCCATCAACGTCGTGCAGCTCGCCATCATCTTCACCCTCCTCATCCGCGCGCGCCCCGCCGCGAGGCTGGCTCCCGCTTAAGGTCCGGCCCGGGGGCTGGCCCTTCGCGCCGATTGGGGGCTACCATGCCGTTGCCCCGTCCGAGCCGTTTACGAAGCGCCGGCCGGGATGCGCGGTAAAGACGAGGAGGAAACGGAATGGCGAGCGTCACCATCAACGGTGAAGCCCGGACGCTGGACGGACCGGACGACACCGTCCTGTTGTGGGCCCTGCGCGACATGGCGGGCCTGACGGGAACCAAATACGGATGCGGGGCGGGCCTCTGCGGGGCCTGCACGGTGCATGTGGACGGCAAGGCCGAGAAGTCCTGCATGGTGACCGTGGGCGACGTGGCCGGCAAGTCGGTCACCACCATCGAAGGCCTCTCCGCCGACGGCAGTCATCCGGTCCAGGTCGCGTGGCGCGAGCTGCATGTGCCGCAATGCGGCTTCTGCCAGACCGGGCAGATCATGCAGGCCGCCAGCCTGCTGGCCGAGAACCCGAAGCCGACCGACCGGGAAATCCTGGACGGGATGGCCGACAATATCTGCCGCTGCGGCTGCTATGAGCGCATCGTCTCCGCGGTGCGGCTCGCGTCCACGGGAGTCTAGGCCATGCTGCACATGATGGAACAGGCAATCCTCGGAACCCCCGTCCGCGAGGCGGCGAAGCTCGCCTTCGCCAATGTCTCCCGGCGGCGTTTCCTGCAGGGCTCGGCGGCCGGTTTCGCCGTCGCCGCCTTCGCGAGCACGGCCGAAGGCTTCGCGCGCTACAAGACCGGCGGCGACTTCATGCCGAACGGCCTGCGCTACGACCCGCACATCTTCGTCTCCATCGATCCCGACGGCACGGTGACCATCGTCGCCCACCGCTCGGAGATGGGCACCGGCTCGCGCACCTCGCTGCCGATGGTGCTCGCCGACGAGATGGGCGCCGACTGGGGGATGGTGAAGATCGTCCAGGCGGAAGGCGACGAGGAGAAATACGGCAACCAGGACACGGACGGGTCGCGCTCCATGCGCCACCACATCCAGTCCATGCGCCAGATGGGCGCCTCCGTGCGCCATATGCTCGCCAATGCCGCCGCCGAGAAATGGGGCGTGGACGCCTCAGCGGTCACGGTCGGCGTGCATGAGGTCACGGGCGGCGGCAACAGGGCCGGCTTCGGCGAGCTTGCCGAGGCGGCGATGAAGCAGCCCGTGCCGGAGTTCGAGGCGCTCTCCTTCAGGGACGAGTCCGAGTTCCGCTATATCGGCAAGGGCAAGGTCGGCATTTACGACCTGCACGACATCACCACGGGCAAGGCCGTTTACGGCGCCGACGTGATGCTGCCGGGCATGAAGGTGGCGGCCGTCGCCCGCCCGCCGGTGGTCGGCGCGGAGGCGAAGAGCTACGACGCAAGCGCGGCCATGGCCGTGCCGGGCGTCGAGCATGTGGTGCCGCTGCCGGCCTCGATCATGCCGGCCAAGTTCGCCCCGCTCGGCGGCGTCGCCGTCGTCGCCTCCAACACCGACGCGGCGATCAAGGGCCGCGACGCGCTGGAGATCCAGTGGGGCGACAGCCCGCATGGCGGCTACACCTCCGAGTCCTATCTGGAGGAGATGCGGGCGGCGGCGAAGCAGCCGGGCAACGTGCTGCGGGCCGAGGGCGATGCGGCGGCGGCGTTTGCCGGCGCGGCGAAGACCTTCGGGCAGGAATACAGCCAAGCGCATATGGCGCACGCGATGATGGAGCCGCCGGCGGCGGTCGCCAGCGTTGCGGACGGCAAGTGCGAGGTCTGGGCGCCGGTGCAGTCCCCCTTCGGCGCGCGCGGCGATGTCGCGGCGGCGCTGGAGATGGAGGTCGCGGACGTCAGGGTGAACGTGACCCTGCTCGGCGGCGGGTTCGGGCGCAAGTCCAAGTGCGACTTCGTCATCGAGGCCGCGCTGCTCAGCAAGAAGCTGGGCATGCCGATCAAGGTGCAGTGGACGCGCGAGGACGATATCCGGCACAGCTTCTACCACACCACCTCCGTGGAGCGGATCGAGGTTGCGCTGGACGATGCGGGCAAGGTGACGGGCTGGCGGCACAACTCGGTGGCGCCGTCGATCCTGTCCACCTTCGCGCCGGACAGCGGCCACCAGTTCTTCATCGAGAGCGGGATGGGGCATGTCGATATCCCCTTCGAGATCCCGAACCTCTCGGTCGAGAACGGCAAGGCGATGGCGCACACGCGCATCGGCTGGTTCCGCTCGGTCTCGAACATCCCGCGCGCCTGGGCGGTGCAGTCCTTCGCCTCGGAGCTTGCGGCCGAACTCGGCCGGGACGATCTCGAGGTGATGCTGGAGCTGATCGGTTCCGACCGGAAGCTCGACCCGCCGAAGCAGGGCTTCCCGGAGGACTTCTGGGACTATGGCGAGGTGTATGACGAGTATCCGATCGACACCATGCGCCTGAAGAACGTCCTGAAGCTCGCCGCCGAAAAGGGCGGCTGGGGCCGGCAGATGCCGGCGGGTGAGGGCCTCGGCCTCGCGGTGCATCGCTCCTTCGTCACCTATGTGGCGGCGTGCGCGCATGTGAAGATCGTGGACGGGAAGATCACCGTTCCGGAGATTCACATGGCGCTGGACTGCGGCTTCCCGGCCAATCCGGAGCGCATCCGCAGCCAGATGGAAGGCTCTGCCGTGCAGGGCATGACCATCGCGCTCTACAGCGGCGTCACCTTCGAGAACGGCGCGGCCGTGCAGTCCAACTACCACGACTACCAGATGGTGCGTTCGGACAACTTCCCCGAGAAGGTGCACACGCACATCGTGCCGCATCCCTTCTCGGTCCACGCCTCGGGCGTGGGCGAGCCGGGCGTGCCGCCGGTGGCGCCGGCGATCGGCAATGCGGTCTTCCACGCGACGGGCAAGCGCATGCGCGACCTGCCGATGGGCGACACCGTCTGATCCGCCTCCGGGCGCAAGGACAGGGAAAGGGCCGGCCCCCGGGCCGGCCCTTTTTCTTCGGCGGCATCCCGGCCTGTGACGGGCGCGCTCGGCGGTTTACACTGTCCGGGCGGCGCATCCGGGAAAGGACCCTTCCGAACATGGCCCTCGATGCAATTCCGGCAATCGACCTCGGGCCCTGGCGGTCCGGCGCTGACGGCGAGCGGCGGGAGCTAGCGGAGCAGGTCGCCCGGGCCTGCGAGACCATCGGCTTCCTGATCGTCTCCGGCCACGGCATCCCGCAGCAGGTCATCGACCGGGCCTTTTCGGTCTCGCGGGCGTTCTTCGACCTGCCCGTCGAGGAAAAGGCGCGCTTCATGCCGGAAGACGGCGTGGCGCCGCGCGGCTACCACGCCGTCGCGACGCGGAACCTCGCGCGCACCTACGGGCTGGAGACGCCGCCCGACCTCAGGGAGCAGTTCTTCATCGGCCCCCTGGTCCCGCAGGCCGAGCGATTCGCCCATATTCCCGAGGCCGCGCTCTACTATTCGGAGAATATCTGGCCGGCCCGTCCCGCCGCCTACCGGGAGGCCTTGACGGCGTTCTACAGCGCGTTCGAGTCCCTCGCAGAGCGCCTGATGGGG
The DNA here is from genome assembly GCA_022827685.1 of Alphaproteobacteria bacterium. Taxonomy (GTDB): domain Bacteria; phylum Pseudomonadota; class Alphaproteobacteria; order Bin95; family Bin95; genus Bin95. The sequence continues at coordinate 7,304 of JAJEIH010000140.1, forward strand.
ATTTTCGCGGTGGCGCTCGGGCTGCCCGAGGCGTTCTTCGACGACAAGATCGACAGGCATTTCAGCACCTGCCCGTCGAACCACTACCCCGTCATCGAGGACGACCCGCAGCCGGGCCAGCTCCGTTGCGGCGCGCATACCGATTTCGGCAGCCTGACGATCCTCGCCTTCAACGATGCGCCGGGCGGCCTGCAGGCGCAGATGCCGGACGGCTCCTGGCTGGATGTCCGGCCGGGACCGGGGCAGCTGGTCGTCAATCTTGGCGACATGATGCAGCGCTGGACCAATGACCGCTGGAAATCCACCGTCCACCGCGTCGTCAATCCGCCTGCGGAACGGCGCGGGGAAAGCCGCCGCCAGACCATCGGCTATTTCCTGCACCCGAACTACGACGCCGAGATCGACTGCCTGGAAGGCTGCTGCGGCCCCGGCAACCCGGCGAAATACCCCCGGATCATGGCCGGCGACCACATGCGCGAAAAGCTGGAACGCCGGATCGACGGCTGAGCGGAATTCGTTCTGATGGAATCGTATTTCGGTCCGAGCCCAAAATCGTCTCCCCGGTCCCCGCACCCCTTCTCGTCACCCCGGCCCCCGAGCCGGGGTCCAGCCTCGGTTCTCGCGGCGGCTTCAGCGGTTGAGCCCGCTCTCCACCGACTGCGGCATCATCGCGAGCCATGGATGGACCCCGGCTCGGAGGCCGGGGTGACGGGTGAGGCTCTGCGGACGGGTCCGTTTCAATCCGAACGGCTCGGCGGGCAGGCGCGAGCGCGGTCGAGTTGACGACCCTCGGATTCATCGGGCTCGGCGCCATGGGCGGGCCGATGTGCCGGAACCTCGTGCGGCGCGCCGGCCTTGCCGCGATTGTCCACGATATCGACCCGGAGGCCTGCGCCCGGTGCGTCGGGCGGGACTGCGTTGCGGCCGCAGACCCCGCGCGGGTGGCGCGTGATTGCGACATCGTCTTCCTGTCGCTGCCGGGGGCGGCGGAGGTCCGCCGCGCCTGTCTGGGCGGGGACGGGCTGCTGGCGCACGCGCGCGCCGGGCGCGTTGTGGTCGATTGCAGCACGGTGCCGCTGGGCCTGACCCGCGAGCTTGCCGCCGCCTTTGCCGAAAAGGACGCGCGCTATGTCGATGCTCCGGTGGCCGGGACCGTCGCGTCGGTCGCGGACCGGCAGATCAGCATCATGGCCGGGGCGGACGGGGAGACGTTCGCCCGGCTGGCGCCGCTTCTGGACTGCATGGCGGAGACGGTCCTGCATTGCGGCGCGAGCGGGAACGGCACGGTGACGAAGCTGCTGCTGAACATGGTGCTCGCCCAGTCCGTCACCGCGCTTGCCGAGGCCCTGCTGCTCGGCCGCCGGGCGGGCGTGGACGGCGCGCGCCTGTTCGAGGCGTTCAGCCACGGCTGCGACAGCTTCGCGCTCCGCCGGCACGGCATGACCGCCCTGCTGCCGGGCCGCTTCCCCGAGGGCCGGTTCCCGACGCGCTACATGCTGAAGGACCTCGACTATGTCATGGAGCTGAAGGAGTCGCTGGGGATGACGCTCGGGGGCATGGACGCGACCCACGGCCTGCTGCAGCGCGCCGTCGCTGCGGGCTTCGGCGACGCCTACTGGCCCTCGCTGATCGAGGTCATCGACGAGGGTAAGGAATGCAACTAGCGGACAGCGTGCGTGTCGACGGCCATTGCGAGGGGCGTTTTGCCGGCGTCGCCGATGCGTTCGCGGAGAATTTCCGCAGCCGCGGCGAGGCCGGCGCGGCCGTCGCCGTCACGCTGAACGGCGAGCCGGTGGTCGATCTGTGGGGCGGCTTCGCCGACAGCGCCCGCACGCGCCCCTGGGGCGAGGACACGCTGGTCTGCATGATGTCGGTCGCGAAGGCGGTGACGGCCTTGTGCGCTGCGATGGCGGTGGACCGGGGGCTGATCGGCTGGGACGAGCCGGTGGCGCGCTACTGGCCCGAGTTCGCGGCGGCCGGAAAGGCCGAAATCCCGGTCCGATGGGTGCTCGACCATCGCGCCGGCCTCGCGGCAATCGCGCAGGCCATGCCCGAAGGCGCGGCATACGACCGGGAGGCGATGACCGGGGCGCTGGCGGCGCAGGCGCCGCTGTCTGTGCCGGGCAGGTCGCGCGCCTACCATTCCGTGACCCTGGGATACCTGGTCGGCGAGCTGATAAGACGCACCGACGGGCGGAGCCTCGGGCGCTTTCTCGCCGAAGAGGTCTGCGCACCGCACGGCATCGACTACTGGATCGGCCTGCCGGCGGAATTGCACGGGCGGTGCGCGGAGTTCTTCGGCGAGACCGCCGGCACGCTGTTCGACCGTTCGGACCCGGACTCCCTCATGTGTCGGGCAATGGCGCAGGTGCCGGCGGAGGACTTCAACACGGAGCGGTTCCGCAGCGCGGAAATCCCCTCGATCAACGGCATCGGCGCCGCGCGCGGCGTCGCGAAGCTCTTCGACGGCCTCGCCGCCGGCGGCGTGCTGGGCGGCAGGCGCCTGCTGGGCGCGGAGGCGCTGGCGGAAGCCACGACCGAACAGTGGCACGGCAGGGAGGACCTGCTCGGACACACGCGGCGCATGGGCCTCGGCTTCGCGCTCGGACTGCCGGGACACCTGGCGATGGGGCCGAGCCCGCGCGCCTTCGGCCACACCGGCGCGGGCGGCGCCATCGGCTTCGCGGACCCCGATGCGGGCCTCGGCTTCGCCTACGCGCCCAACCGCATGTATTCCGCCCCCGGCATCAGCCCCCGCCTCAGCGCCCTCGTGGACGCCCTCTACGCCGCGCTCGCCTGACTCCCTTTATCAGAAAATTCGGGGATTAAATACAAATTTCCATTCATCATTGACGCCGCATCTGAATTGCCATAGCAAGCCAGACAAGTCTGAATTCACGATTGATGAGGCTGTGCGGGCATTGCTGTGCCCGGTGCGCGTCGTCAGAGATGAGAACGCGTAAGCAGGAAACCACAAATGACCATCGAACTGTCAATCCATGACGTGACAAGGCTCACCATCGACCCGCTTGAAACGTATTCTTCTCAAGATGATTTGCCGCCTACGCAGTGGCGAGAAATGACAATCGAGTGGCGTGACGATGACGGTGTTGTTCAGGGCATGAAAATTACAATGTTCCCTGCTGGCTCAGATATCGAAATTTCCACCGGCAATGTCGAACTGACGAAGGCGTTGTATCGGGATTGAAGTAAGGGTGCCGACCTAGCGGTTGGCATTCTGTATATGATCCCCAAAATTCCGAGGCAAAAGGTTGACTGAAACTGCGATAACGCGATTGGTTTGCATTCGCAACTAGAGCGTCCAGAACTGGAGCACAATCCGTCCGGATTGAACCGGCCCCGTCCGCAGAACCTCAATCGTCGCCTCGGCCCCCGAACCGGGGCGATGAAGGTGTATGGCAAATAGTCCCTGAAATTTAAGTAATATTTCTCTTCTGGGGGCTTGCATTCTCAGAAACAGTGATATGATGGGTCCGAGGGAAGAGGCATCCGGAGCCGCTTCCCGCCCGTGCCGGCCCGGTGCGGAACGACCCCGATTCAGTCGACAGGCGAAGTGCGTCCTGTGCCTGCCTCGCGCGCGGGCAATCAGGCGCACGAGCCGCGCCGCCGCGATACGCCCGCCCCCGCCGGCGCAGGCGCGCGCGCAGGATACGCGCGAATCAGGGTCCCGCCGCTCCGGGAAACCGGGCGGCGGGAAAACGAACGAAGACGGATCGAAAGGACAGCCCATGCCGAAGACGACAAGCCGGAGAAACCGGACGGAATACCCGGAGGCCATGCCTGAACAGGATGCAGGGTATGTGTCGTGCGCATGCAGACCATGACATCTCATCACATCGCACGGGGTCCTGCCGGCCCGCATGACAAAACATGACATCTCATGACATGTTCGATGAGTGTTCTACCAATGGCATCGATTTGGGACTCATGCCTTCTTCTCGTCATGCCCGGACTTGTTCCGGGTATCCATGCGGCCGCCCGGCGGAGACGGTTGAAGGAGATGCCCGGAACAAGTCCGGGCATGACGGAAGGGGGTCGATCGGGGCGGCGGGCGCGGGGCCGGGATGCGGGTAGCGGGCCGCCTGCCGTGGCGGTGATTTCCGGCCCGGACCGAAATGCGGCGGGCGCCGTCGGAACGGGAACCGCTCTAAAACGCCAGCGCCCAGCGCTTGAGCAGGGCCCGCTCCAGGTCCCGCGCCCGTTCGAGCCAGGCTTCGCCCCGTTCGCGCTCTTCTTCTCCCGGCTCGGGGCCGAGCGCGTCGAGGCGCCGGCGCTCGTCGAGGTCGCTGGTGAAGAGCGCGAAGGCCAGCTTTCGTCCGGACGCCGCGTGCAGATATCCGGCAAGGCCGCGCCCGTAATACATGCTGCCGGTCTTGGCCCAGACGCGGAACGCCAGCGCGGGTTCGTCGTCCCAGCCGGCCAGCGAGCCCTTCCAGCCGGAAATCGGCAGGAGCGATTCGAAGCTGCGGCCCGCATAGCGCCGGCCGTCGGCATAGCCGAGCAGCGCCGCCATCCGCCGGGGCGAGGCGCGCGCGCGGCTGCTGAGGCCGGAATGGCGGTCGAGCAGCCAGCCCGCGCCGCCGCCGAGGCGCCGGTCCAGCTCCGCCTGCAGGCGGGCGGCCGAAGCCGCCAGCGTCTCGGGCCCGCCGGCCAGCTTGCGGGCGGCGCCGAGGCCCATCAGTTCCGCGACGAGGTTGTTGGAGTATTGCAGGGAAAGAGCGGCGATATCGACCAGCCGCGGACCGGCATGGCGGGCGACGGGCCGGGCGTCCGCCGGCGCGGTGCCGGCCTCCGGTCCGGTCAGCGCCAGCCCCTGCATGGCCGCGAGCTCACGGAAGAGCGAGGCCGTGAAACGCGACGGCCGGCGCACCGGCACCCATGTCCGGCCCGGCCTTCGGGCCGTCACCCGCCAGCTCGGCCCGTCCGGCGTCTCGAGGCGGTGGAAGAGCGGCCCGCCCTTGCCCAGGGCGGCCCGCAGCGGCGCGAGATCGCCGGCCGGCAGGGCGAAGGCTGCAAGCCCGCCGCCCTGATTCGCGCCCCAGACCAGGCGCCGCCGGTTGAAGGACAGCGAGAGCGCCGAAACGCCCGGATTGTAGGTCGCGCGGTCGCTCTGCCCGGCGTCGATCTCGGCAGCGGGCAGAAGCAGGCTGTCGTCGTAGAAGAGGCGGGCCCGGGCGATGCCGGCTTCGGTGCCGGCCCGCGCCAGCGACATCAGGTCCTCCACCGCGAGCAGCGGGTCGCCGCCGCCCACCAGGTAGAGCCGGTCTCCGGAACGACGGAGGCTCGTCTCGAAGCGGTGCCCGCCGCCGAGGATCTCGAGCGCCGCGACGGCGGTCGCAATCTTGGCGGTGGAGGCGGGGAGGAAGGCGTCGTCCGCCCGCCGCGACGCCAGCACGGCGCCGCCGTCGAGGTCGATCACGATATAGCCGGTGCCGGCGCCTTCGAGCCCGGCGGCGGCGATCAGCGCCTCGGCGGGCGGCGGCAGCGGCTCCGCCGCAAGCCGCACACCTGCAACCGGCCATGCAGCAAGCAGCGCCAGCATAGCCGCCGGGAACCTCCTCCCCCGCTTGCGGGGGAGGCCGGGTGGGGGGCCGCTTCCGGGCCAGCGGAAGCGGCGGGCGGAACCCCGGCAGAGGCCCGTCACGCCGAGAGGCCCTCCCCTGCCCCTCCCGCCGAGCGGGAGGGGAGAAATACCAAACGTTCTCAACATGGGTCCTGCATTCCGCAGCCTGGTACTAACCCAAGTTTAACAGTTTGGCGGTGGCTTCGGTTGATATTGAAGTGTTCTGGTTCGGCAAGGTGTTGATATAGCTTGATTGTGGTTTTGGGCTTGTCGGTGTAGTGCCATTTTATTTTTGTGTTGAGGTTCCGGGGCGTTG
>JAJEIH010000137.1 GCA_022827685.1 Alphaproteobacteria bacterium
TCGACCGCGCATGGGAAACCCTCATGCGCGGTGTCGGTACCCCGGCCAACGACAACAACTGCGCCGACTACGCCGACAGGCACGCCGCATGAACCCGATCAGCCCAGCGATCCCGCCATCGCCATGTCAGATTCACACCCCATTCACAAGACAATATATGGAGGGAGTTATCGAGAAATTGCAATCGGAGTTGGAAGAATGAGAGCGGCGATCACTTTTTTGCTAGGAGCCGGGTTCTCTGCGCCGTTTGGTGTGCCAACTATGCGTCCGTTCCTCCATGCGTTTAAAAACACAGCAAGAAAAAAGTACCCGGAGCTGTATCCAACGCTGGAACGCCACTTTGAACAACTAGGTAGCGATAGTGATATTGAAGCGCTCCTGTCAAGTTTGGGTAAGGCGGAGAGGCTGAGTGAGGCGATACCAGCCGACATGAAGCCGTCAAGAGAGCTCGTAGAATGGGAGGAGGGGTCAAAGTACCTAAAGGCGCATTTAATTGCATTCATTATCGAACAATGTGAAATGTTCAATCGAGACGCAGTGACTAGAGTACTTTCTCCGGGCGTGAAGATGCTGGCGGAGCACCCGAGGCTGGAGGAAGTTCATATATTTACAACAAACTATGATCGTATAGTCGAATATACATGCGAGGTGGCAGCTTTGGAATTTTCGGATGGATTCGACAGACCAGGTAAGGAACTAGTCGCACCATGGACTCGGCAGTATGATGGAAAGTTGAGGCTGTACAAGTTGCATGGGTCAGTTAGCTACTATATTGACCAAAGCCATAGGGAGAAGCCAACCTTTCTTAGGCTAGATAGGGGGTATCCATTACCGGGCCCTGACTTTAGGCTTTCGAGGGAAGGTAACGATCTGGAGCCACTTATGGTGGTACCGACGTTGGAGAAGGACGCGTTGGGAGAGCCGTATAGCCATTTGAATCACGTTTTTACGGACACGATGGCACGAACGGAGTTGGTAGTGGTGGTGGGGAATTCGTTAAGGGACAATCATATTGTAAGTGCTATTTCGTATAATGCCGAGAACGTGGTAGTATTGCTGGTGGATGTTGATCCAGTTGCACCGGGGCAGAGGATTACAGATATAAGGAATGTGAAGTTAAGCGCTGATGCCAGTACTTTTTTCGAGCGGTCTGTGTTCCGCTTGATGAGTTGTTTGGAAGCTTGTGCCGTTTCGGGGGGCGCAAATGAGTTGTTTGAACATTTGCAGCAATTTGCAAGAGAGGAGGGATCTAGATTGTCGAGGGGAACATCGTTGACGAATCAGCAACAGGAAGCTCTGGAAACTATGATCTCGTCTGAAGATGTCGTCAAGTTGTTCAAGGCGTTAAGTGCGCTGCGCGGGGTGAATGAAGACGGTGTGATACAGGCGGTAGCGGAGAAAGCGAATGATAAGTTGCCGACGGACCTTAGGAAGGCGGTGGCAGGTTGGCTCGGGGCCAGTACCAGGCCTTTGGCGGTTAGTGCGTTGGGAAGAATAGCGAAGGAGGATTTAGCATCCGACGTGCGGTTGGAAGCGTACTTGGCATTGTCGGCGCTGGGATCGGACGTGGCACGAGAGGTATTGGAACTAGCGAAAGGGAAGTGGCCTAGGGACTCCTTTTTTCAAGGAGAGTAACCGGGCAACGAGGTGTCAAGGAGGGCCGGAGTTGGCTGCTGGGGTGGTGCAGAAGGGGTTGTCGCGGGAGGTCTTGGCTTCTGGCAAGGAAGATGAGCCCGAAGGCAGCGGGGTCGCGTGAGACGTCGTTGGTAGTCTATGCGGTGGCCCTTCGGGAAGCGTTTCAATGTCGTGTAGCCGCTGCCACGCTCCTTCCCGCCACTCAACCTCGCCGTCCGCCGATACAGCCGGTGACCGCCTCGGCGCGATGCCCTCTTGCAGCGGCTCTTCCTTCCAGCCGGAGAGCCGCATGGCCTCTGCAAGGTGGCTGTCGTTGCTAATCACAACCGCGCAATCGTACAGGTCCAGCCATCGCCACGGTGTGCCCCTGAGAGCGCCGTAGAAGAGGTTGAGGCCGTCCACATAGACGAACGTGCGCATCGAAGCCTGCCAAAAAGCAGGGGCCTCCGAAGAGGCCTCGCGCCCCGCGGTCGAAACCGCAAGGGGTGTTGGCGCTGGTCCATGCCCGCCGTCCCGGAACATCGAGCGGATTCGAGTGTCAGCCCCGCCGCCCCGCGAGGCGCTGCCGGCGTTGCAGGCCGTGGCGTTTCAGGAAGCGCTTCACCGCAGCGTCGCCGACGGTGAGGCCCCTGGCGGCGAGCGCGCGCTGCAAGGCCGGGACGGTGATGGCCGGGCGCCGCTTCAGGATGCGGAACACGCGGGCGCGCTCCTCCTCGATCCGCGACCGCCGGCCCCGGGGCGGGTCCGCCCGGACATCGCCGCGCTCCTCGAAGCGCCGGACCCAGCGGAGCACGCTGGTCGCGCACACCTCGAATTTCAGCCCCGCCTCGCGGTAGCTCATGCCCCGCTCCAGCACCGCCGCCACCGCCCGGCGGCGCAGGTCCTCGCCCACCGCCTTGCCGGGTCTCCGGCCTCCCAGTCCGTCCGCCATCCTGTCCGTCCTCCTTTCCGTCGCCGTTGCTTCCGGCGCCGCCGCGCCGGTCCGTTTCAGGTGAGTGAGCCGGCCGGGCCCGTTTTCGCCCCGCCGGCCGGCCCGGATTCGTTCCAGGTCCAACGAGCCGGGGCCTTCCATCGGCCGGCGGGCGGGCGCACCTGTCCTGTTGACTTGTCACCCCTCGACACAGCTCCCAGGTCCCTCGCGAAGCGCCGCCCGGCGCCCCGAATCATGTCCACGTCATCGCCTCGCTTCCTCGCGGTTGGCACGGGTTTCCGAGGGGTATATAGAGAACAAACGGGCGGGATGCAAGTCTTTTGGGGGAATTTATACCGGATTTCGCAGTGCGGGGCTTCGCCCGCCGCTTCCGCTGGCGCGAAAGCGGCCCCCCACCCGTCCTCCCCCGCAAGCGGGAGAGGGGAAACAGAGGGAGGCGGGAGGACAGGGGAATGGAAGGAGGCGGCCCGCTCCCGTGAAAACCCCTCTCCCGCCGGGCGGGAGAGGTTGGGTGCCTGCCCCCGCGAAGGCGGGGGAGGGCCCCTCGGCGTGACGGGAGGTTGCCGGGCCCTGCCCGCCCGCTCAGCCCGCCATCGGGCGGCGGTAGAGGCGGTAGCGGCCCGGGGCGACGCCTTCCGGCAGCGGCTCCTCCGTCCAGCCGGGCAGCGGCATGGGCTGGTCGCCGGCGAGGACGGCGCCGGGGGCTGTCAGGCGGGGGAGCAGGGGGGCCAGCGCGGCAGCCAGCGCCAGCGAGGCCCGCCTGTCGCCGGTGCCGATGTCGGCGTGGACGAGGGCGGCGGGGGCGGGCAGGCGGACATGCGGGAGGGTGTCGAGGAAGTCTCCGACGATGAGGCGGTCTTCGGGCGGCGTGCAGTCGGGGTGGGCGGCGGGCGCGCGCTCGAACACGAAGATGTCGCGGCCGGGCAGGCGCGCGCGGAGATGGTCGTAGCTGCGCCCGTTGCCGAGCCCGAGCTCCAGCACCGGGCCGGGCACGCCCGCGATGAGCGCCGCCGCCCGGTCGAGGCAGGCGCGCTGGGCCGTGAGGCGGCGGATGGCGCTGTCGAGCCGGGTCATGCCGGGGCGCGCGAGGACTTGCGGACATGCCCCCCTCCCGCGCGGCCCGGCAACGCCGCACCCCGCGCCCCTTCGGCCCCCGCGCCCCGCCTGCCCCCGCGAAGGCGGGGGTCACCCCGGCCCCGCCTTTCGCCACCCCGGCCCTGCTCTTCGTCACCCCGGCCCCCGAGCCGGGGTCCAGCTCCAGCCCCCGATGCCGCCGCAGCCGGTGGAGAACGGGACCGACCGCCGAAGCTGCCGCCAGAGCCGAGGCTGGGCCCCGGATCGGGGTCCGGGGCGACCCCCGCCTTCGCGGCGCAGGCAAGTCCGGGCGTGACGATAAGGGGGCATGGCGGGAAGAGCGCATGGCGCGACGGGCCGTCCGGTGATCGGTGCGGGCTGCGGTCCAAGGGTCCCCCCCCCCTCACCCGGCGGCGAGCTGGGCGCGGGCTTCGCGGAGGTCGTTGGTGGTCCGGTCGAGGCGCTGGGCGAGCTCGCGCATGATCTCGACCGCCATCTGCGGGAACTCGGCCACCAGGCGGAAGAACAGCTCCTTGGAGATGCGCAGCGCCGTCATCGCCTCCGTGGTGCGCACGGTGGCGGTCCGCGGCACGTCGATCAGGATCGCGATCTCGCCGATGATGTCGTTCCTGCCGAGGTCCGCCACCTTGAGCGGGCCCTGGGGGGTCTCGACCAGCACCTCGGCCGCGCCCTCCAGCACGATATAGGCGGCGTCCCCGATATCGCCCTCCTCCACCACGAGGTCGCCCGGCCGGAAGCGCACCCGCTCGCTGGTGAAGGCGAGCAGGCGCAGCTTCGAGGCCTCGATGCGCTGGAACAGCGGGATGGCGCGGAGCGCCTCGACTTCTTCGTTCAGCGCCATGGTCCGTTCCTCCTCATGACTGCCGCAGGAGCCGGGCGAGCGGGCCGCCGGCTTCGCTGAGCGCCTCATATGCGCCGTCCTCGACCGTGCGCCCGTCCTCGACGACGACGGTGCGCGGGAAGTCCTCCGCCAGCTCCGGCGATTCCAGCACCCACAGGATGCCGCGCCCCTCCATCGCCGTGCGGGCGGCGAGGAAGAGCATCCGGCGCGCCACCCGCTCGATGCCGGCGGTCGCCATGTTGACCACCAGCAGCGCCGGGCGCTTGAGCAGGGCGCGGGCGAAGGCGAGCTTCTGGCGCTGGGTCTGCGTCAGGCGGCTGCCGCCGATGCCGACCTCGAAGGCGAGCCCCGCCTCCATCACCGCCTCGCGGATGCCGACCTCGTCCACGACCTCGCCAAGCAGCGCGCTCACCCGGGCCGCGCCATGCGCCTCGCCGTGGCGGATGCGCCCGAACAGGATGTTGTCCTGGAGGCTCGCCTGCGCCGCATAGCGGTCCGCGTCGAAGAACTCGACCGAAGCGCGGTCCGCCTCCGGCAGGCGCTCGCGGAACAGGCGGCGCGCGGCCAGCAGGTCGCGGCGGATGTCGTCGTCGATGAGGCCGAGGCGGTGGCGCTCCGGGATCAGCAGGAAGGGCAGGCCCAGCAGCCGCTCGCGCTCCGCCGCCTCCAGCCCCTCCAGCCCGAGCCGGTCGGCGCGCGCGGCGATCGCCCGGAAACCGGGCAGGTCGTCGGCGTCGATGAAGGAGAACTGCTGGAAGAGCTCGTGGCCGGGGTCGATGTCGGCGAACAGCTCCACCATGATCTTCGCCACCTGGAGGCCGATGCCCTCCAGCCGGTCCAGCAGGCCGGCTTCCTCCAGCACGCCGCGCACGAAGGGGTGGCCCGCAAGGTTCCCGACCTCGAAGGCCGGGCCGATGGGCGCGCCGAACAGGAGGTTCTCCGCGAGCGTTGCGTTGACGTTGTAGGCGTCCGCGTCGAAGGGCTCGATGGGGGCGGCCGCGCCCGGCGCGTCGAGGCGGGAGCGGAGTGCGGCGCGCGCCTCCAGCACCCGTCCCGCGAGGCCCGGATGGGCGTCCGGGTCGAGCACGCCGCGCAGCCCCAGCGTGTAGAGGTCGTCGTCGAGGCCGACGGCCGTCAGCACCTCCACCATCCGGCGCGCCATCTCCCGGCCGGGGGCGGCGCCGGCGGCCTCGTAGTCCACCCAGTCCGCACCGAAATCGGCGTCGCTGTTGCCGGAGCGCCGGGCCTCGGCCGCGCGGGCCTCGCGGCGGGCGGCCTCCTCCGGGCCGAGCTCGGCGGGGCGGAGCGGCCGGTGGCGCAGGCCGAACAGCAGGTTCTCGCGCACGGTCGCGTTGAAGAGGCTGGCGTTCGGCCCGACATAGGCCGCCTGGCGCCCGAACACCGCCTGCGGCAGGTCGGCGAGCGCGGTGCCGTCGAGATGCGCGCGCCCGCCGGTGACGACCGCCAGCCGGGCGGCGAGCAGGCCTAGCTCCTCCTTGCCGCCGCCGCTCGGGCCGACGACGGCGACATGCTCGTCCAGGCCGAGCGACAGGGTGGCGCTGCGCACCGGCTGGGAAATCTCGTCCTCCGCATAAGCAGCATTCTCAAACCCAAGCCGGCTTTCCGGCCCGATCCGCGGCAGGGCCTCGGCCTCCTCCACCTGCAGGGCCTCGTCGATCATGCCGGGCGGATCGAACTGTTGGACGACCTGGTCGTATTTGATGCGCGCGTCGGCCTGCTGCTGGTAGTAGGCCAGCAGCTCCTTCCAGGGCGCGGACATGTCCTTGTAGGCGGCGAGCACGGCGACCATGGCGCCGAAACTGAGGCGGCCCTCGATGATCAGGTAGCCGCCGATCGAGTAGAAGAAGAAAGGGGTGAGCTGCGCCAGGAAATTGTTGAGGAACTTGATGAAGAACTTGCGCCGGAAGATCTCGTAGCGGATGTCGTAGATGCCGCCGAGGCGGTGGGCAACGTCGGCGCGCAGCCGGTTGGAGCCGTCATCGGCGTGGACCGCCTCGATGGTCGAGATCGACTCGCCGATCCGGTCGGACAGCCGGCGCACATGCTGCACGCGCTGCTTGGCGAGCGCCGTCACCCGGCGCTGGAGCTTCGGGATCGCATACATCTGGAACGGGTAGAGCGCGAGCGCGGCAAGGCCCAGGATGGGCTCCTGGATCAGCATGAAGGCGCCGATGGTGACGAGGATGCCGAGCTGATAGACCGGCTGGGCCAGCGCATCGCCCATGAAGCCGCCGAGCGGCTCGACCTCCTGCGTCACCATCGGGATGATCTCGCCCTGGCCCGTGCGCTTGAACACCGGCAGCGGGAAGCGCAGCAGGCGCGAATAGAGGTCGTAGCGCAGGCGCCGCAGCAGCCGTTCGCCGAGGCGGCCCTTGCCGGTGTTGATGGCGAATTTGAACGCGCCGTTCATGAGCACGAGGCCGAGGAAGGCGAAGCTCAGCACCATCAGATACTCGATCTGCCCGAGCTCCAGCCCGAGCAGCGACCGGGGGAAGCCCGAGCCGCTGATGGCGTCGTTGATGATCTGCTTGGGCAGTTCGAGCGAAACGTAGAGCACCGGGAAGGACGCCACGGTGAGCGCGAGCAGGAAGAGCTGCTGCGCCAGGCTGTGGCGGAACACGAAGCCGTAGATCGTCTTTTCCATGCCGACCGGCTCCCGCGCCTCGACAAACCTCCGCATCATGGGCCTATCGGGCGCAATTGAAAGTGCGGCCCGCGCACACGACATTCAATGGAGCAGCGGCCCCGGAGATATGCGATAGTCGGTCCCATGCGAGGCAAGCGTATCCTCATCTACAGCCATGACAGCTTCGGGCTCGGCCATCTGCGCCGCTGCCGGACGATCGCGCATGCGCTGGTCGGCAGGCGCCGCGACCTCTCGGTGCTGATCCTCTCCGGCTCGCCGATCATCGGCAGCTTCGACTTCCGCACCCGCGTCGATTTCGTCCGCGTGCCGGGCATGATCAAGCTGCGCAACGGCGATTACACGCCGCTCAACCTGAACATGGCGCCTGAAGAGACGCTGGCCATGCGCGCCTCGATCATCCGCCACACGGCGGAGATCTTCGACCCCGACCTGTTCCTGGTGGACAAGGAGCCGCTCGGCCTGCGCGGCGAGGTGGCCGAGACGCTGGAAATCCTGCGCCGGCGGGGCACGCGCCTCGTGCTCGGCCTGCGCGACGTGATGGACGAGCCGGAAATGCTGGCGCCGGAATGGGAGCGCAAGAATGTCGCCCCGGCGCTCTCGCGGCTCTATGACCAGATCTGGATATACGGCCTGCCGCAGATCTGCGACCCGCTGGAGGGGCTCGGCCTGCCGGAGCAGGTACAGCGCAAGGCGGTCTATACAGGCTACCTGCCGCGCGGCGTGCCGGATGCGCCGCTTTCCCCGGAAGCCGAATGCGCGGCGGACGAGCCCTTCGTGCTGGTCACGGCCGGCGGCGGCGGCGACGGCGACGAGTTGATCGACTGGGTTCTGCGCGCCTATGAACATGCCGGCCCGATGCCGTGGCGGGCCGTGCTGGTGTTCGGGCCCTTCATGCCCTCGGAGCGCCAGGCGGAGTTCCGCCGGCGGGCGGCGGCGCTGCCGCAGGTCTCGACGCTCGTGTTCGACGCGCATCTGGAAGCCCTGATGGAGCGGGCCTCCGGCGTGGTCGCCATGGGCGGCTACAACACGTTTTGCGAGATACTCTCGCTCGACAAGCCGGCCGTCATCGTGCCGCGCACCCGGCCCCGGCTGGAGCAGCGCATCCGCGCCGAACGCGCGCAGGAGCTCGGCCTCGTGCGGATGCTCGACCCGGACTATCTTGCCGACACCCGCGCCATGGCGGCGGCGATCCGCAATCTCGCCGTGCAGAACCGCCCGTCCGAAGTGGTCGTGCCGGGCCTGATGGACGGTGTGGAGAGCATCGCGCGGCTCACCGACCTGGCGCTGGAGCGGCCGGCAGCCGAGCCGCTCAGGCTTGTGCAGCCTTGACCGTCGCGGTCATCGTCAAGGGCTATCCGCGCCTCTCCGAGACGTTCATCGCGCAGGAAATCCTGGGTCTTGAGGAACGCGGCGTTGCCCAGCGCATCGTCTCGCTGCGCCGCCCGACCGATCCGGCCCGCCACCCGATGCACGAACGGATCGCCGCGCCGGTCCACTATCTGCCGGAATATGTGCGCGAGGAGCCGCGCCGCGTCTGGCGGGGCTGGCGGCGTGCGCGCCGCCTGCCGGGCTACCCCGCCGCCCGCGCCGCCTGGCTCCGCGACTGGCGGCGCGACCCGACGCCGAACCGGGGACGGCGCTTCGCCCAGGCGGCGGTGCTGGCGGCGGAACTGCCGGAGGACGTCGAGCGTTTCCACGTGCATTTCCTGCACACGCCCGCCTCGGTCGCCCGCTATGCGAGCCTGATGACCGGCCTGCCCTGGTCCTGCTCGGCCCATGCCAAGGACATCTGGACGACGCCCGAATGGGAGAAGCGCGAGAAGCTCGCGGCGTGCGAATGGCTCGCGACCTGCACAAGCGCGGGCGCTGCGCATCTGAAGTCGCTCGCGGCCGCGCCGGAGCGGGTGATGCTGGTCTATCACGGCCTCGATCTCGGCCGTTTCCCCTCCCCGCCGGAGCGCGGCGCGCCCGACGGCAGCGACCCGGCCCGGCCCGTGGTCATCGCCTCGGTCGGCCGCGTGGTCGAGAAGAAAGGCTACGACACGCTGCTCGCGGCGCTTAGCCTGTTGCCGCCGGACCTGCACTGGCGTTTGGTGCATATCGGCGGCGGCAAGCTTGCCGGGCGGCTGGAGCGGGCGGCGGCGGGCCTGCCGGCCCGGTTCCTCGGCGCGCAGCCGCAGGACAGGGTCGTGGAGGAACTCCGCAAGGCGGACCTCTTCGCGCTTGCCTGCCGGATTGCCCCGGACGGCGACCGCGACGGCCTGCCCAACGTGCTGATGGAGGCGGCCTCGCAAGGCCTGCCGGCCGTTTCCACGCGGGTCTCGGCGGTGCCCGAATTCGTGCGCGCCGGCGAGACCGGGCTGCTGGTCGAGCCGGAGGACCCGCAGGCCCTTGCGGCGGCGCTCGCCGCGCTCATCCGCAACCCGGCAGAGAGGGCCGCCATGGGACGCGCGGCCCATATGCGCGTCAGCACGGCCTTTTCCTTCGAGGCCGGCATCGACCGGCTGGCAGAGCGCTTCGGGACACCGGCATGCGCATTGCGTTCTATGCGCCGCTGAAACCGCCGAACCATCCCGTGCCTTCGGGCGAAAGGCAGATTGCGCGGCTCTTCCTGCGCGCGCTGGAAGCGGCGGGCCACAAGCCCTTCCTTGCCTCGCGCTTCCGCCCGCTGGACAAGCGGGGCGACCCCCGCCGCCAGCAACGCCTCCGGGCGCTCGGGGGCAGGCTCGCCGGGCGTCTGGAGGCGCGCCTCCCCGCCTTCGACGTCTGGTTCACCTACCATCTCTACTACAAGGCGCCGGACTGGCTCGGGCCCCGCCTCTCGGCAGCGCGCGGCGCGGCCTACTGGGTAGCCGAAGCCTCGCACGCGCCAAAGCGCGCCGGCGGCCCCTGGGACATCGGGCACCGCGCGGTCGGGGATGCGATAGCCCGCGCCGACCGCCTCTTCTGCCTCAACCCGAACGACCGTGCCTGCCTCGCGCCGCTGGCCGCGCCGGACCGCCTCATCGACCTGGCGCCGTTTCTCGACGCCTCCGCCTGGCGGGCGGCGTCCTGCCGGGGCGACCCGCCTGTGCTGGTGACGGTCGCGATGATGCGCGAGGGCGCCAAGCTCGCCTCATACCGCCGGCTGGGCGCGGCGCTGGCGGTGCTGGACGACCTGCCCTGGCGGCTGCTCGTGGTGGGCGACGGGCCGGCGCGCGGGCAGGTCGAGGCGGCATTGCCGGCCGGGCGCATCTGCTGGCTCGGGAGGCGAAGCGAATCCGAATTGCCAGCCATCCTGGCGAATGCGGACCTCTTCGTCTGGCCGGCGGAGCGCGAGGCCATCGGCATGGCCCTGCTGGAGGCCGCGGCCGCCGGCCTGCCGGTCGTGGCGGCGGACACGGACGGCGTGCCCGCCGTGGTGGCGCATGGCGAAACCGGCCTGCTGGCGCCGGCGGGCGATGCGGACGCCTTCGCCCGCTGCCTGCGGGTCCTGCTGACGGACCCGGACCGGCGGCGGGAGATGGGCGCGGCGGCCAGGAAGCGCGTGCTTGTCCGCCATGACATTGACCGGGCGGCAGCGGCGCTGGCATGACGCTGCTCGCCCTCATCCGTCACGGGCCTACTGCCTGGAACCGGGAAAAACGGGTCCAGGGGCGGCGCGACATACCCCTCGATGCCGAGGGCGTGGCGGAGGTTGCGCGCTGGAAATTGCCGCCGGCCTTCTCCTCTTTCGACTGGGCGGCGAGCCCGCTTGCCCGCGCGCGGCGCACGGCGGCGGTGCTGGCCGGCGGCGCGGTTCCGTGCGCGCCGGCGCTCATCGAGATGGACTGGGGCGACTGGGAAGGCCGGCGGTTGGCCGAACTCCGCGCCGAACTCGGGCCTGAGATGGCCGAAAACGAGGCGCGCGGCCTCGACTTCCTGCCGCCCGGCGGCGAGAGCCCGCGCATGGTCCAGCGCCGTCTCGCGCCCTGGCTCGGGGAGGTCGCCCGCCGCGGCAGGCCGACGGTCGCGGTCGTCCATCGCGGCGTGATTCGCGCGCTCTACGCCGCAGCCGCCGGATGGGACATGCTGGAACCGCCGCCCCGCGCACTCTCCTCGCCGGCGGCGCATCTGTTCGAAGTCGCGCCAGGCGGACGGCCGCGGCTCCGCTGCCTCGATGTGCAGGCGTTCCGATGAAGGTCTTCTTCTGGGTCCAGCATCTGCTCGGCATCGGCCATCTGCGCCGGACGCTGTCGCTGGCGAGGGCGGCGGCCGCAGCCGGCATCGAAACGGTTGTCGCCTCGGGCGGCCTGCCGGTGCCCGGCGCCGATCCCGGCGGGGCGAAGCTGGTGCAGCTTCCTCCGGTGCGCGCCGTGGACCGCTATTTCAAGCAACTGGCCGACGAGCGGGACCGGCCCATCGACGACGCCTGGCGCGGCAAGCGAAAGGCGGCGCTGTTCAAGGCCTATGAGAAAGCGCGGCCGGATGCGCTGGTTACGGAGCTTTTCCCCTTCGGCCGCCGGCAGTTGCGGTTCGAACTGGAGCCGCTGCTGGCGCGGGCGAAGGCCGACGGCTGCACGACCGTCTCCTCGGTGCGCGACATTCTGGTCGAGCCGGACAAGCCCGAGCGCATCGGCGAGATGCTGGAGCGGGTGAAGCACTGGTACGATCTGGTGCTGGTCCACGGCGACCCGGCCTTCGTGCCGTTCGATGTGACCTTTCCCGGCCTCGACCGGATCGCGCCGCTCGTGCGCTATACCGGCTACACGGTGGACCGGGCCGACGCCCCACCTGGCGGCGACGACGGCGAGGGCGAAGTGCTGGTCTCGGCCGGGGGCGGGGCGGTCGGCGAGCCGCTGCTGCGCGCCGCGCTTGCCGCCCGCCCGCTCTCGGCCGCCCGCGACCGCCGCTGGCGCTTCCTCGTCGGCGAAGGGCTGCCGGACGCCGTGTTTTCCGACCTCGTGCGCGCCGCGCCCTCCGGCGTCATCGTCGAACGCGCCCGGCCCGATTTCCAGGCGCTGCTCGCCCGCGCGCATCTCTCGGTCTCCCAGGGCGGCTACAACACGGTGATGGAAGTGCTGGCGGCGGGGCTCCGCGCGGTCGTCGCGCCCTATGCGGGCGGGCATGAGAGCGAACAGACCCTGCGCGCCCATGCGCTCGCGGAGCGCGGGGCCCTGCAGGTCGTGGCCGAGGACGAGCTGTCGCCGGAGCGCCTGGCCGCCGCCATAGACAGGGCGCTCGCCGGCCCGCAGCTGTCCACCGCCGGTATCGACCTTGGCGGCATTGCCGCGACGATCGCCCTGTTGCAGGGCCTCGATGGCCGCTGACCCCTGGCAGGCGCTGGCCGACGAGCTCGACCTCTGGCCGGAGCCCGCGGAATTCTGGTGGCGCGATGACGACGCCGCAGCCTGGTCGCCCGCACTGGAACGGCTGGTCGAGGCGCTCGACGGCGTTCCCTTTGCGCTTGCGGTCATTCCCGCGGAGGCCGCCGCCGACCTCCCGGGCGCGATCCTCCAACATGGGTGGCGGCACGGAAACCATGCCGGCCCGGCGGAGAAGAAGGCCGAGTTCGGCCCCCACAGGCCGCAGGAAACCATGCTGGCCGAGCTGGAGGCCGGTCGGGAGCGGCTCGAAGCGCTGTATGGCGGGCGCTTTCTAGCGGTCCTCGCGCCGCCCTGGAACCGGATCGAGCCGGCGCTGGCGGCGCGGCTGCCGGCGGCGGGCTGGCGGGGCCTCTCGGTTTTCCGCCCGCGCCGAAGCCCGTTCGAGACCAACGCCCATGTCGATCCGGTGGCCTGGCGCACCCATCGCGGCTTTCGCGGCGAGGCCGAGGCGCTGGGCGACATCGCCGCCCATCTCCGCGCCCGGCGGACAGGAACGGTGGACCGGAGCGAGCCCACCGGCATCCTCTCCCACCACCTTGTCGCCGACGAGGCGGGCTTTGCCTTCTTCCGCGAATTCGCCCGCTTCGTCGCGGCCCATCCCCGCGCCGACTGGCGGGACCCCGCAACGCTCTGGCCGGGTTGAACCATCCGGGCCAAGTTGTAGTTTTGCAGCAAACCGCTGTATCTCTCACTCAGCGCATCGTCCTGCGGATCATCTGCGGCTTGTCGGACAAACCCGACGCCCAACCCTGCGAGGCCGGCTACATGAAAATGACGCGATACAGCGATTACTCCCTGAGGACGCTCATCTATCTCGGTCTCCACCGCGACCGGCGCTGCACGATCCGGGAAATCGCCGGCGCCTACGGCATCTCGGAAAACCACCTGATGAAACTGGTCCACCAGCTGGGTCGGGAGGGCTTCGTCAGGACGACCCGGGGGAAGAAGGGCGGCATCGAACTTGCCATGCCGGCGCGCGAGATCGGCGTGGGCGCGGTGCTTCGCGCAATGGAAGGGAATTTCCACCTGGTCGAATGTTTCAAGGAAGGCGGGAACACCTGCCCGATCGCGGGGCCCTGCGTGTTGAGCGGGGTTCTGGACGAGGCCCTGCAAGCCTTCATGGAGGTGCTCGACCGACATACGCTTGAGGACCTTCTGGTCCCGTCGCATGCGCTCGGCCGGATATTCGCGGCCAGGCAGGAGGCGTCACTCCGCCTGCAATAAGCGGCTCGCCGGGCGCGGCGTTCGGCCCCGGCGCGTCGGCTTTTTTCGGAGCCGCAGGTGACAGGCTTGCCGCGCTGGTGGTAGAGGGTGAATGGGCGGCGCTGCGCGGTTGCGCCGCCCGTGCAGCGGCAGGGTGGGCTGGAGGAGCGCCTTCCCTGCCGTCTGCCGGGGGTGAACGCCGCGAATGCGGCGGGCGGCCCTGCCGCCGGAGCCGCCTATGCCGGAATCGGTCCCGGAGCCTGGACCTGCGCCATCAGGTCGTCGTCCCAGTCCCCGTCGACCACGACATGGGCGAGCGCCCCCAGTTGCACGGCCTCGATGAGGTTGTGCGAGAGGTACACATACACGCCCGGCTGCCGGAAGGTGTAGAGCGCCGCGCCCGCCGAGCCGCCCCGGATGAACCAAGTCTCGAGGCCTTCCATCGGCGGATCGATGAACGAGCCTTCCTCCCAGACATAGTCGCCGTGGCCGCCGATGAGGTGCGGCCTCGAATCGCGGTTGGCCTGGGAGTGGACGAACAGCACCGACTCGCCGACCGCGGCCGTCAGCGCATTGTCGCCTGTGAGCGCGCCGACCTTGCCGTTCATCACGACATGGGTGGGCGTGAGCGTCCGCATCACGTCCAGCACATCGGCCATCGCGTCGCTGTGCGACTCATATTGCATGTAGTCGCCATCGGCGTTCCGCGGCACGTAGAAGTCCTGCTCGCCGACATAATAGACCTTGTCGTAGCGGACGGGATTGCCGTTGCGGTCCTTCAGCCCGTCCCTCGGCAGCACCATGACCGCGCCGTTCATGCCGGAAACCACGTGGTAGGGAATCATGATCCCGCCCGGAGCGCAGTGGTAGATGAAGGTGCCGGCCTTGATCGCCTTCCAGCGCAGCACGACCTGTTCGCCCGGCTGGACGAGCGTGAGGCCGCCGCCGCCGAGCGCGCCCGTGGAGGCGTGGAAGTCGATATTGTGCTCCATCACGTTGGTCGAAGGGTTTTTCAGCGTGAGCTCGATGTAGTCGCCCTCATGGCAGACCATCAGCGGGCCCGGGATGGAACCGTTGAACGAAAGCGCGTTCAGCACGGTTCCGTCGTCGTCGATCTCCCGCTTTTCCTCGTGGACGACCAGTTCCACCTCGATGATCTTCGGGCCTCCGCTGGCGACCTGCTCGTGCGCGGGCGCGAAGGGAGGCGCCACGAGTTCCTGCTTGACCCGGGGCAGGCTGTCGAGGTCGGCCTTGACCGCGGCGCTGCCGGTGGAGGCCTTCACGATGGGGCTCATGGCGGACATAGCGCCCAGTGTGCCGCCGGCGGTCAGGACCTGGCGTCTGTTCAGCTGTAGCATGGCTCGCGTCTCCTATCTGCTGTTGCCCGGCAGCCCGGTTTCGATGCGCCCAAACGCGGACCGAGCTTGCAGGCGGCGCATTCGCGATCCGCAGATGAGGAACTATAATATGTATTATTGATATAGGTTATTGAATGTCAAGCAGGAACCGGCGCTTGTCCGAAGGCGGAATTGCGGCGGCGGGCGGAATCGCGCAGACTCGAAAAAAGGTCCGGTGCAGAAGGGGGGCCGCGCGATCTCGACGACGGCGGAAGCGGCCGCGCCAACGGGCGGCATGGCCTTGGGTTATCCGGCCCGCACGCTCTGGCCGGACTATACACGCGCGGGCATCGGGCTGGCGATTGCGCTGCTGCCCATGCCGTGGGTGCCGCCCGGCAGTTTCGGCAATTGGCTGCTCGGCCTGCTGGCGCTGCTGTTCGGCGGCTTCGCGGTGATGACCTGGGTGAAACATCGCTCGACGGTGCAGATGAACCCGGCGGGCATACGGATTCTCGGTCCCGTCGGCCGCACGATTGCCTGGGAGGCGCTCGACCGGCTGGCGCTGCGCTTCTATTCGACCCGCAAGGAGCGCGGCCACGGCTGGATGCAGTTGAAGCTTTCGGGCGGCGGGACGACGATCACCATCGACTCCAACCTGGACCGCTTCAATCTCGTCGCTGCGCGGGCGGCGCGGGCGGCGGCGGAAAATGCGCTGGCGCCCGACCCCACGACACTCGCCAATCTGGAAGCGATCGGCGTCTGGCCGGTCGATCTCGAGGCGGGGCGGTGAACGCACGCATTATCGAGGCCGCGCGTTGAGCGCGCGCATTATCGAGGCCGCGCGTTGAGCGCGCTGCTGGAAATCGACAATCTCGCGGTGGATTTCAACACGCCGGGCGGGGCGGTCACGGCCGTGGACGGCGTGTCCTTCTCCATCCCGCACGGCCGGACGGTCGCCCTGGTCGGGGAATCGGGGTCCGGCAAGTCGGTGACCGCGCAGGCGGTCATGGGCATCCTGCCGCGCGCCGCCGCGATCCGCTCGGGCTCGATCCGCCTCCGGCGCGAAGGCCTGCCCGAGGTGGACATCGCCGCGCTCGACCCGGACGGCCGCCAGATGCGCCGGCTGCGCGGCGGCGCGGTCTCGATCATCTTCCAGGAGCCGATGACCTCGCTCTCGCCGCTGCACACCGTAGGCGACCAGGTCTCCGAGGCGCTCCGGCTGCACAGCGAAACGACCGCGGGGCGGCTGCGCGCCGAGACGGCCGACATGCTGCGCCTGGTCGGCTTCCCGGACCCGGAACGCGCGCTCGACACCTATCCCTTCGAACTCTCGGGCGGCCTGCGCCAGCGGGCGATGATCGCCATGGCGCTGATCTGCCGTCCGGCGCTGCTGATCGCGGACGAGCCGACTACCGCGCTCGATGTGACCGTCCAGGCGCAGATCCTGAAACTCGTCAAGGACCTCCAGCACGAGCTCGGCATGGCGGTGCTGATGATTACCCACGACCTCGGCGTCGTCGCCAACATGGCCGACGAGCTGGTGGTGATGTATCACGGCCGCATCGTCGAGGCCGGCAGCGCCGACGACGTGTTCCGGCGCGCCGGGCACCCCTATCTGAAGGCGCTGCTGCGCGCCGTCCCCCGCTTCCACATGGCCGAGGGCGAGCGGCTGACCCCGATCCGCGAGGTTCGCCCCGAAACCGGCCGGCTGCTCGCCGGGGAAAGCCGTGCCGAGCCGGGGGCGCCCGCCGACCGCCCGCTGCTGGAGGTTCGCGGCCTCACCAAGCGCTACGGCAGCCGCAAGGCGGGCCTCTTCGGCGGGGCGGCCGAGGAGGGCGTGCTGGCGGTGGACGATGTCAGCTTCAGTATCGAGCGCGGCGAATGCCTGGGCCTGGTCGGGGAGAGCGGCTGCGGCAAGAGCACGCTCAGCAAGATCGTCATGCGCGCGCTGACGCCCGACCGGGGCGAAGTGCTGTTCGACGACAACGGCGCCGCGGTCGATCTGCTGCGGCTGCCGCAGAAGAGCCTGCTCCCTTACCGCCGGCGCATCCAGTATGTGTTCCAGGATCCGTTCAGCGCGCTCAATCCGCGTATGACGGCGTTCGACATCGTGTCGGAGCCGCTGGTCGTGCATCGTCTGGCCGGGCCGGAGGAGCGGCGCGGGATCGTGCGCGAGCTGATGCGCCTTGTCGGCCTCGACGAACGCCATCTCAACCGCTATCCGCACAGCTTTTCGGGCGGCCAGCGCCAGCGCCTCGGCATCGCCCGCGCCCTTGCGCTCAAGCCGGAACTGCTGCTTTGCGACGAGCCCGTCTCGGCGCTCGACGTCTCGGTGCAGGCGCAGATTCTCAACCTGTTGAAGGACCTGCAGAAGGCGCTCGGCCTCACCTACCTGTTCGTGTCGCACAATCTGGCGGTGGTCGATTACATGGCCGAGCGCATCGCCGTGATGTGCGCCGGCAGGCTGGTGGAGCTTGCGCCGCGCGAGGTGCTGTTCCGCAATCCGCGCCACCCCTATACCAGGGCGCTGCTGGCCGCCGTGCCGGAGCCGGACCTCGACTATCCGCTGGATTTCAAGGCGCTCGCCGACGAACGGGCTTCGAAGCCGGAACTCTGGCCGGGCCCCTATCGGCTCGCCGGCGGCGCGAGAGGCGTGTTCGAGGAGATCGAGGAGGGGCATTTCGTCCGCCTCGGGGAAGACGCCGCGCCCGGCGGGCTCGCCGCGTGAAGCCGCGGGCCGTCCTGTTCGCGCCGCTCGTCCTCATTGCGGGCGCGTCCCTGGCGGCCCCTGTCGAAACGCCGTCCCTCGCGGAACAGGTCCGCGCCGGCGCGCTGCCCTCCGTTGAACAGCGCCTGCCGGCCGTCCCGCATCTTGACGGGAAAGCCGGGCCCGGCCGGCATGGCGGAGACCTGCGCGTGCTGATGGCCAAGGCCAAGGATACGCGCCAGCTGGTCGTTTACGGCTATGCGCGCCTCCTCTGCTACACGCCGGAGCTCGTATTGGAGCCGGACATTCTGGAGCGCGTGGACGTGCAGGAGGGGCGCATCTTCACGCTCCATCTCCGGCCGGGCCACAAATGGTCGGACGGCCATCCCTTCACCGCCGAGGACTTCCGCTACTGGTGGGAGGATGTCGCCAACAACGAGGAGCTTTCACCGACCGGACCGCCGGCGGCGATGCTGGTTGACGGCGAACCGCCCCTCTTCGAAGTGCTGGACGACAGGACCGTCCGCTACAGCTGGGCGACGTCCAATGCGGGGTTCCTGCCCGCGCTGGCCGGCGCGCGGCCGCTCTACATCTACCGCCCGGCGCACTACCTGAAGCGCTTCCACGCGGCCCATGCGCCGCCGGAGGAACTGGCCCGGGCCGTGGAAGAGGCGCGCCGGCGAAGCTGGGCTGCGCTGCACAACAAGCTCGACAGCCAGTACAAGAACGACAATCCGGACCTGCCGACCCTGCAGCCCTGGGTGCCGCTGACCCGCCCGCCGTCCGACCGCTTCCTCTTCGCCCGCAACCCCTTTTACCACCGCGTCGACAGCGGCGGCCGCCAGCTTCCCTATATCGACCGCGTGGTGATGAACATTGCCGCGAGCGGCCTCATACCGGCGAAGACCGCCGCCGGCGCCAGCGATCTCCAGGCGCGCTATCTCAGGTTCGACAATGTGACCTTCCTGAAGCGCGGCGAGGAGCCGGGCGGCTACAAGGTCCGCCTCTGGCGCACGGGCAAGGGCGCGCATGCGGCGCTTTACCCGAACCTCAATGCCGCCGACCCCGTCTGGCGGTCCCTGTTCCGGGACCGCCGGGTGCGCCGGGCGCTGTCGCTCGGCCTCTACCGGGAGGAAGTCAACGAGGTCATCTATTTCGGGCTCGCGCTCACCGGCAACAACAGCCTGCTTCCGGGAAGCCCGCTCTACGACGAAGAGGTCCGGCAGCGCTGGGCGGCCTACGATCCCGATGCGGCCAATGCCCTGCTGGACGAGGCGGGGCTCCGATGGGGCGATGACGGGTTGCGCCTGCTGCCCGACGGCCGTCCGGCGGAGCTGATCGTCGAGACCGCCGGCGAGAGCACGGAAGAGACGGATATACTTGAACTCGTCCGCGACAGCTGGCTGAAGCTGGGGATAGCGCTGCACACCAAGCCGCTCCAGCGCGAGCTGCTGCGCAACCGCATCTTCTCCGGCCAGACGCTCATGTCGGTCTGGTCGGGCTGGGAAAACGGGCTCGCGTCTGCCGATATGAGCCCGGCCGAACTCGCCCCCACCAGCCAGCAGCAACTGCAATGGCCGAAATGGGGCCAGTATCACGAGACCCGGGGCGCAGCAGGCGAGCCGGCCGATATGGAAGCGCCGCGGCGGCTCTATGCGCTGAACGAGGCCTGGCGCCACGCCCGCGACTCCCGGGAGCGCCGGCGCATCTGGCGCGAAATGCTGGAGATCCACGCCGAGGAAGTGTTCATGCTGGGGATCGTCGGCGGAATCCGACAGCCCGTGGTCGTGTCCGACCGCCTGAGGGGCGTGCCGGAGGAGGGCTATTACAACTGGGAGCCGGGGGCGCATTTCGGCATATTCCGGCCCGACCGGTTCTGGCTGGCGAACTGATGGCGGGACGGGAAGGATGCTGACCTATATCTTCCGGCGCCTGTTCATCGCCGTCCCGACGCTCGCGGTGGTCAGCGCCATCATCTTCGTCATCATCCAGCTTCCGCCGGGCGACTACCTCACCACCTACATCGCCGAACTGCAGTCCCAGGGCGAGTCCGCGGACAGCGGCAAGATCGAGTTCCTGCGCAAGCAATACGGCCTCGACCAGCCGCTGTGGAAGCAATATGTCTTCTGGGTCCTCGGCATGTTCCAGGGCGATTTCGGCTATTCCTTCGAATACGACCTGCCGGTCTCCGATGTGGTCGGCGACCGGCTCTGGCTCTCGCTGCTGCTCAACTTCTCGACCGTCATCTTCATCTGGGTCGTCGCTTTCCCGATCGGCTTCTACTCCGCCACGCACCAGTATTCCTGGGGCGACCACGGCCTCACCTTCCTCGGCTTTCTCGGCCTCGCCACGCCGAATTTCCTCCTCGCGCTCGTGCTCATGTATTTCCTGCGGATCGAGTTCGGCATCTCCATCGGCGGGATGATGGACCCGCAATATGTCGAGCAGCCCATGTCCTGGGCGAAGACGGTGTCGATAGCGGAGCACCTGATCGTGCCGGTGGTGGTGATCGGCACGGCCGGCACCGCGGGCATGATCCGCCGGCTCCGCGCCAACCTGCTGGACGAGTTGCAGAAGCAGTATGTCGTGACCGGCCGCGCCAAGGGGCTGCCCAATCTGCGCCTGCTGCTGAAATACCCGGTGCGGATGTCGCTCAACCCCTTCGTTGCCGACATCGGCAACATGCTGCCGCAGATCGTCTCCGGGTCCGCGATCGTGGCCATGGTGATGAGCCTGCCGACCACGGGGCCGATGCTGATCGACGCGCTGCGCAGCCAGGACATGTATCTCGCCGGCTCGTTCCTGATGTTCCTCTCGGTGCTCACCATCGTCGGCATGCTGCTGTCCGACCTGGCGCTCGCCCTGCTCGACCCGCGCATCCGGCTCGGGGGCCGCGCCCAGCGATGAACGACCGGCCCGAACATTTCGTCGATACCGCGCCCTGGGACCCGCACGCGGTCGAGGCGCTGACGCCGGAGCAGGAGCGCTACTACCTCGCGACGCAATGGCAGTTGATGTGGTGGAAGCTGAAGCGCCACAAGCTCGCCGTCGCTTCCGGCGTCGTGCTGCTCCTGCTCTACGCCTCGGTCCTCATCTCCGAGTTCCTCGCGCCCTACAACCTGCACAGCCGCAACATCCGCCATATCCACGCGCCGCCGCAGACGGTCCACCTCTTCCATGAGGGCGAGTTCATCGGGCCGTTCGTCTATGGCTATTCCCGCTCGCTCGACCTCGCGCAGCTGAAGCGCGTCTATGTCGAGGACCCGGAAAAGGTCTATCCGCTGCGCTTCTTCTGCCGCGGGGACAACTACCGCTTCTGGGGCCTGTTCAAGGCCGATCTGCATTTCGTCTGCCCGGCGGACCGGGAGGGAGCGACGCTGTTCCTGCTCGGCACCGACCGGCTCGGGCGGGACGTGCTTTCGCGCATCATCTACGGCGCGCGCATCTCGCTTACCGTGGGCCTGTTCGGCATCCTGATTTCCTTCGCGCTGGGCATCGTCATAGGCGGGCTCGCCGGCTATTACGGCGGCTGGGTGGACAGCCTCTCGCAGCGGACCATCGAGATCGTGCGCTCCTTCCCGGAATTGCCGCTCTGGATGGCGCTCTCGGCCGCCCTGCCGGTCACCTGGTCTCCCGTGCTGGTCTTTTTCGGCATCACCGTCATTCTGGGCCTGCTCGACTGGACCGGGCTTGCGCGCGCCGTGCGCTCCAAGCTGCTGGCGCTCCGGGAGGAGGATTTCTGCACCGCCGCGCAGCTTATGGGCGCCAGGCCCGGGCGCATCATCGGCCGGCATCTCCTGCCCGGATTCGCGAGCCACATCATCGCGTCCGCGACTCTCTCGATCCCGTCCATGATCCTCGGCGAGACCGCGCTCAGCTATCTGGGCCTCGGCCTCCGGCCGCCGGTTACAAGCTGGGGCGTGCTGCTGACGGAAGCGCAGAACATGAATGTCGTGGTGCTCTATCCCTGGCTGATGCTGCCGGTGGTGCCGGTCGTGGTGACGGTGCTCGCCTTCAACTTCCTTGGCGACGGCTTGCGCGACGCCGCCGATCCATACAAGTAAGGGCGGCGAACGACGGGGCGAATCACGAGAGGGGCTCTCATGGCGGAGATGGAGGGAAAGGTCGTCCTCGTGGCGGGGGCGGGCGCCGTCGATCCGGACGGCATCGGCAACGGCCGCGCGGCGGCGATCCTGATGGCGGAGGCGGGCGCGCGCATCATGTGCGTGGACCGCGACCTCGCGCTTGCCGAGCGCACGGTCGAGATGATCGCCGGGCGCGGCGGCGAGGCGGCGGCCTGCGCCGCCGACATCACCCGGGACGAGGACTGCGCCGCCATGGTTGCGGCGGTGCTGGAACGCTTCGGGCGGCTCGACGGGCTCGACAACAATGTCGGCATCTCCTCGCGCGGCTCCGTGGTCGAGGAGACCGAGGAGGCGTGGGAGCGCGTGATGGAGGTGAATGTGAAGGGCATGTTCCTCGCCGCCAAACACGCCATTCCCGCGATGGTCTCGACGGCGGGCGGCGGGGCGGTCGTCAATGTGTCGTCGATCTCGGCGCTGCGCCCGCGCGGCCTCACCGCCTACTCGGCCTCGAAGGGCGCGGTGATTGCGCTCACCCGCGCCATGGCGGTGGACCACGGCGGCGAGGGAGTGCGCGTCAATTGCATAGCGCCGGGGCCGGTTTATACGCCGATGGTCTATCAGCGCGGGCCGGGCATGAGCGACACGGCCCGCCGGGCGCGCGCCGACGCCTCGCTGCTCAAGACCGAGGGCACCGGCTGGGATATCGGCGAGGCGGTGCGCTTCCTGCTCTCGGACCGCTCCCGGTGGATCACCGGGCACACGCTCGTGGTGGATGGCGGCGCTTCCGTCCGCGGTCCGGAAAGGGATACCGTCTGATGGCCCGCATTCCCCTGCTCGAAGAAGCCGACCTCGCGCCGGAAGACCGCGACCTGCTCGCGCGGCCGATCAACCTCCACAAGGCGCTTGCCCACAGCCCGGAAGGGGCAAGGGCGTTCGGGGGGCTCGGAAGCTGGATCCGCTGGCAGTGCAAGCTGGACCCGCGCCTGCGCGAGCTCGCCATCCTGCAGGTCGGCTGCCTGGCGAAGTCCGAGTACGAATACAGCCACCACATCAAGATCGGGAAGGATTTCGGGCTCAGCGACGGCGATATCCGCGCCGTCCAGTCGGAGACGCGGGGCGAGCCCGGCGGCCTCGGGCCGGTCGAGACGGCGGTGCTGAAAGGCGCGCGCGAAATGACCGAAGGCCCCGCCATGTCCGGGGAGACCTTCGCCTTCCTCGAGCGGGAGCTCGGCACGGCGCGCACCGTCGATCTTGTGCTCGTGGTGGCGTTCTATTGCGGCGTGGTGCGCCTCCTGGAGACGCTGGAGGTGGATGTCGAGCCCGACTACCAGCCCTGGCTCGACGCCTTCCCGCTCGACTGAGCGACACGGGGCAGGCGCTGCGCCGCCCTGTTCCGGACCGCGGCCGATGAGGCCCCGGGCGCCGTCTATGCCAGCCGGCGGGCGTGGATCAGCCGGGTCATGCCCGGCACCATTTCCTCGTCGCGGGGCACGGCGAAGCCGACTTCCAGCATCCGGCCCTTCAGCCAGCCGGGCGTGACCGAGCGGGCGTCCGGCGTGAAGGCCATGTGCTGCAATTGCCAGAGCGCCGCCATGGGCGGGCCGGTGCGGTCGTCCTCCACCATGAAGTCGTGGACGATGAAATGTCCGCCCGGCGCCAGGCAGTCATAGGCCTGCTGGACCAGCCGCGGCAGTTCGGAGCCCGGAACGCCGCTGAACAGGTATGACATCAGGATCGCGTCCTGCTCGGTCGGCCAGTCGGCGTTCAGCGCATCGGCGGGGATGTAGCGCACCCGGTCCACCATCCCGGCCTCGGTGATGAACCGCCAGCCGATCTCGGCGACATTGGGGAAGTCGATGATCGTCGAGACGAGGTCGGGGAAGGTCTCCAGCAGCCGGATGGTCATGGCGCCGGTGCCGCCGCCGACATCGAGCAGGTTGTGGCAGCCCGAGAGATCGACCAGCCGCGCCAGCGTGCGGCCGGGCCCGAGCGAGCCGGCATGCTGCGCCTCGCTGTAGAGCGTGGCCTGCTCCGGGTCCGACATCCAGTGCTGGTAGCTGTCCACGGCCTCCGGCTCGAGCGACCCGTCCATCACCTCGTTCAACTGGGTCAGGAACGGGTACATCTGCCGGTCGATCTGGTAGCGCAGATAGTCGCCGAAATCGTGGCGCGCGCCGCGCACCAGGAAAGACGATGCGGCGGGCGCGTTGAAATAGCTCTCCTCCTCCCGGTCCACGAGGCCGACTGCCGTCAGCGCCGTCATCAGGGTCGTGATCCGGTTGACGGGCACGTCTGTCGCCGCCGCGATCGCGCCGGCCGTTTTCGGCCCGTCCGCGAGCTGGCTGAAGACATCGACATGCAATCCGGCGAACAGCGCCTTGGAAGCCATGAAACCGAAAGCCAGCCGTGAGACGTCCTCGGCTGTTTCGGCCAATCGTTCCGCCATGCGAAAGAACTCCCCAAGTCAAGATATGCGTCGAGAGCCTATAAACTTGCATGGGGACGATGAATTTTCAATGATAGCTATACTTGCATTTATATTGTCCTATTTACGCTCTGTTTATGAGTATCGACGCTTCTTTACTGTATTGTTGAACGATTATCTGTATTCCCGAATTCTATACTTGCAGGGGCAATGGCGCCGTGGGTGCGCAACAGTGCAGCGGCCAATAGCAGCACGGCGCCGAACTGGTGCAGCGCGGCGAGGCCGAACGGCACGACGGCGAGCAGCGCCGCCAAGCCGAGGCCGGCCTGGAGCAGGACCGCCGCAAGCAGGAGGTGCTCCGCCGTCCCGGCCCGCCGGCCGCCGTCCCGGAGCCAGGCCGCGAAGACCGCCAGAAGCGCGGCCGTCGCCAGCAGCCGGTGATGGAGCTGGGCCGCGACCGGGTTTTCCAGCGCGTCGGCGATCCAGCTCCGGCCGCTGCGGTAGTCCGGCGGAACCAGATCGCCGCCCATGAGCGGGAAGCTGTTGTAGATGAGGCCGCCATTATTGCCGGCGACCAGCGCGCCGCTTGCGATGGCGGCGGCGATCAGGCTGAGCAGCAGCCAGGCGGAGAGCGCCCGCCTGCCGGCCCGGGGGCGGACGCGGTCGAACACGGTCCAGACGAGGAGCGCGAAGATGAGGAGCGCTATGCCGAGATGGACGGCGAGCCTCGCCGCGCTCACATCGGGCCGGTCGGCGAGGCCGCTCTTCACCATCCACCAGCCGATCAGCCCCTGCAGCGCGCCGAGCGCCAGCAGCAGGGCCAGGCGCACACGCAGCCGCCGGTCGATCCGGCCCCGGAGCCAGAACCAGGCGAGCGGCAGGATGAAGAACACGCCCAGCAGCCGCCCCCAGAGGCGGTGGACATACTCCCACCAGAAAATCGCGCGGAAGCCGTCGAGGTCGATGGCGAAATTGACCTGCCGGAACTCCGGCGTTTCCCGGTAAAGCGCGAAAATCCGTTGCCACTCGGCCTCGGACAGCGGCGGCAGCCAGCCGACCAGCGGGCGCCATTCCACCATCGACAGGCCCGACTCGGTGAGCCGCGTGATGCCGCCGATCGAGACCATCGCGGCCACGGCGCACGCCATGAAGATGAGCCAGACGGTCACGGCGCGGCACGGGGTCGCTTGTCGCTCGGACATGGAGCGCCTAGTTAGAGAGCCCTGCTGCAACCGGCAATACCGGGCAGGCTCCGCCGCGCGAAGTGTTCCGCCATTCCATGACACAACTCACCCTTGCCGACGGTTTCCGCTTCGAGGACCTCTATTGTCGCGACGGGCTGGTCCGGCTCGACGCGCTGTTCCTGGAGAGCCTCGATGAGCCGCTGCGCGCGGAGCTGGAGGCCGCCCGGACGGCGCCCGGCGCGCTGGAGCCGAAGGCGGAAGCGGCGCTGGTGCTGGCGCTGGCGCCGAAGCTGGAAGCCTGCCTCGCCCGGTTGTTCGGCATCGAGGCGGAGGCGGAGGCGCTCTCCGAGCGCCACACCGCGCTCGCTCCCGTCTATCGCTGCAAGCGGCTGTTCGTGCAGCGCCGCGCCGCGCGGGCGGTGAAGCCGGCGGAGGCGGCCGCGCTCGACGGAGCGGCGGTCGAGGCGGCGCTCGGGGCGCATATGCCGGTTCCGGTCGAGGAGGAGGACTTTGCGCGCGCCGTGCTCGGCTGGCTTTCCGACGAGGCGGCGTCCGGCGAGCCGCTGGAGGCGGCGGCGCGCTACGCGGCCTGGGCGCTCCACCACCCGGAGGGACGCGTGCGGCACGGCAGGGGCGTGCTGTTCAGGCAGCCGGGGCGCATCGATCCCATGCGCCTGATCGACACCGAGCAGCGCATGGAGAACGGCGCGGAGGCCCACGAACTCGCGCAAGCGCGGCTGCGCCGGCGCGAGGGCTTCGCGCTCACCGACGACGGCATGGACCTGAAGGCGGCGCTCGACCAGGCGCATTACTGCATCTTCTGCCACAACCAGGGCAAGGACAGCTGCGCGCGCGGGCTGCGCGACCGCCGCACGGGCGCGTTCGGCAGGACGGTGTTCGACGTCGAGCTCGCGGGCTGCCCGCTGGAAGAGAAGATCTCCGAGATGCAGCTCCTCAAGACCGAGGGCTGGGCGCTGGGCGCGCTCGCGACCGTGTGCATCGACAACCCGCTCTGCGCCGCCACCGGCCACCGCATCTGCAATGACTGCATGAAGTCCTGCATCTACCAGAAGCAGGATCCGGTCGATATTCCGCAGGTCGAGACGCGCGTGCTGAAGGACGTGCTCGACCTGCCCTGGGGCTTCGAGATCTACAGCCTGCTGACGCGCTGGAACCCGCTGAACTTCGCCCGTCCGCTGCCGCTGCCCGACACCGGCCGGCAGGTGCTGGTGGTGGGCCTCGGCCCCGCCGGATTCAGCCTCGCCCACCACCTCATGAATGACGGGCACCGGGTGGTGGCGGTGGACGGGCTCAAGATCGAGCCGCTTCCGGCTGCGCTATCGGGCGTGGACGAGACGGGCGCGCGCCACCCCTTCCGGCCCGTGCGCGACATGGCGGAACTCCGCGAGGACCTGTCCGAGCGCGTCATGGCCGGCTTCGGCGGCGTCGCCGAATACGGCATCACCGTGCGCTGGGACAAGAACTTCCTCAAGCTCGTGCGGCTGCTGCTGGAGCGGCGCGCGGCCTTCACCATGGTCGGCGGTGTGCGCTTCGGCGGCACGCTCGGGCTCGACGAGGCGTTCGAATGGGGCTTCGACCATGTGGCCGTGGCGGCCGGGGCCGGACGGCCGACCCATGTGCCGATGCCGAATGCGCTGGCGCCGGGCGTGCGCATGGCGTCGGACTTCCTGATGGCGCTCCAGCTTACCGGCGCGGCGCGCACCGACAGCATCGCCAACCTCCAGATACGCCTGCCCGCGGTCGTGGTGGGCGGCGGGCTGACGGCCATCGACACCGCGACCGAGTCGCTCGCCTATTACCCGGTGCAGGTCGAGAAGTTCCTTGCGCGCTGCGAGGCGCTGGACGGCAAGGTCGCGTGGACGGAGGAGGAGGCCGAGGTCGCCGAAGAGTTCCTCGCCCATGCCCGTGCGCTGAGAGCGGAGCGGGCGCGGGCGGCCGCGGCCGGCGAGGCGCCGCGCATCCGCGAGCTGCTGCGCGCCTGGGGCGGCGTCACCATCGCCTACCGGCGCCGGCTGATCGACGCGCCGAGCTACACGCTGAACCATGAGGAAGTCGCGAAGGCGCTGGAGGAAGGCATCCGTTTCGCCGAGTGCCTGTCGCCGCTCGCGGTGGAAGTGGACGAGCGCGGCCGGGCCAGCGCGCTGCGCCTCGAGCGCGTGGAGATCGACGAGCGCGGCCGGCGCCGGGCCCTCGGCGACGGCGAGACGGTTTCGCTGCCGGCCCGCTCGGTGCTGGTGGCGGCCGGCACCCAGCCCAATACCGTGCTGGCGCGCGAGAGCGCCGGCATCGCGCTCGACGGCAAGTATTTCCAGGCCGTGGACGGCGGGGGCAACCCCGTCGTTCCCGAGCCGACGGCGAAGCCGGCCGCGCCCGAGGTGATGATGCAGCGCCGGGAGGACGGGCGCGCGGTCAGCTTCTTCGGGGACCTGCATCCCTCCTTCGCCGGCAATGTCGTGAAGGCGATGGGCGGCGTGAAGCAGGCCTATCCGCTGGTGAGCCGGCTGCTGGCGGAACGGCCGCCGGCCAGTGGCGCGGATCTCGCCGAACGCGCCAATCGCGAGCTGCGCGCGCGCGTCCATGAGGTCCTGCGGCTGACGCCCCGGATCGTCGAGGTCGTGGTCGAGGCGCCGGCGGCGGCGAGGGCCTTCCGGCCGGGCCAGTTCTACCGCCTCCAGAATTTCGAGAGCCATGCGCTCCGCCGCTGCGGCACGGTGCTGGCCATGGAAGGCCTGGCGATGACCGGGGCCTGGGTGGATCGGGAGCGGGGCCTGCTCTCGACCATCATCCTCGAAATGGGCGGCTCCTCCGATCTCGCGGCCTCGCTCCGGCCTGGCGAACCCGTCGTGCTGATGGGCCCCACCGGCTCGCCGACGGAGATTCCCGCAGGCGAGACGGTGCTGCTCGCCGGCGGCGGGCTCGGCAATGCGGTGCTGTTCTCCATCGGGCGCGCACTGCGCGAGGCGGGCAGCCGCGTGCTCTATTTCGCGGGCTACAAGGAAGCGGGCGACCGCTACAAGACCGCCGAGATCGAGGCGGCGGCCGATGTCGTGGTCTGGTGCTGCGACGAGGCGCCGGGTTTCCGGCCGGAGCGCGCGCAGGACTTCGCCCATACAGGCAATATCGTGGACGCGATGACGGCCTATGGAGAGGGGCGCATGGGCGCGCCGCCGATCCCGCTCGGCGAGGTGGACCGCATTCTCGCCATCGGCTCGGACGGCATGATGGCGGCGGTCCACGCCGCCCGGCGCGGCGCGTTGCGGGACCTGCTCAAGCCGGGGCACAAGGCCGTCGGCTCGATCAACTCGCCGATGCAATGCATGATGAAGGAGATCTGCGCCCAGTGCCTCCAGCTGCACCGGGACCCGGACTCGGGCGAGGAGCGCGTGGTCTATTCCTGCTTCAACCAGGACCAGCCGCTCGACCTCGTGGACTTCCCGACGCTGAAAGGCCGGCTTTCGCAGAACGGCGTTCAGGAAAAGCTGACGGCGGCATGGATCGCCCATTGCCTCCAGGCCTGAGCGGGACCGGGGCGGTCTCTGCGACAACCCGTCCCGCAGGCGTGCTGCAGCACGGCTCGAATTCTGTATAACAGGTTGCAATTATTGGGAATAATTGGCGTTCTGGGCCATCCAGGACAAACTGCCGGCCGAAATTGCTAGCACTCGGTGTCCATGAGTGCCAGATTTTGCTTGAACTTTCGCCGCCGAGACCCTAACTGCCCCGCCAACCCCTGTTTGGGGGTCGTTTCACATAGAGACCAGCAGGAGGCAAGGCATGAAGTTCAGGCCGCTCCATGACCGCGTGCTCGTTCGGCGCGT
The DNA here is from genome assembly GCA_022827685.1 of Alphaproteobacteria bacterium. GTDB lineage: Bacteria > Pseudomonadota > Alphaproteobacteria > Bin95 > Bin95 > Bin95. The sequence continues at coordinate 29,296 of JAJEIH010000137.1, forward strand.
CGAGCAGGAAGAGAAGACCGCCGGCGGCATCATCATTCCCGATACCGCGCAGGAAAAGCCGATGGAAGGCGAGATCATCTCCGCCGGCCCCGGCGCCAAGAACGACAAGGGCGAGCTCGCCCCGCTCGACGTCAAGGCGGGCGACCGGGTGCTGTTCGGCAAGTGGTCGGGCACCGAGGTCAAGATCGACGGCCAGGAGCTGTTGATCATGAAGGAGTCCGACATCATGGGCGTCATCGAGCAGGCCGCCGCCTGAGCCGGCGCGCCTTGCGAATGGCGGCGTAATCGCCGCCGCCGCCCCGAACAAGCATTCAGACAAGGAGGGAAGCCACCATGGCTGCCAAGGACGTCAAGTTCAATACCGACGCCCGCGACCGCATGATGCGCGGCGTCAATGTGCTGGCGGACGCCGTCAGGGTCACGCTCGGCCCCAAGGGCCGCAATGTCGTTCTCGACAAGGCCTTCGGCGCGCCGCGCATCACCAAGGACGGCGTGACCGTCGCGAAGGAAATCGAGCTGTCCGACAAGTTCGAGAACATGGGCGCGCAGATGGTGCGCGAGGTCGCGTCCAAGACCAATGACGAGGCCGGCGACGGCACCACCACGGCGACCGTGCTCGCCCACGCCATCGTCCGCGAGGGCGCCAAGGCGGTCGCGGCCGGCATGAACCCGATGGACCTCAAGCGCGGCGTCGATCTGGCCGTCCAGAAGGTCGTGGAGAAGCTCCAGGAGCGCTCGCAGAAGGTCAAGGACTCCGAGGAGGTGGCCCAGGTCGGCACCATCTCCGCCAATGGCGAGACCGAGATCGGCAACATGATCGCCGAGGCGATGCAGAAGGTGGGCAATGAGGGCGTCATCACGGTCGAGGAGGCCAAGAGCCTCGATACCGAGCTCGACGTGGTCGAGGGCATGCAGTTCGACCGCGGCTACCTCTCGCCCTATTTCATCACCAATGCCGACAAGATGAACTGCGAGCTGGAGAGCCCGCACATCCTGCTGCACGAGAAGAAGCTGACCTCGCTGCAGCCGATGCTGCCGGTGCTCGAGGCGGTGGTGCAGTCGGGCAAGCCGCTGCTGGTCATCGCCGAAGACATCGAGGGCGAGGCGCTGGCGACCCTGGTCGTCAACAAGCTGCGCGGCGGCCTCAAGGTCGCGGCCGTCAAGGCGCCGGGCTTCGGCGACCGCCGCAAGGCGATGCTGGAGGACATGGCGATCCTGACCGGCGGCCAGGTCATCTCCGAGGACCTCGGCATCAAGCTGGAGAGCGTGAACCTCGAAATGCTCGGCACGGCGAAGAAGGTCTCGATCACCAAGGACGAGACCACCATCGTCGACGGCGCGGGCGGCAAGGACGACATCCAGGCCCGCTGCGGCCAGATCCGCCAGCAGGTCGAGGAGACGACCTCCGACTACGACCGCGAGAAGCTGCAGGAGCGGCTGGCGAAGCTCGCCGGCGGCGTCGCGGTGATCCGCGTCGGCGGCGCGACCGAGGTTGCGGTGAAGGAGCGCAAGGACCGCGTGGACGATGCGCTCAACTCCACCCGGGCTGCGGTCGAGGAAGGCATCGTGGCCGGCGGCGGCTCGGCGCTGATCTACGCCGCGAGCGCGCTCGACGACCTCAAGGGCGAGAACGACGACCAGCGCGTCGGCGTTGACATCGTGCGCAAGGCGCTCCAGTCGCCCGTGCGCCAGATCGCCGAAAACGCCGGCGAGGACGGCGCGGTCGTGGCGGGCAAGCTGCTCGAGACCACCGACAACGTCAACTGGGGCTTCGACGCGCAGAACGGCAAATATACGGACCTGGTGAAGGCCGGCATCATCGACCCGACCAAGGTCGTGCGCACGGCGCTGCAGGACGCGGCTTCGGTCGCCGGCCTGCTCATCACCACCGAGGCCATGGTCGCCGAGAAGCCCGAGCCGAAGCAGCCCATGGGCGCTCCGGGCGGCGGCATGCCCGACATGGGCGGCATGGACTTCTGATCCACGCCGTCAAGGACGGCAACACGGATCGGGGCGCCCCTCGGGGCGCCCCTTTTTCTTGCGCGGATCTTGGTCGGGGCGGCGAGATTCGAACTCGCGACCTTCTGCTCCCAAAGCAGACGCGCTGCCAGGCTGCGCTACGCCCCGCCGGGCGTCCGTCTTCTACTCCGCCGGCCCGCCGCCCGCAATCGGCGCGGCTGCAGGGCGCCCGCCGTCACTTGCGCTGGGGCCGGCCCCGGTCCGGCCCCGGTCCGGCCCCGGCCGGGCGGTGGGCGCGCTCCAGGCCGTGGCGCTGCAGGAAGCGATGCACGGTGGAGGTTTCGAACACGAGGCCCTCGGCGACCAGCCGGTCGCGGAGCGCGCGGATGCTGAGCCCCGGCGCCCTTTTCAGCAGGCGGTGGATCCGCTCCCGCTCCGCCTCGATCCGCCACGACCGGCGGTCGCCGCCCTTCGGTTCGGGCCGCAGGTCGCCGTGTTCCCGGTAGCGCCTCACCCAGCGGGCGACGCTGCGCCAGTGGACGTCGAACTGCCGGCCCGCCGCCGCCAGACTCATCCCCTCCTCCAACACCGCCGCGGCCGCCCGGCGGCGCAGGTCCTCGCCATAGGCTTTCCCCCGCGACCGCCTCTTCATCGATTTCATCATCGCTCCTCCCCGGCGCCGTTGCGCGCCGCCCCCCCTTCCGTTTTCGCCGCGTCGCCCGCCATGTTGGCTGTCGCGAATTACGACAGGCCGGTCGGTACCCCCATGCATACCCGCGGCCGGCGCGCGCATCTCCCCTGTCCGGCCCCGAGGCCGGTTTCGCCCTTCGAAATCCCGAATAGCGCCACAATGCGGCCCATGCCGCACGCGCTCTGCACCGTCAGGTCATTTGCCTGTATGTTCCCGGTTTATACTATTATGGAGAGCAACATAGGCCATTCAGGCACAAAATCAAACTTTTTTCAGGAAAAAAAGCATGTAACGGTCCTCCTCCGCCAGCACGGACGCCCGCAAAGCCTGCCCGAACCCGATCCGGGGCCGGCCGTGGTACACTGCCGGAAACAGTGAACGGGAGGCGGGCCATGTCCGGGGAAACAGCAGCGGTCAGGACCCTCGACTATCGTCTGAGCCCCCTGCCGGTGCGCGGCGACCTCGTTGCCGCCCAGCAACGCGCCTGGGCCCGGCTGGCGGCTCCGGGCGAATGGTGGTCGGGCGCCGTGCGCCTCGCCATCGCGGAGGAGACCCGCGCGGCGGAGAACTGCGGCTTTTGCCGCGAGCGCAGGGCGGCGCTCTCGCCCTATGCCGCAGCCGGGACGCATGAGACGGCGACGGACCTGCCGGACGTGCTGGTGGAGGTCGTCCACCGCATCCGCACCGACCCCGGCCGCCTGACGCGGCGCTTCTACGAGGAGGCTCTGGCCGGCGGCCTCGGCGACGCGGAATATGTCGAGACGGTGGGCGTTATAGCGACGGTCATCGCCATCGACAGCTTCTGCGACGCCATGGGACTGCCGCGCCACAGGCTGCCGGCGCCCCTTGCCGAGGAGCCGCGCCGGCGCCGGCCGGCGGGCGCGAAGGAGGGGCTTGCCTGGGTGCCGACGGTGGCGCCGGAGGACCTGACCGACGCGGAGGCCGGCATGTATGACGGCCTCTCGGCCGTGAACATCCACCGCGCGCTTTCGCTGGTGCCGGCGGAAGTCACAGGCTTCTTCGACATGGACTCGGTGCATTACCTGCCCGATGGGCAGCTCAGGGATTACGGCACCGAATACCGCGCACTCACCCATGCCCAGACCGAGTTCCTCGCGGGCCGGGTGTCGGCCATCAACCACTGCGTCTATTGAACCACCAGCCATGCGGTGCTGCTCCGTGAGAGCGGCGAACATACGGGCGACGACTACGAACTGGCGGCGATGGTCGCCGGGGACGGGACCGGCGGCGGCGTTGCGGCGGGGGCGGCGCTGACCGCCTATGCGGACAGCTTCTACGAAGAGGGCAGGGCCGGCTTTGCGGCGGCGCGGAACCGGCTGCATGAGGAGATCGGCGGCGAGGCGCTGGTCGATGCCGCCGGCGTGCTCGCCATCTTCAATGCCGTGGTGCGGGTCGCCGATGCCACCGGCATTCCGCTGGAGGAGCAGAAGGCGGAGGTGAGCGCCGATTTCCGGGGCGAACTCGGCATAAACGACTATCCCGCCGCCTCCGGCAAGGTGTGAGATGCAGGCTCCGCTTGATGTCGGGCGATTGCCCGGCGCCATGTCTTTCTTGACACGCCCGACTACTTTCCAAACACTCGAGCCATGCTGCCCGGCATTGGAATGCGGCTGCGGATGGCGCCAATTGCGCTGGCGCTGGCAGCCTCCTTTGCCGCGCCGGAGGCGGGCTCGCACACGGATACGCCGCCGGATGCCGCAACGGCCGAAGGCGGCGGGTGGTTCGCGCGCCTCATCGGGCCGGCCGTCGAATTCCAGCGCCAGGCGAACGCGGAAATCGCACTGCACATGAGCGCTCTCCAGCGCGGCGACGACCTCGGCGCCTTCTTTCTGGGGCTGGCGATAGCCTTCGCCTATGGAAGCATCCACGCCTTCGGGCCGGGGCACGGGAAATTCGTCATCGTTTCCTATTTTCTCGGCCGCGAGGCGCGGGTCATGCGCGGGGTCGTCATGGCGGCGCAGGTCGCAATCGTCCATGTCGCCGCCGCGGTCGTCGTCGTCTGGCTGGCGGACATCGTGCTGAAGGCGGGGTTCGGCATCGGGCTCTCCGAAGTGCCGGGCCTGCGCGCCGGGAGCTTCCTGATCATCGTGGGAATCGGCGTATATATGCTGTATTCGGCCGTCCGGGCCTCTCTCGATCCCGGCGCCGGCACTCACGGCCGCCATCACCGCCACGGCCATGACGACCACCATCACGATCACGGCGGCAGGGCGGAAGGCGGCCTGCTGGCTCTCGCCGCGGGCATGGCGCCGTGCCCCGGCGCGGTGCTCATCATGCTTTACGCGGTGGCCAACGGCATGATCGTTCCGGGGTTCCTGCTCGTGGCAGCGATGTCGCTGGGGATCGGGCTCAGCATCTGCATTCTGGGGGTGAGCGCGATTCTCGCCAGGCAGACCGCGATGCGGGTCATGGAGCGGGCCGGCGGCAACCGGGGCCTGGGCGCGCTCCGGCACGGGATGAACTATGCCGGGGCGGTGTTCGTCACTCTTGTCGGGCTGGCGTCCTTCATGGCGCTGATGCAGGCGCCGCCGGGCTGATTTACTTCTGTTCCCGGCCGCCAAGCTGTGGTTTGCTCTCGTGCCATGACCGAAATCGACGATCCCATCGCCTTCGAGCTCTTCAAGAACGCCATCTTCTCGATTGCCGACGAGATGGCGCTCACCATCTGCCGGACCACCTATTCCGGCGTGCTGCGCGACAATATGGACTTCTCCACCGCCTTCGCGGATGCGGACGGGCGGCTGGTGGCCCAGGGGCTGACCCTGCCGGGGCATCTGGGCTCGATCCCGACCGCGCTCGCCACGGTGGTCGAGCGCTTCCGGGACGACATCCATCCGGGCGACGTGTTCTGCCTGAACGACCCGTTCGACGGCGGCATGCACCTGCCGGACATCTTCGTCTTCCAGCCCATCTTCCATGAGGGGCGCCGGCTGGCCTTCGCCTGCACCATCTGCCACCACACCGATGTCGGCGGCCGCGTGGCGGGCTCCAACGCCTCCGACTCGACGGAGATCTACCAGGAAGGGCTGCGCATCCCGCCGCTCAAGATGTTCGAGCGCGGCAAGCGCAACGAGACGCTCTGGACGCTGATCGAGAGCAATGTCCGCGTGCCGGTGCGGCTTGCGGGCGACCTGCGCGCCCAGCTTGCGGCCTGCCATATCGCGGAGGCGGCCTTCCTCGATCTCGTGGAGAAATACGGCGAGGCGCGCGTCGGCGTCTATATGGAAGCGGTGATCGACTATGCCGAGCGGCTGACCCGCGCCGCGCTCCTGGAACTGCCGGACGGGACCTGGTCTTTCGAGGACTGGATCGACGATGACGGCATCGACGTCGGCAAGCCGATCCGCCTGTTCGTGACCTTCACCAAGAGCGGCGATTCGATGAAGGCCGACTGGACCGGCTCGTCGGAACAGGTGAAGGGCGCGATCAACAACACGCTGTCCTTCACCAAAGCCGCGACTTACTGCGCGGTGCGCTCGATCCTGCCGTCCGGCATCCCGAACAATGAGGGCGTGTTCCGCGCCATCGAGGTGACGGCCCCGCCGGGCACCATCGCCAATGCGGTGCTGCCGGCGGCCTGCGCGGCGCGCGGGCTGACGGGCTTCCGCATGGTGGACTGCGCCTTCGGCGCGCTTGCGCAATGCGCGCCGGACAGGGTGTTCGCCTGCTCCGACGGCGGCAACACGGGCGTGTCCATCGGCGGCTACGACAAGGAGCGCCGGCCCTTCATCTATGTCGATTTCGCCTGCGGCACCTGGGGCGGGCGGCCCTATGCGGACGGGCTCGAGGGCAACGCCAACATGTTCGCGAACATGGCCTCGCACTCGGTCGAGGTGACCGAGGCGGAACAGCCGGTCCAGGTGCTGCGCTACGACCTGGTGGCGGACCGGATGGGGCCGGGCGCCTATCGCGGCGGCGCGCCCTATCGGCGGGAATACCGCTTCCTGGAGCATGAGGCGGTGCTGCAGGTGCGCGCCGACCGCATGGCCTTCCGCCCCTACGGCCTTTCCGGCGGCAAGCCGGGCGAGCCGGCGGCTAACTATCTGAACGGCGAGCCCGTCCCCTCGAAGATTACGCGCAACATCCATGAGGGCGATGTGTTCCTGCACGAGCTGGCGGGCGGCGGCGGCTGGGGCGACCCGCTGGACCGCGAACCGGCGGCGGTGGCCCGCGACGTGCTGAACGAACTGCTCTCGCCCGAGGGCGCGGAGCGGGACTACGGTGTCGTGCTCGCCGCGGACGGGCGCACGGCCGACGAGGCGGCCACGGCGCGCCTGCGCGCTGCCATGCGGGACGAAAGCTCCGACAGCCGCGCGGCGGAATAGGCGGCCGGCCTCCGGGCCTGCTTGCGAGGGCGGGTGCAGCCGTCGTCCTCGGAGACGGACTCCTTTCGAATTGCACCGGGTTCCGGCTCTATTCCGGCGCCCGCGGGACCGCGCCCTTTTCCTCGTTTCAGGGAAAGCCACGGGCGCGCCTGCGGTGCTACAAATGTCCGACAGGCGGCGCCTGCAACCGGGAAGGAGAGACCGGACGTGTTCACCGACCGCATAGAGGAACGCTGGATCGCGGCGTTCGATACCGTCTTCGGCCTCTGCAAGGTGGAGAAGGGCGAGGAAGTCGCGATCCTCTCGGAAACGCAGTCGCGGCGGCTCAATGTCGAACTGGCCGAGCTTGCCCTGCTCCGGCGCGGCGCGCGGCCGTTCCACGTCACCGTCGTCTCACCGCCGCAGACGGCCCCCGTGCCGGTGCGCTCGACCGGCTCGTCGCCCGCCCTGCAGGGGCTGGGTCCGGCGATCAGGGCGCTCGCCGCCAGCGCTCTCGTCGTCGATGTGACGGTGGAGGGAATGCTCCACGCGCCGGAACTGCCTGAAATCATCGCCGACGGCGCGCGGCTGCTGATGGTCTCCAACGAGCACCCGGACGCGCTAGAACGGCTGTTGCCCGACCCGGCGCTGACCGAGCGCGTCAAGGCGGCGGTCAGGCGGATCCGGGCTGCGAAGGAGATGCGCGTGACCTCCGAAGCCGGCTCGGACCTCACCGTCGCGCTGGAGGGCGCGCCGAGCGCCGGGGTCTGGGGCTATTGCGACCGGCCGAGGACGGTCGCCCACTGGCCGGGCGGGATCGTCGTCGCCTTCCCCGCCGCCGGCTCCGTCCAGGGCCGGCTGGTGCTCGATACCGGCGATGTCAACCTGACCTTCAAGCGTTACCTGGAGGCGCCGGTGGCGCTCACTGTCGAGGATGACTACGTCACCGCCATCGAGGGCGAGGGCACCGATGCCGAGCTCTTCCGGCGTTACTGGGCCGCCTGGGGCGACCGCGAGGCCTATGCCACCTCGCATGTCGGATGGGGCCTGAACGAGGCGGCCCGCTACGAGGCGCTCGCCATGTACGACCAGCGCGACTTCAACGGCACCGAGATCCGCGCCTTCGCGGGCAACTTCCTCTACTCGACCGGCGCCAACGAGTTCGCCAACCGCCACACGCTCGGGCATTTCGACCTGCCGATGCGCAACTGCACGGTGAGCCTTGACGGGGTGAATGTGGTGGAAGCCGGCCGGCTGGTCGATTCCTGAGCGGATGGAGGGCGTGGCGATGGCTTCCAGCGACGAGCGGCGCGACGCGCCGATGTTCGACCCGGACTATTACGGGCTCACCGGCGAACAGGCGGCGCTCTGCGCGGAGGCCCGGCGGCTCGGCGAGGAGAGCTTTGCTTCGCGCGCCGACGAGTGGGACCGCGACGCGGTCTTCCCGATGGCGAACTACCGGGATCTGCACGAGGCGGGCCTGCTCGCGGTCTGCGTTCCGAAGGAGCATGGCGGGCACGGCGCGGACCTGAAGACCTATGCGCTGATGGCGGCGGAGATCGGCCGTTACTGCGGCTCGACGGCGCTCACCTTCAACATGCATGTGAGCTCGTGCCTCTGGACGGGGGCGCTCGCCGACGACCTGCCGATGACCGACGCCCAGAGGAACGAGCATAACCGGCGGCGCGCGCTGCACTACGCCCGTATCGTGGACAAGGGTGCGATCTATGCCCAGCCGTTCTCCGAGGGCGGTGCGGCGGCGGCCGGGTTCCGGCCGTTCGGCACGCTGGCCGACCGGGTGGATGGCGGTTGGGTCATCAACGGCAAGAAGATCTTCGCCTCGCTTGCCGGCTCGGCGGACTATTACGGCGTGCTCTGCACCGAGAAGAAGGAGAATCTGAGCCGCCGCGACACGATGTATTTCGCCGTCCCGGCCGATGCCGACGGCGTGAGCGTGATCGGCGACTGGGACCCGCTCGGCATGCGCGGGACGGTATCGCGCGACCTCCTGTTCGAAAACGTGTTCGTGTCCGACGACGCGGCGCTGATGCCCAAAGGAGTTTATTTCGAGGCGGCAACCCGCTGGCCGCACATGTTCACCACGCTGACTCCGGCCTATATGGGCATCGCCCAGGCGGCATACGATTTCACCGTCCGCTACCTGCGCGGCGAGGTGCCCGGCATGCCGCCGGTCAGGCGGCGCATGTATCCGACCAAGCAGCATGCCGTCGCGGAGATGCTGGTCGCGCTGGAGCAGGCCAAGGCGCTCTGGTTCCAGATGCTGGGCGAGGCCCGCCCCGACCCCTCCAAGGCGTCGGTGCTGCGCGCCTACTGCGCCCAGTACACGGTGATGGAGACCGCCAACGACCTCTGCCAGAAGGCGATCCGCACCTGCGGCGGGCAGTCGATGCTGAAGAGCCTGCCGCTGGAGCGGCTGTACCGCGACAGCCGCTGCGGCTCGCTGATGCTGCCCTGGACCGCCGAGCTCTGCATCGACAAGCTCGGCCGCGAGGCGCTTTACGAGCGCGGCGAGGACGACGGATGAACGACCTGTCCTCGTGGGTCGAGAAAAACGCAGCATTCACCCCGTCGAAGACCGCGATCCGCTTCGAGGGCGAGGACATCGACTACGCCGGCTTCGCGGAGATGATCCGCGGCCATGCGCGCGCCCTGAAAACCGTTCATGGCGTCGGGCGCGGCGACCGGGTCGCCTTCCTCGGCTTCAACAGCCCCTCGATGCTGGCTCTTTTCTTCGCCTGCGCGCGGATCGGCGCGATGTTCTTGCCGCTCAACTGGCGGCTGGTGGCGCCGGAGCTCGCCTATATCCTCGGCGACGCGGTGCCCCGGGTGCTGGTCGCGGACGCCGGCCACGCCGAGCTTGCGCGCGAGGCGGCGGCGGACTGCCCGGAGACCGCCGTCATTCCCGTGGACGGGATCGCCGGCGATGCGGCGGCGGCTGGCGAAGGCCCCGACCCGGAGGCCGGGCCCGAGACCCCCTGCCTGCTGGTCTATACCTCGGGCACCACGGGCCACCCCAAGGGCGCGGTGCTTGACCAGCGGGCGATCCAGGTCAACGCCCTCAACTGCATCCACTATGCCGGGCTGACCGGCGCCGACCGCGTGCTGACGGTGCTGCCGATGTTCCATGTCGGCGGCCTCAACATTCTCACCTCGCCCGCCTTCTATGTCGGCGGGACGGTGATCCTGCACCGCCGTTTCGAGCCGGAGGCGGCGCTCCGCGCGATCGCCGATGAACGCCCGACGCAGCTCGTCCTGGTCCCGGCGACCATCCAGGCGGTGATCGACCTGCCGGACTGGGAAGCGGCGGACCTCTCCAGCCTGCGTCTGCTCACCACGGGTTCCTCGGTCGTGCCGCTCCACCTGATCGACGCGGTGCAGGCGCGCGGCATCCCCGTATGCCAGACCTACGGGCTGACGGAGACCGCGCCGGTCTCTATCTACCAGAAGCCGGGCGACGGGCTGCGCAAGCCGCGCTCGACCGGGAAATGCGGGCTCCACTGCGAGATGAGGATCGTCGACGACGAAGGCAACGAGGTTCCGGTCGGCGCGTCCGGGGAAATCCTGATCCGCGGCGGCAACGTCCTTCGCGAATACTGGAACAATGAGGACGAGACGCGCCGCGCGCTCAAGCACGGCTGGTTTCATACCGGCGACGTGGCCTGGCGCGACGAAGAGGGCGACGTGTTCGTCATCGACCGCAAGAAGGACATCGTGATCTCGGGCGGGGAGAACATCTACCCGGCCGAGATCGAGCAGCTGATCCACCGGATGGACGACATCGCCGATGTGGCCGTGGTCGGCCGCGAGGACGCGCGGTGGGGCGAGGTGCCGGTCGCCGTCGTCGTGCCTGCCCCGGGCGCAAGGATCGCGGCATCGGATTTTCTCGCCCGCTTCGAGGGCCGGCTCGCCCGCTTCAAGCACCCGAAGGAGGTGCTGTTCGTCGATGCGCTCCCCAGGACCGCCCTGGGAAAGACGCGGAAGCATGAACTGAGGGAGCGGGTGAGGGGAAGTTAGACGGGCGGGCCGCAAAGGAAAGCAGCCGGCGGGTTTGGGGGCCCCGCCGGCTGCGCTGCCGGTTGCGGTGGAGGAAACCGCTACCGGCAGGGAATGTCGAGGAAGTCGGCCTGAAGTCGGGCCGGGCCGCCATGTGGAGCCGGGACCGCCGTCACCGGGGTCCTGCGCCGCCTGCGCCCCTCTTCGACACTCCATTTGCGTCCCGCATCGCAACCTGCCTTCATTTGCCGAACACTCATCTCTCGTTTCTCCGGCGTTTGCCGTTTCTTCCGAGTCCCAGCGCCCGGCGCGGAAGAGTTCCGAAGCGGACATTCGCAGTCTTGCAGCGCCGCTATGCAAAGAACCAATACCGATTTCTTCTTCGCCTCATAATATTTTCAAATAATATTGCGCCGCAGCCCGCCCGGGCTGCGCGGTGTAGAATGGCGCCATGACCGAGACCGCCAGCGCCCTGACCCGGCTTCGCGACCTTCCCGGCCCGAGGGGCCTGCCCCTGGTCGGCGTGCTGCACCGGCTCCGCTTCGACCGGCTGCACCTGACGCTGGAGGAATGGGCGGACCGTTACGGGCCGCTCTTCCGGATCAATATGGGGCCGCACCCGATCGCCGTGGTGTCGGACAGCGCGGCCATCCAGCGCATCCTGGTGCAGCGCCCGCAGGGCTTCCGGCGCACGCGGCGGCTCGAGTCGGTGGCGGTGGAAATGGGGCTGCGAGGCGTGTTCGCCGCCGAGGGCGAGGACTGGCGCCGCCAGCGCCGGATCGTCACCGCGGCGCTCAACCGCCACAAGCTCGCGGACTTCTTCCCGAAGCTCGCCCTGATCGCTGCGCGCCTGCAGCACCGCTGGGAGGAGGCGGCGGACCGGGGCGACCCGGTGGATGTCTGCAGCGACCTCATGCGCTTCACCGTCGATGTCACCATGCAGCTCGCCTTCGGCGTCGACGCCAACACGCTGGAGACGCCGGGGCCGGTGATCCAGCGCCATCTGGACAAGGTGTTCCCCGTGCTGCACCGGCGCACCAATGCGCCCTTTACCTATTGGCGCTGGTTCCGCCTGCCTTCCGACAGGGCGCTCGACCGCGCGCTCGAAGCCATAAGGCGCGAGGTGGGCGGGATGGTGCGCGCCGCCAGGGAGCGCATGGCGGCGGACCCGGACCGCGAGCCCGCCGACTTCCTGGAGGCGATCATGGCGGCGGCGGCGGATGAGGGGTCCGGCATCTCGGATGCGGACATCTTCGCCAATGCAGGCACCCTGCTGCTGGCCGGCGAGGACACGACCGCGAACAGCATCGCCTGGGCGATGCACTATTTCACGCTCCATCCGGAGCTGTTCGGGCGCGCCCGGGACGAGGTCGATTCGGTCATTGCGCCGGCCGCGGCCGTCGAGGGTCTGGAACAGGCGAACCGGCTGCCCTTCCTCGACGCCTTCTGCAACGAGGTGATGCGCCTCAAGCCCGTGGCGCCGATGCATGTGGCAGAGCCGCTGGAGGACACGGAGATGCTCGGCTGCCTGATCCCGAGGGGCACGCCGATCATGATGCTGCTCCGCCATGCGGCGACGCGCGACGAGCATTTCGCGGACGGCGAACGCTTCGATCCGGAGCGCTGGATCGCCCCGCCCGAAACGCGCCCCAACCCCCATGACCGCCGCGTCTTCCTGCCTTTCGGCGGCGGCCCGCGCCTCTGCCCCGGCCGGGCGCTGGCGCTGCTCGAAATCCGTACGGTTCTCGCCATGCTCTGCCGCAATTTCGACCTGGAGCCGGCCACGCCCCGCGAGCAGGTGCAGGAGCATCTGGCTTTCACCATGCTGCCCGCAGGGCTGAAAGTGCGGCTGAAGCGGCGGATGGCAGGCTGAGGGGCGGGTAGCGCCTTGACCGGCATTTCCGTGGAGCGCCGTGACGGCTGTGTCTGCATCCGCCTTGCCCGGGGCGAGGCCAATGCGCTCACGACATCGCTCATCCGCGAGCTTGCGGACGCGGCGGAGGAAGCCGGGCGCGGCGCCCGCGGCGTGTTGCTAGCAGGCGGCGGGAGGTTCTTCTCGAACGGCGTCGATCTCGACTGGGCGCTCGGAGAGCCGCGCGAGTCGATCCGGGAGATGTTCCAGGAGCTGGGCCGGCTCATCCTGGCGCTGCTGGAGGCGCCGGTGCCGGTGGTGGGCGCCATAAGGGGCCATGCGATAGGCGCGGGGCTCGCCATGTTCCTCGCCTGCGACTACCGCTACGCGGCGGCGGGCCGCGTGCTCATCGGCAAGCCGGAAATCCTGCTGGGCGTGCCCAATCCCTATTACGGCGACCGGTTGCTGCGCTTCGTGGCGGGAGACTTCGCCGCCTCGGACCTGATCTATACGGGCCGGCTCATCCACGCCGAGGAAGGCCGCAGCCTCGGCCTCGTCCACGAAACCGGGCCGAAGGACAAGATCGAGAACATGGCATGGGAGAAGCTGCTTTCCCTGTGCAATCTCGCCCCCGCCGCCTTCGCCGAATCGAAGCGCATGCGCCTCGGCCGCTTCTGCGCCGACCTCCGCGAACAAATGCCCGCCCGCGTCGCCCGCCAGACCGAACTCTGGCACAGCGAGGACGCGCAGACACGGCTGCGCGAGGCGGCGGAACGCCTGCGGCGGCGCGCGGCGGGTTGAATGGTCGAGGCGGACTATCGGTCAACAGACCAAGCACTTGACCAAGTTTGTCTTGCGGCCCAATTTGCGGGTCGGTACTGGTTTCTGACGGATAAGCCATTCAGGGAGCGCTTACGAGATGACACGCCATGTGAAGATCGGCGAGGCCAAAACTCATTTGTCGGCGTTGCTGGTGGAAGTCGAAGCCGGCGAGGACCTCGTCATCTGCCGCGGCCCTACGCCCATCGCCCGTGTGACCCGGGTCGGCCGGAGCGAGGAGCGTGCAGCGCTGTTGGCGACTATTCGGCGGGAACGGGCGAAGCAGAAAGCCGTAACGACATCCGAAATCCTGTCCTGGCGCCATGAGGGGCACACGCACTGATGGCGTTCGTGCCGGATGCTTCGGTCGCAGCCGTCTGGCTGTTGCCGGACGAAGAGGCTCCACTCGCCGATCTGGCACTCGGCCGGTTGATGGATGAGGAGGCAAAGGTCCCGAACCTGTTCTGGCATGAGCTTCGGAACCTGCTGCTATCGGCCGAACGGCGGGGACGGATCGACGAGCGCCACGCCAATGAGTCCATCGCCCGCCTCCGCCAACTCCCCATCCATTGTCCGGGCGAGCCGGATGACGCCCATGTGATGGCGCTGGCCCGCGGCCATCGGCTCACGGCCTATGATGCCAGTTACCTGGCTCTCGCGATCCGAGAGGGCTGTGCACTGGTGACTCTGGACCGCCGGCTGACTCAGGCCGCCAGCGCAGAGGGTGTGTCGCTATTCGCATAGCTAGCACGAGGAACTTGTCGACAACACGGATGACAGCTGTGCGCCGCCCTTCATCGGATGGCGTTGCCTCAAGCCAGATTGCTCACTCTTCCAATCGGCACACCCAACCAATAATTCAGACCAAGCCGCATATAGCCTGTTGATAACAGGTTAAACACGTGCCATCATCGCGTTGACGAAGTGCAAGTTACGGGGATTTCAACCTTATGCAAAATAAATATTGCCGAATCTGCTGGAATACTAACGGTTGGCAAAGGCCTTCAAAGGACGCAGCGCTCATCGAAACTGGAAATTCCTATGTCGCCCAAAATCTATTTGGTCATGAAGAATGGCTGTTCAACTTTGAATGGGTGATTGGTGGTTTTCGTTATGGATTTCTGCAACCAATAGGAAAATATTACAAGAAGTACGCTGGAGAATCTTGCTCGATTACGCTTTATACTCTATCGCCGAAGAAGGAAACTCTTATTGTTGGCTACTTGCGAAATGTATATGTTCCAACAGAAGATGAACTTGAAAAAGTTCTGGGTGTCGCTAGGGAACAAGGGTGGCTTAACGAAATGAGGTCGTCTATAAAACGAATTGGCGGTAATGTCGGTATGCTAAAGGATCCAAAGGCAAAGGAATTATTTAATATTCGCTTCCGCCCCCGTGATGCTGAGATACTAGATCCCATGATAAAGGTTATTGGAAAACATAAGATTATCCAACCACCTCTATATTATCAGCCATATGATTGGCAAGAGAATGATGATTTAAAAACGGAAAATCGCGTCAAAAATCGATCCCTTATTGATCCTAGAAGATCAGAGGATTTGCAGATTCGTTCGGCACAGAAAGGCGTACAGGTAGACCCCAAGCACATTCGGCTTCAGAATCGACTTTATGAAACGCTGTGCTCGAAATACGGCACTAAAAATGTCGATTATGAAGCGAATTTTGTGGACTTGACCTTGCGACTCAACGACAAAACGATATTTTTTGAGATAAAGACTGATCAAACTGCACGCCGCTGTATCCGAAATGCAATCGGGCAACTATTAGATTATGCCTACTATCCTGAAAAAGAGAGCTCGACTTGTCTTGTCATCGTTGGCGATGCCCCGTCAACCAATGAGGATCGAATTTATTTGGATTTTTTGCGAAATAAATTCGATCTTGAGGTTCAATATTCCCAGTTTATTTGGGAAACAAATATGTTGGAGGGTAAAATTTAATTGAGAGAATTTATGAGTGAAAGGAACAGACCATGCGGGGAGGGAGTTCGCAGAGGCTAAACGATACAATGTCATTTGGTGTGACGCTCGCTAATCCCCCCGCCCCGCAGCCCGGAACGCCCATTTCACCGCCGCTCCCTCCGCGTCGGTGCGGCCTTCCAGGAGGATGGCGTCGGTGTTTCTGGGGCGGCTTTCGCCGAGATAGATGCTGCTGGCAAGGCTGAGGCGGCCTCCAGAGGCGCGGAAGTCCCATAGCTGGCCGTTCGGCAGCGTCAGCCGCACCGCGCCCGCCTCCAGCTTCGGCTCCACATCGGGGTGGAGGTGGAAGCGCAGGCTGAAGGGCCAGCCGGCATTGCCTTCCAGCAGGTCCTCGCCGCGCAGGTCGCCGCCCTCGCGCGTCAGATAGAGCCGCCGGCGGTGGATGAGGCCGAAGGGCGCGGCATAGCCGTCATGGCTGAGGTCGAGCCAGAGGCCGCCCTCGGCCTCGGTGCGGCGCGCCTCGACATGGAGGCCGCCCGCGCGCACGCCGCCGCCCTCGTCGATTTCCAGCGCATGCACGTCGTTCACCGTCAGTGTGGAATGCGCGGCGGTGGCGCGCGCCAGCTCGTTCCAGGGTTCGGAGCCGTCCGCCGGCGCGCCGCAATTGACCACGATGCGCCGGGTCCCGTCGCTGAATTCCATCGCCAGCGGGCTCGAATGGCCGCCCCGGTCGAACCCCTTGGCAGTCGGCAGGCCGCTATCGACCAGAACCAGCGTGCGCCCCGCCTGGAGCCGGTCGAAGCCCGCCTCGATGCTCCGCGTCGGCGGCCGGGCGTGGCGGTCCACCCGCGCGAGCGCGAGATCGACCAGCTCGCTCTCGGACTCGTGCCCGCTATGGAAGCAGGCGAGCCGCTTGTCGCCGTGGCGGAAGAAGGCGAGCGGCGGGCCGGCATCGCGGATGGTCTCGGCCAGGCGCTCCGGCGGCGCGATGCCGGCCGCGCGCAGCAGGCCCTGGACCTCGATCAGCCGGCGGAGCGCGGACAGCTGCGCCACCGGGTTGCGCGAGCGGTGGAAGCCGTCGGCGAAGAACTGCTCGTCCAGCGCGCGTTCGATCCGGCGCAAAGCCGCCCCCGGCTGCTGCCCGAAGGCGATGGCGGCGGCGAGCGCGCCCGCGAGCGCGGCGAGGCGCGGCGCGCCTTCCGGGGCCGACTCGACGCCGCGCGCAAGCAACCGCGCATGCACGGCCATGCTCTCGACGATGCGGGCGCGGAAGAAGTCGCCCGCGCTTGCGGCGAAGAACTCGAAACTGCCGAGCCAGGAATAGAGCCGGGCGCCGGCGATGTCCGCGCGCCAGACCTCGCCGCGGCCGGACCCGTGCGCTTCGAGCCAGAGCAGCACCAGCCGCCTTGCCTCCGTCCGGCCCTGGTCGCCGCCGATGGCGCGCAGATGGCGCAGCCAGTCGAAGCGGTGCAGCAGCAGCGCGGTATTGTCCTCCGGCCGGGCCTCCAGCGCCGCCGCCAGCCGTCCGCCGTCATTCAGCAGCGCTTCTCCCCGGTCCGAGACGCCGGGCCAGAGGTCGCGCGGCGCATTTGCAAGGCTGCGCGCGCCGCCGGCCCGTCTCGAAAGCCCCGCAGGAAAGAGGCGCCGCCCCGCAAGGCCGGGCAGGCCGATCAAGGCGCGGCCTCGCGCAGCCGGCGGATGCGCCCGGCGCAGCCCTTGAGGCCGTCGGCGAAGACGAAGCTGCCCGCAACCAGCACATCGGCGCCGGCGGCCCGCACCTCGGCCGCGGTGTCGTCGGTGATGCCGCCGTCCACCTCCAGGTCGATCTCGCGGCCCGATTCGTCGATGCGCGCGCGGAGCGCCGCGATCTTGGCGCATTGGGCGCGCAGGAAGCTCTGGCCGCCGAAGCCGGGATCGACCGTCATCGCCAGCACGAGGTCGATATCGCCGAGCACGGCATCCACGGCGCTGGCCGGCGTGCCGGGATTGAGCGCCACGCCGGCCCGCCGGCCCGCTTCCCTGATCCGCTGCACGCTCCGGTGGAGATGCGGCCCGGCCTCGGCATGGACGGTCACGATGTCCGCCCCGGCGTCGAGGAATTCGGGCAGCAGGGGGTCGAGCGGCGCAATCATCAGATGCGTGTCGAAGGTCCGGTCGGTGCGCTTGCGGAGCGCCTTCACCACGGCCGGGCCGATGGTGAGATTCGGGACGAAGTGCCCGTCCATGACATCGATATGAATATAGTCGGCCCCGGCCGCTGCCAGGCAGTCCACGGCGGCCCCGAGCTCCGCGAAGTCGGCGGAGAGTATCGACGGGGCGATCCGCGTTGACCGGCGCATGCACAATTGATAGCAGCAGGGTCGCGGACCATCAATCCGGTGCGCGCCCGTAACCCCAGCGAGGCAGGCATGGCCGCGCCGATTCCGTTCTACCGGGACTTCGATATCGAGCCGGAACGGGTCTATGAGCTGACGCCGCTGGTGCGCCGCATTACCAGCGCCAATCCGAGCCTTTTCACCTTCAAGGGCACCAATACCTATATCGTCGGGCAGGGCGAGGTGGCCGTGATCGACCCCGGCCCGGAGGACGCCGCGCACACGGCTGCGATCCTGGATGCGCTCGGGAGCGAGACCGTCACCCACATCGTCGCGACCCACACGCACCGCGACCACTCGCCCGGCTGCGCCGCGCTCAAGGCGGCGACCGGCGCGCCGCTTTGCGGCTACGGCCCGCACGGCATCGGCGCCCGGCGCAATTGGCCGTTCGACTCGCCCGAGGGCGGGGACACGGGTTTCGACCCCGATATCCGCGTGCCCGACGGCGGGCGCATCGAGGGCCGGGGCTGGACGCTGGAAGCGGTATTCACGCCGGGCCACATCTCCAACCATCTCTGCTTCGCGCTCGCAGAGGAGAACTCGCTGTTCAGCGGCGACCATGTGATGGGCTGGTCCACCTCCATCGTCTCCCCGCCGGACGGCGACATGGCGCATTACATGGCGAGCCTGCGCAAGGTGCGGGCACGCACGGAAACGCCCTGGTGGCCGGGGCATGGCCCGCCGATCACCGATCCGGGACCGTTCGTCGATGCCTTCATCGCCCACCGCGAGGAACGCGAGCGGGAAATCCTGGCCTGCCTCGAAGACGGCGTGGCGGCGATCCCCGACATGGTCCGGCGCATCTACACCGATGTCGATCCGGGCCTGCACCGCGCCGCCGGGCGTTCCGTGCTCTCGCATCTGCTGCATATGGTCGAGGACGGCCGCGCGGCCTGCGGCGACGACCCGCCGGGGCCGGACTCGCGCTATGCCCTGGCGTGACCTAAGACTTGATGGCGGGCACAGGGCGGAGGCAGCGATGGCGGACGGCATCGAACGGCTGAGGGAAGCGATCGGCAAGGCGCGGCGGGCTGTGGTGTTCACCGGGGCCGGCATCAGCACCGAGTCCGGCATTCCGGATTTCCGCAGCCCCGGCGGCGTCTGGGACCGCTACAAGCCGATCATGTTCGACGATTTCATCTCCTCCGAGGAGATGCGGCGCGAGACCTGGCGGCGCAAGATCGAGACCGACAAGACGATGGCGACCGCGAAGCCGAACCGGGGCCACCGGGCGGTGGCGGCGCTGGTCGAGCGCGGCATCGTCTCGGCCGTCATCACGCAGAATATCGACGGGCTGCACCAGGCCTCCGGCGTGCCGGACGACAAGGTGATCGAGCTGCACGGTAACTCGACCTACGCCGCCTGCCTCGATTGCCGCCTCCGGCACGAGCTGGACGACATCCTGGCGGCCTTCCGCAAAGACGAGACCCTGCCGGTCTGCGCCTCCTGCGGCGGCATGGTGAAGACGGCGACGATCTCCTTCGGCCAGGCCATGCCGGAGGACGCCATGCGCCGGGCCGAGCTCGAGACGATGGCCGCCGACCTGTTCATCGTCTGCGGCTCCTCGCTGGTGGTCTATCCGGCGGCGGGCTTCCCGATCGCGGCGAAGCGCAACGGCGCCTTCCTCGCCATCGTCAACCGCGAGCCGACCGACCTCGACCGCTTCGCGGACCTCACCGTCCATGACGAGATCGGGGACGCGCTGGGCGGCGCGGTCGGCAACAACTGATGCCGGTCCCGACGCTGGACGGGCTCGACGCGGCCGGGCTGACCGTGCTGCTGCGCGCCGACCTCAATGTCCCCATGCAGGGCGGCAGGGTCGGCGACCGGACGCGCATCGAACGGACCCTGCCGACAATCCGCGAGCTCACGGCCCAGGGCGCGCGCGTGGTCGTCCTCTCCCATCTCGGCCGGCCCAAGGGCGGGCCCGCGCCGGAGCTTTCGCTGCGCCCGGTGGCGGAGGCGCTGGCCGATGCGCTGGAGGCGCCTGTCGCCTTCGCGGCCGACGACCCGGCCGCGGTGATTGCCGGCCTGCCGGCGGGCGGGGTGGCGCTGCTGGAGAACCTGCGCTTCGACCCCGGCGAGGAGGCCAACGACCCGGCCTTTGCCGCCCGGCTGGCCGCGCTCGGCGATATCTATGTCAACGACGCCTTCTCCGCCGCGCACCGGGCGCATGCCTCCACCGAGGCGTTGGCGCGGCTGTTGCCGGCTGCGGCCGGGCGGCTGATGCAGCGGGAGCTCGAGGCGCTGGAGGCGACCCTCGACGCGCCCGCGCGTCCGTCCGGGGCCATCGTCGGCGGCGCCAAGGTCTCGACCAAGCTTACCCTGCTCGGCAACCTCGTCGCCCGCGTCGATATGCTCGCCATCGGCGGCGGCATGGCGAACACCTTCCTCCACGCGCAGGGATATGAGGTCGGCCGCAGCCTCTGCGAGCGCGAGATGGCGGAGATGGCGCGCCATGTCCTCGACGACGCGGAGAAATGCGGCTGCACGGTGGTGCTGCCGGAGGATGCGGTCGTGGCGCCCGCGCTCGAAGCCGGCGCGCCGACGGAGGTCGTGGCGGTGGACGAAGTGCCGCCGGACGCCATGATCCTCGATATCGGCCCGGAGAGCACCGCCGGCCTGATCGGCCGGCTGGGGCTGATGCGCACGCTGGTCTGGAACGGCCCGCTCGGCGCGTTCGAGGTGCCGCCCTTCGACCGGGGCACCTGTGAGGTGGCGCAGGCCGCGGCCGGCATGGACGGGCTGCTGACCGTGGCCGGCGGCGGCGACACGGTGGCGGCGCTCGCCGGGGCCGGCGTGGTCGAGCGGTTCGGCTATGTCTCGACTGCGGGCGGCGCGTTTCTCGAATGGCTGGAGGGCCGGGTGCTGCCCGGCGTGGCGGCGCTGGAGGCCGCGATATGACCCTTTCCCGACGACTGACGGCGGAGTTCGCCGGCACCGCCATGCTGCTCGCCGTGGTGGTCGGCTCCGGCATCATGGGCGAGACGCTCGCCGGCGGGAACACGGCCATCGCATTGCTCGGCAACACCATCGCGACGGGCGCGATCCTGGTGGTCCTGATCCTGATCCTCGGGCCCGTTTCCGGAGCGCATTTCAACCCGGCCGTCACGGTGGCGTTCCTGATGAGGCGCGAGATCGGGCCGGGCGACGCCGCGCTCTACATTCTCGTGCAGGTGGCCGGCGGCCTGCTGGGCGTCGCGGTCGCGCACATCATGTTCGAGCAGCCGGAACTGTTCTTCGCCTCCGGCAAGGAGCGGTCGGGCTTCGCGCAGGCCTTCTCGGAGGGGGTAGCGGCCTTCGGGCTGGTGTTCACCATCCTGCTCTGCCTGAGGGCGCGGGCGGAGGCGGTGGCCTGGGCGGTCGGGCTCTACATCACCGCCGGCTACTGGTTCACCGCCTCCACCTCCTTCGCCAACCCGGCGGTGACGGTCGCGCGCGCCTTCACCGACACCTTCTCCGGCATCCGCCCGGAGGATGCGCCCGCCTTCATCCTCGCCCAGTTCGTCGGCGCCGCGCTCGCCGTCGCGCTCGCCCGCTATCTCGGCGCGGGGGCAGGGAAGGGATAGGGGAACGGCCCCGCCGCCGTCAGCGGTTGGGCAGCACCTCGATGTCGGGGCAGTCGAGCAGCCGGGCGTCGGCCGTGACCAGGGTCAGGCCGAAGACCAGCGCGCTCGCAGCGATGAAGCGGTCGGCCGGGTCCTTGTGATCGAGGGCGATGCTGCGGCTGGCCATGGCCACCTCGAAGGTGAGCGGAACCTCGGTGACGGGCGCGGCGGCAAGCGCCCTGTCCAGCCAGCGCCGCGGATCCGGCTCCAGCGCGATCCGGCCCCGCTCCGCCAGCATCATGGCCTCCCACACGCTGATCGGGGAGAGCCGCAGCGTCTCCGCCGGCGAGGCGAGCAGGGCGCGCACGGCGCGGGAAAGCCGGGCCGGGTCGAGCAGCGCCCAGAGCCAGATATGCGTGTCGAGCAGCACCGCCTAGCCGAGTGCTTCCCATTCCTCCGGGTCGAGCGCGGGCGCGGTGAGGTCGCCCAGGATCCGCCCCGTGCCGGCCATGGCGCCCAGCCAGTCGCCGGAAGGCGGCGGGACGATCTGCGCCACCGGCTGGCCGAACCGCGTCACCAGAACGGGTTTGCCGGTTTTCCCCACCCGTTCGAGGACCGCAAGGCATTTGGCCTTGAAGGCGGATATCTGCATTTCCTCCATCCCCTCCGGGAATGCCGGCGACTCCGGCGTTTCCAGCCCTGCGAATACCGCCGGCGCTTCCTGCAATCCCCCATGCGCCCCGTCTCCGGCGAGCCCGGTTGCGTAGGCGATACTGCTTGCCGGAACGCCCCCGGCGATGCGCTGCCCGACGACCTCCAGCAGCCGGCGGTAGCGGCCGGCGTCCCACTCATGGCGCCAGCCGTCGCCGCTGCGAACCCCGAGCGACCGCAAATGCCGCCGGACCGCGGCGGGCGTTGCGTCGAGCGCCGCCGCCAGGTCTTTCACCGTGTATCGTTCGCTCCGCCCGGGCATCGGTCCGCTCTCTCTCCGGAACCCTGTCATTGAGAACATACTATGGTCAGTAACCATAGTCAATCCTGATTCACTCCTCCCACCAGCGCCCGCCGATCACCATTCCGGCGGGGAACAGGCGTTGTTCGCCGCCGAGCACGACGCCGTCCGAATCCTCGTAGTCGAACCGGCCGGTGCGCAGTTCGAGCACCGAGGCGTCGGCGGCCACGCCCGGCTCCAGGCTGCCGAGGCCGGGCCGCCCCAATGCCGCCGCAGGTGCAGCCGTCGCCGCGCGCAGCACCTCGACCAGCGGCATGCCTAGCCCAAGTTTAACAGTTTGGCGGTGGCTTCGGTTGATATTGAAGTGTTCTGGTTCGGCAAGGTGTTGATATAGCTTGATTGTGGTTTTGGGCTTGTCGGTGTAGTGCCATTTTATTTTTGTGTTGAGGTTCCGGGGCG
>JAJEIH010000107.1 GCA_022827685.1 Alphaproteobacteria bacterium
GCCAAGCACCGGCAGCACCTCGACGCTCCTCAGAGTCGAAATTGAGGTCTGCATTCAGACTCTCACCTCCTGCTTACATCGCAGAGGTGAATCTCAGATCAGAACTGAACCTGGAAGGTGGGGCGCTCGCACCGCATACGCACTTATCGAATCCAGTGCCGATGTTAACCGTGCTGCCCCGAAAACAGGTTATACACCGCTCATGTGGTCAAAGTCTGCTGTGGCGACGAGAACGCTGATCGGTGCTGGGGCGGATGTCAACGCCCGAGACGAGCAAGGTCACACGCCATTGATGTGGGTGATCTCGAAATATAATGTACCGGATCAGGCGGCTCAGATCGCCAAGGAGTTGATTGACGCTGGAGCAGATGCCAACGCAAAGGATAACAAAGGAATGAGCTCTTTGGATTGGGCACGGCACCATCGAGAGCGATTGCGTAACCTGCCTGTTGTACGCATCGCTGAGGAGCTTGTCTTAACCATAGAAGCTGCAGATCGGAACCGGTGAACCTCTCCCATCATCCCGACGATGTGTCAGCGTCGATCCGGGGCCTTTTTCGGTGGCGTTACCTCCTGCACCGCAAGGTCCCCCCGGACCGCAGTCCGGGGGACGGCGTTGGTAGACCCGCCAACCCCTACGGATGCGGGCCCCAGGGGGCGGCGAGGAGGAGCTGGTTCTGCTGCGTCATGATGAGCGGGCGGATCTTGCCGGCGAAGGTCCTGAACGCCTCGTCCGCATAGAGCGTTGACCAGTGCCGGCGGCGGTCGGCGTCGTCGTCGAACTTCCAGAGATGGACGAGCTGGTTGAGCGCGCCCGCATCGGACTGGAAATAGCCCACCAGCTTGTCGCTGTGCGGCTCAAGCGCCGGCCAGCCATATTCGGAATACACCTCGACGGCTTCGCCCATCTTGCCGACGTAAAGCGTGTAGGTGCGCAGTTCATACAGGGCCATTCTCGTTTTCCTCTCCTTGTCCCGTCCGGGGTCAGTTGCCGACGACCTTCACATCGGCGTTGCGCTCCACGGTATGGATCAGCGCGTTCACGTCTTCCGCGCCGCCATGCTCGTTCACGGCCTGCTGGAACAGGTTGCGCGCCACATTGGCCATGAACATCGGCGCGCCGCTGTCCACGCCGAGTTGTGTGGCGAGGCGCACGTCCTTCAGCATGAGCTCCAGCGCGAAATTGGACTTGCCCGAGCCGTCCACGAGGCGCGGCAGGGTGAACTCCGTCGTGTAGCTGCGCGCGGAGCCCTTCGCCAGCACCTCGGTGCAGGCAGCGAGGCTGAGGCCGTTCTTCACGCCCATCGCCACCGCCTCGAAGGTGGCGGCGCGCACGCTCGCGGCGATGACATTGTTGACCAGCTTCATCGCGTGGCCGGCGCCGACATCGCCGCAATGGAAGACATTGGGGCTGATCGCCTCGAAGGTGGCGCGCATCCGCGCGAACTGCGCCTCCGTGCCGCCGGCCATGATCGCGATGGTGCCGGCGAGCGCGCCATGCGGGCCGCCGGAGACCGGCGCGTCGATCAGTTCCAGCCCGCGCTCCGCCAGTTCCGCCGCCATGGCGCGGGTTGCGTTCGGGTCGCCGGTCGTCTGGTCCACGATGATGCCGCCCGGCGCCATGCCCGCGGCCAGCCCGCCCTCGCCGAAGATCGCTTCGCGCACCTCGTTCGAGGTCGGCAGGCAAAGCAGCACCGCCTCGCAGGCCTGGCCCAGCGCCTCGAGGCTCTGCGCCGGCTGCGCGCCCGCTTCCGCCATGTCCTGCACGGCCTCCAGGCGCAGGTCGAACGCCCTGAGCCTGCGGCTGACCAGCAGCCGCCGCGCGAGCGCCCCGCCCATATTGCCGAGGCCGACATATCCGAGTTCCATGAAGCGCGCTCCCTCTCTTCCGCGATGCCCCTCGGGGAGAGGATAGTGCAGCCGCCCGCCGATTGCACCGCGCGGGCTATGCTGCCGCAGATGCGGCGGGCTGCCTGCCGCCGGATCGAGGAAGCCTGCCATTTGACTGCCGACCGAATGAAACGGTTATACTATCGGTATGAAAACGGCAGTATCGATTCCCGACGACATTTTCGAACGCGCGGAACGGCTGGCTTCGCAAGAGCGGAGATCGCGAAGCGACGTGTACGCGGCGGCGCTCGACGAGTATCTTGCGCGCCATGCGCGTGAGGAGATCACCGACACGATGAACCGCGTATGCGACGAGGTTGGCGAGACGGATGACGCCTTCCTCGCCGCCGCAGGCCGGCAGGTGCTCGACCGCGTCGAATGGTAATCTCTCAAGGCGACGTTTGCTGGGCCGAATTGCCCGAGCCTGAAGGCTCGGGACGGGGATTCCGGCGACCGGTTGTGATCGTCCAGGGGGATGCCTTGAATCGAAGCCGGCTGGCCACGGCGGTCTGCGTGCCGCTCACAAGCAATCTGCGGTGGGCCGACGCGCCGGGAAACGTGCTGTTGACTGCGGGAATGACGGGTTTGCCGAGAGACTCCGTCGCCAACGTATCGCAGGTCGTCGCTCTCGACCGGACGCTGCTCGAAGAACGCACAGGCCGGATCTCGCCAGCGAAGATCGATCTGCTGCTTGCCGGCCTCGACATCGTCCTCGGACGATAGCGGCTGCACGGCAGTCCTTCCGGTCCGGCATGACCGGATATTGCGTTCGGAGCCTGCTAACGCTTCTTCGGCAGGTCCAGGCGCACCGACAGTTCCTTCAGCCGGGCGGCCTCGACGGGCGCGGGGGCGCCCATCATCAGGTCCTGGCCCTGCTGGTTCATCGGGAAGGCGATTACCTCGCGGATATTGGGCTCGTCGGCGAGCAGCATCACGATGCGGTCGATGCCGGGGGCGGAGCCGCCATGCGGCGGCGCGCCGAATTTGAGCGCCGACAGCATGCCGCCGAAGCGCGACTCGACCACTTCCGGCCCGTAGCCCGCGATCTCGAACGCCTTGTACATGATCGCCGGGTCGTGGTTGCGGATGGCCCCGGAGGAAAGTTCGACACCGTTGCAGACGATGTCGTACTGGAAGGCCTTGATCTCCAGCGGGTCCATGCTTTCCAGCGCTTCCAGCCCGCCCTGCGGCATGGAGAAGGGGTTGTGGCTGAAGCCGACCCGGCCGGTGGCCGCGTCCCGCTCATACATCGGGAAATCGACGATCCAGCAGAAGCGGAACGCACCCTTCTCCAGCAGGTCGAGGTCCTCGCCGAGCTTCGTGCGCGCCGCGCCGGCAAGCTCGGCCGCCTTGTCGGGCTTGTCCGCGGCGAAGAATACGGCGTCGCCGGGGCCTGCCCCGGTGGCCGCCCGCAGCGCCTCGACGCGCGGCTCGTCGAGGAAGCGCGAGATCGGGCCGCGCGCGCCGTTCTCGTCGAGCGTGACATAGGCGAGGCCGCCCGCGCCCCGCTCACGCGCCCAGTCCTGCATGCGGTCGAAATAGCTGCGCGGCTGCGCCGCCCCGCCGGGCGCCGGAATGGCGCGCACCACGCCGCCCTGCTCGATGCCGCGCTCGAAGATGGAGAAGCCGGAGCCCCGGAATATCTCCGTCGCTTCGGCGATCTCTATG
Organism: Alphaproteobacteria bacterium; assembly: GCA_022827685.1. Lineage (GTDB taxonomy): Bacteria > Pseudomonadota > Alphaproteobacteria > Bin95 > Bin95 > Bin95. The sequence continues at coordinate 3,559 of JAJEIH010000107.1, forward strand.
GGATTGCGCAGGTCCGGCTTGTCGGAGCCGTATTTCAGCATGGCTTCGTCGAAGCCGATGCGCGGGAAGGGCGGGGGCGTGACTTCGCGGCCGTCCGCGAACTCCCCGAACACGCCGGCCAGCACCGGCTCGATGGCGGCGAACACGTCCTCCTGCGTCACGAACGCCATCTCGAAGTCGAGCTGGTAGAACTCGCCCGGCGAGCGGTCGGCGCGCGCGTCCTCGTCGCGGAAACAGGGCGCGATCTGGAAATAGCGGTCGAAGCCCGCGATCATCAGCAATTGCTTGAACTGCTGCGGGGCCTGCGGCAGGGCGTAAAACCTGCCCGGATGCAGGCGCGACGGCACCAGGAAGTCCCTCGCGCCCTCCGGGCTTTCCGCCGTCAGGATCGGCGTCTGGAACTCGCGGAAGCCCTGCTCGATCATCCACCTGCGGATCGAGGCGATGATGTCCGAGCGGAGCGCTATATTGCGCTGCATCTTGTCGCGGCGCAGATCGAGGAAGCGGTAGCGCAGCCGCACGTCCTCGCCGTAATCCTCCTCGCTGTTCACCTGGAGCGGCAGCGGCTCGGCCGCGCCCAGCACGGCGATTTCGCGGATGGAGACCTCGACCTCGCCGGTCGGCAGCGCCGGGTTGACGGTCTCGGCGTCGCGCTCCACGCACTCGCCGGTGATGGTGAGCACCGTTTCGTTGCGCGCCGCGTCCAGCACCGCGAAGGTCTCCGCACGGCTCGAATCGATCACGCATTGCGTCAGCCCGTAGCGGTCGCGCAGGTCCACGAACAGGAGGCTGCCGTGGTCGCGCTTGCGGTGGACCCAGCCGGAAAGGCGGACGGTGCGGCCGACATCGGTGCGGCTGAGCGCGCCGCAATCGTGTGTGCGGTAGGGGTGCATGGGATTCGGGCTCGTCTCGCGAAGGTCGCGCGGGAATGGGATGAGAGGGCTGGCTTGTCAAGCCGCGTGGCGCGCCTTATGAGCCCGCCCCATGCCCTCCTCGACATTGCCGACCCCCGACCCGCGCCTCATCGAAGCGCAGGCCGACCTCGACGCATTCTGCGCCCGGCTGCAGGACGCGGACTATGTGACGGTCGATACCGAGTTCATGCGGGACGCGACCTACTGGCCGAAACTCTGCCTGCTGCAGCTCGCCGACGGGGAGGCGGCGCGGGCGGTGGATACGCTGGCCCCCGGCCTCGATCTCGCGCCCGTCTGGCGGTTGCTGGCCGCGCCGGTGCCGAAGGTCATGCACGCGGCGCGCCAGGACATCGAGATCTTCTTCCATATGGGCGGGGTCATCCCCGAGCCGCTGCTCGACACGCAGGTGGGCGCCATGGTCTGCGGCTTTGGCGACCAGGCTGCCTATGACACGCTGGTAAAGCACTTCGCCGGGCGGCGGCTCGACAAGCGCGCCCGCTTCGCCGACTGGTCGCGCCGCCCCCTTCCCGAGCGGCAGATCGACTATGCGCTCGCCGATGTCGTCTGGCTGCGCGCCGTCTATGAGGGCCTCATGGCGGAACTCCGCCGCAATGGCCGCGCCGACTGGGTGGAGGAGGAAGAGGCCGTGCTGCTGGACCCGGAGACCTACCGGCTCAATCCCGAGCATGCCTGGAAGCGCCTCAAGACCCGCAGCGGCGACCCGGCCTATCTCGCGGTCATCCGCTCGGTCGCGGCCTGGCGGGAGCGAGAGGCCCAGCGGCTCGACCTGCCGCGCAACCGTGTGCTGCGCGACGACGCCTTGCTCGACGTGGCGGCCCAGGCGCCCGCGGACGCGGATGCGCTGGTCCATTGCAGGGGTGTGACGCGCGGCATGGCGACCGGCCGGCTCGGTCCGGGCCTGCTGGCGGCCGTGGCGGAAGGCAAGGCCGTGCCGCCGGAAGATCGCCCGCGCCCGGTGCCGCAGAGGGAACGGCCCCGGGGCGTGGGCCCCGCGATGGAACTGTTGCGCGTGCTGCTCAAGGCGCGCGTTGAGCATGAAGGCGTGGCGCAGAAGCTCGTCGCCAGCAGCGAGGACCTGGAAGACCTGGCGGCCGGCGCGGAAGACGGACCCCTGCTCAGGGGGTGGCGCAAGGAACTGTTCGGGGCCGACGCCCAGCGCCTGCTTCGGGGCGAACTGGCGCTGACATTGAAGCGGGGCCGGGTCGAGGTATCAGAGCTTTCGTAGCTCCGGCGAGAGGTCGAGGGTCGCCGCGAGCGCGGTCAGCCGGCGTTCGACTTCCGGGCTCATGAAGTCCCGGTGGACGGAGAGCGCGAGCGTCCCGGACTTGCGCCGCAGTTGGGCTCCCTCGATGCCGGGGGCGAGCGTCATGGCCAGCCGGAGCGCAAGGCCGACCGAGAGCGCCCTGTCGCGGGCGTCTTCCGCAATCAGCGAGCGCGCAGGCCCGGTCCAGTCCCGGTCGATGCGCCCGTCGTAACGCGCGGCCATGACGAGGCCGAGAAAGGCGCGTTCCGGGTGCTCGATGGCGACGGCAGGCAGGCGGAAGGCGCGCATGAAGGCATGCTCCGCGCGATAGGACGGATGCTCCATGCCGGCGATATCGACAAGGCGGCAGGCGGCTTCCGCAATGCGCTCCTCGGCGGGCGGGAGGTCGAGCCCGAGCGCCGAGACCCAGGTCATCAGCGTGTCCGGAGTCATGCGTTGGCGGGCGCCGCTGCGCCCGATGCGGGTGCAGACGGCGAGCAGCGGGTCACGCTTGCGCTGCTTCTTGCGCCGGCGGTGCAGCATCAGCCCTTCGCGCAGGCCGGCGCTTGAAAACACGACCCGCTCGGCCCCGGTCCGCTCGATCAGTTGCAGCATGATTTCGGCCGCCGCCGGCAGGTGCGGCCGGCGGCGCGGGGAGACCGGGGTAAGCTCCGCCAGGCTGCTGCTGCTCATTCGGGTCAACATGCCGCAGAATGCGCGCGCCTCCTGCGCCGGCACTGCATATTGGTGGATGATGTCGAGGGGATGGCGGCTGTGGGTCAGGTGCAGCCGCGCCCAGGCCCGCCACGACCCGCCGATGCAATAGAGGCTGCCCGGCGGGTCGGCTGGCTGCAGCCAGCCGGCGCCGTCCAGGCTCGCGGCGACATGCCGGGCGGTTTCCTTGCGGCTCCCATTGCCGGCGAGGCGAAGCACGCCCAGCGGAAAACTGTCGTTGTCGGCGGCGCGGCCGCCCCCGACGCGCACGAGTTCGAGGCTGCCGCCGCCGAGATCGGCCACGACGCCGGCCGCATCGGGAATGGCGCCGAGGACCCCCCGTGCGCCCGCCATCGCTTCGTCGGCGCCGCTCAGAATCTCGATCGTCCGGCCGCTCCCTTGCTCCAGATGGCGGGCGAACTCGGCTCCGTCGCTGGCGTCGCGCATCGCGGCGGTCGCATAGGCCTCGAACCGGTCCACCTGCAGCAGCGCGGCGATATTGATGAACCGCAGGAACGCCTGCTCGGCAAGCGCGCAGCCCGCCGGGTTCAGCCTGCCGGTGCGGTTCAGGTCCGCGCCGAGCTGGCAGGTCGCCTTGTCGTTGAAGAGCGGACGGAAGCTGTCCAGCCGGTTGCCATAGACAACCAGCCGCACGGAATTGGAGCCGATATCGACAATGCCGACCCGGCGCGAGGTCCGCGTCTGCTGTGACACTGGCGCGAAATCCGGGCTAAACGGGCGCGGGCAAGGGTTCGGGCTTCTTGGCCGAGCGCTCCAGAGCGCTGCCGCGTCCGGAAAGGCTCGGGTTCGTCATGAAATACTGGTGCGCGGAGAAGGGCGCCAGGCCTGCCTCCGTACGGGTATAGCCGCCGTCCGGGCCCAGCACCCAGCTCTGCGCCGTGTCGTTCAGATTGGCGACCATGATCTGGTCCAGTATCTGCTGGTGGACGGTCGGGTTGTCGATCGGCACGAACGCCTCGACGCGGCGGTAGAGGTTGCGCGGCATCCAGTCCGCCGACCCGATGAACACCCTGGCATGGGGAGAGGGCAGGCCGTAGCCGGCCCCGAAGCAGGCGATGCGCGCATGTTCGAGGAACCGCCCGACAATGCTCTTGACCCGGATATTGTCCGAGAGGCCCGGAACGCCCGGCCGCAGGCAGCAAATGCCGCGCACGACGAGGTCGATCTCCACGCCCGCGGCGGAAGCGCGGTAGAGCGCGTCAACGACTTCCGGATCGACCAGCGCGTTCATCTTGGCCCAGATCTGCGCCGGGCGCCCGGCCCGGGCATGGGCGATTTCGTCTTCGATCAACTCCAGCAGCCGGGGCGCCAGCGACAGCGGCGAGACGGCGATCTTGTCGAAGCGCTCCGGCTCCGCATAGCCGGTCGTGTAGTTGAAGAGGAGGGTTGCGTCGTTGCAGAGGGTCCGGTCCGTCGTGAAGAAGGACAGGTCCGTGTAGATGCGTGCATTGACCGGGTGGTAGTTGCCAGTGCCGTAATGGGCGTAGCTGCGCAGCCCGTCGGCCTCGCGACGCACCACCAGCGACAGCTTGCAATGCGTCTTGAGGTCGATGAACCCGTAAACCACCAGCGCGCCGGCGCGTTCCAGGTTGCGGGCCCAGCGGATATTGGCCTCCTCGTCGAAGCGCGCCTTGAGCTCGACCAGCGCGGTGACCGACTTGCCGGCCTCGGCGGCCTCGATCAGCGCCGCGACGATGGGTGACTCCTCCGAGGTCCGGTAGAGCGTCTGCTTGATCGCCACCACATCCGGGTCGCGCGCCGCCTGGCGCAGGAAGCGCACCACGACATCGAAGCTCTCATAGGGGTGGTGGACGACGATGTCCTTGGCGCGGATGGCGGCGAAGCAGTCGCCGCCGAAATCGCGGATGCGCTCCGGGAATCGGGGCTCGAAGGGCTGGAACAGCAGGTCCGGCCGCCGCCCGTCGATGAGCTGGTCCATGTCGCCGAGGCCGACGGGGCCTTCCAGCGTGAAGACGTCGCCGGTCCCGGCGCCGAGCCGCCTTGTGAGGGCAACCGCGAGCGCCTGCGGCATCCTCGAAGCGATGGAGAGCTGCACCACATTGCCGCGCCGCCGCCGCCTGAGCGCCGACTCGAACAGGCGGACGAGGTCCTCCGCCTCCTCCTCGATCTCCATCTCGCTGTCGCGGATGACGCGGTAGGATCCGGCCCCGCGCAACTCGAACTTCGGGAAGAGACGGCCGAGGAAAAGCGCAACCATGTCCTCGATGGCCAGATAGCGCCGGGCCGGGCCGGGCAGCGCGACGAAGCGGTCCAGCTTGCCGGGAATCGGCACCAGCGCCTCGAAGTCGCGCCCGTCCGACGGGCTGTGGAGGTCCACTGCCAGCCCGAAGCCCGAATTGGGAATGAACGGGAAGGGATGCGCCGGATCGACCGTGAGCGGCGTCAGCACCGGAAACACGTCGCTCATGAAATAGGCTTCGAGCCAGCTCCGGTCCTCCCCGGAGAGGGTGCGGCCGTCCACGAGGTCGATGCCCGCCCGGCGCAGCTCCGGCTGCAGGCGCCGCCAGCAGGCCTGCTGCCCGGCCACCAGGATGCGGGCGCGGCTGTCTATAGCCTCCAGCTGTTGGGCCGGGGTCAACCCGTCAGCGCTCGGCGTGCGCACGCCGGCAGCCTCCTGGCCTTTCAGACCGGCCACGCGGACCATGTAGAACTCGTCGAGATTCTGCGCCGAGATGGACAGGAAGCGCAGCCGCTCGAGAAGCGGGTGGACCGGGTTCGACGCCTCTTCCAGCACGCGCTCGTTGAAGGCCAGCCAGGACACCTCGCGATTGATGAACCGCGCCGGCGACTCCAGCTCCGACCACTCGAATGCGCCACCGTCTATCGGCATGGCCCTGCGCGGCTCCTTTCGGCCCCGAACGGGCGTCCCCGCTTCTCCGGCAACCCGGAAGTCCAGCGGAGTTATACACCAACTCCCGCCTGGTTACGCCCGGAGGAGACGCAGGCCGTGACATTGGCGAGAAATCCGGGCTAGCTTGTGCGCTCCGATCCGGATGGGAATGATTATGGCTGGTGTTTCCCGGGCCAACGGCCACCGCTTCAAGGGCTTCCAGACGGCCGAAAGCGGCGTGCCGGAGAAGCTGCGGCCCGACCCGGCCGAATGGTCCTTCGACCTCGATGAGGCGCTGAGGGCGGTGTTCGGCTACCACGCCGACATTCCGGAAGACGCCTTCACGGCCTCGACACTGGGGAACGAACGCGAGGGCAATGCCGTCCTGATCGACGAAAAGGGCCATCTGCTGACCATCGGCTATCTGGCGACCGAGGCCGACGAGGTGACGCTGACCGATGTCGAAGGCACGCAGTGCCCGGCGCGGGTGGTCGGCTACGACCAGGTGACCGGCCTCGGCCTTCTGCGCGCCGACCGGCCGCTGGACTGCCGGCCGATGACGCTCGGCAGCGTGACCGACCTCAGCGTGGGCGACAATGCGGTTGCGGCGGCGGGCGGCGGCCGCGATTTCGCCATGGTGGTGTCGGTGGTCTCGAAGCGCGAGTTCGCCGGCTATTGGGAATACCTCCTGGACGAGGCGGTGTTCACCTCGCCGCCGCATCCCCGTTGGAGCGGCGCGGCGCTGATAACCCGGCAGGGGGTACTGGCGGCGGTCGGCTCGCTCTATGTGCAGGACAGCCTGCCGGGCGAGCAGACGCGGCCGGGCAACATGTTCGTGCCGGTCGAATTGTTGCACCCGATCTTCGAGGACATGGCAACCACGGGCCGCGCCGCACGCCCGCCGCGCCCCTGGCTCGGGATGTTCGGCGCGGAGGTCGAAGACCGGGTGGTCATCGCCGGCCTGACCGACGACGGACCGGCCGACGATGCCGGGCTCAAGGTCGGCGATCTTGTGCTGGGCGTTGCCGGCGAGCCGGTAGGCGGCCTGTCGGATTTCTATCGCGCGGTGTGGTCGCTCGGACCTGCCGGGGTGGAAGTGCCGCTGGACGTCTATCGCGACGGGGAACTGGTGCATGTCGCCGTCCGGTCGGCCGACCGCCGCAGCTTCCTGAAGACACCCAACCGACATTGACCGGGTTTCGGCGATGAATGAATCCGAACGCATGTACCTGCTGGAGCGCCTTGAACGCCTGGGCGCGGAGGACGATGCCGAGGTGTTGCAGGCGGCGCGGGAACTCGCGGCGCGCATCTCCGACGGCGGACTCGACTGGGACGAACTGATCGCGCCGGAGGACCCGCCGGAAGGCGACTTCGACGCGGCCGACTTCGACCTTGAAGAAGAGGGCGAGGACGATGCCGAAGACGGCCCGCCGCTCGAGGGCGACGGTTCGTCCGAGGTCCAGCTCCTGCAGAAGCTGCTGGAGCGCAAGGGCACGTCCCGCGCGCTGAAGGAAGAGCTGCAGGAGATGCGCCGCGATGCGGCCTCCGAGGAGGGGCTCTCGGATATGGACCGGCGCTATATCCAGGCGCTGGCGAAGAGGCTATCCGTCAGGTGACGCCCCTTCAGGGGCGGCCGGGGCGACATCCGCCGCGGCGGGGCCCAGGCGCTGCGCCAGCCTCTCTATGCGATTCCGCACAATGCCAAGCCAGGGCGCGTCGGGTTCGGAGGCGGCTTCCAGACCGCGCCAGAGTGCGAGCGCGCCGACATCGTCGCCGGATTGCAGGCGCTCGACGGCGAGGTAATGCCAGGCCTTGGGTTGCCCCGCTTCCCGCTGGAGCGCGGCCCGGAAGGCGGCCAGCGCTTCGGGCGTAACCATCCCGGCCGAGGCGGTGGTCCGCGCTTCGCCGTAATCCGCGAGGAGACCGGCCGGCGCGCCGTCAAGGCCGCCTTCCGCCTGCACCGCATGGGCGAGCGCGTCCGCGGTTTCCTGCGTGCGCCCGAGGCCGCGCCAGGCCCCGGCAAGCACCCGCCAGCCGCGCGCATCCCCCGGATTCGTTTCCAGATGGGCCTCGAGGCGCGCGGCGAGGTTGAGCAATTCCGCGTGCTGCGCGGCTTCCTCGCCGCGCTCGCCGACGGGCATGTCCGGCAGGCCCGGCCGGCCGATCCAGAGATAGAGCGCGAAGGCGAGCGCGACGGGCGCGGCGGCAAGCAGGGCGGCCGGCAGCGCGCCCATGCCCGCGCGCGCCAGCGGCCGCAGCACCAGCAGGGCCGCCGCCGCGGCCAGCGCGCCGACGGCAAGCCAGAGCCAGAGGCCCCCGGTCACTCCCGCCGCCGGAAGTAGCGCAGCGCCAGCGCCAGGGCGACGGCGGCGAAACCAACCGGCGCGAACCACAACGCCCAGGTCGCGGGCTTGAGCGGCGGCTCCAGCAACACATAGTCGCCGTAGCGCTCTGTCAGGTAGCCGATCGCCTCCTCGTCGCTGTCGCCGGCCAGCAGCCTTGCGCGCAGCGACCGGCGGAGGTCCCGTGCGAGGTCGGCGCCCGAATCGTCGATGGACTGGTTCTGGCAGACCACGCAGCGCAGCCCCTTGGCGAGCGCCCGGGCGCGGGCCTCGAGCGCCGGGTCCGCGAGCATCTCGCTCGCGTCGAGCGCTGCCTGGGCCGGCGCAGACAGTAGCGCCAGCAGAAGCGCCAGTATCGCCGCAGGCCGCGTCATCGTCCCAGCGCCGGCAGCAGGTCGCGGCGCACGGCGTCTGGCGTCAGCGGGCCCGTATGCTTGAACGCCACCATCCCCCCGGCGTCGAGCACGAAGGTCTCGGGCACGCCCGTCACGCCCCACTCGACTCCGGCCCCGCCGTCTTCGTCGTAGCCGACCTTGCGGTAGGGGTTGCCGAGTTCGGCGAGGAAGGCGTTCGCGGCTTCGGGCCTGTCCTTGTAGGCAATGCCGTAAATTGCGACTCCCTGCTCCTCCGCCAGATGCGTGAGCAGGGGATGCTCCGCGCGGCAGGGCACGCACCAGGACGCGAAGATATTGACCAGCGCCGGGCCTTCGAGGTCGGCCGTCGCGAGGCCGTCCACGGCGAAGGCCGGCGCGGGCCGCCCGACCAGCGGCGAGGGAATGCGCGCCGGGTCGCCGCCGAGGCCGACATAAAGCCAGGCGGCGAGCGCAGCGAAGACCGCCAGCGGCGCCAGGAACAGCAGGCGGCGCATCAGGCCGTTGCCGGATGCCGGCGTCGCCGCACCGGAACGGCGAGGCGCAGGCGGCGGTCGCTCAGCGAGATCAGGGCGCCCAGCGCCATGACGATGGCGCCGATCCAGATCCAGGGCACCAGCGGGTTGTGGTAGAGGCGGACCGTGCGGCCTGCCTGCGGATCCTCCTCGCCGATTACCGCATAGAGGTCAGCCAGCACGGTCGTGCGGATCGCCGCCTCCGTCGTGTGCTGACGCTCGACGGGATAGAAGCGCCGTTCGGGAGCGAGGACGGCCGCCGGTGCGCCGTCGCGCAACACGGAGAGCGTGGCACGGTCCGCCCGATAGTTCGGCCCCTCGACGCGGGCGCTCCCGTCATAGCGGATCGTGTAGCCGGCGATGCGGGCGCTGTCCCCCGGTTTCATCGCAAGGATGAGCTCGGACTGGAAGCATTGCGAGGCGGTGATGCCGGCGACGACGACGGCCACGCCGAGATGCGCAAGGCCACCGCCCCAGGCGGCGCGCGGCATGGAGCGGGCCCGCCGCCAGACCTCCCCGGCGGGCGTGCGGCCGACGCGCAGGCGCTCGCCCCACTCGACCAGCGCGCCGAGCCCGATCCAGGCGGCGGCGGCAAGCCCGAGGGCCGCCAGCGTCTCTCCATATGCAAATGCGGCGCCGGCGGCGAGCGCGGCCCCGAGCGCCGCCAGCCAGAGCCGCCCGAGCGCGCCCGCGACGTCGCCGCGCTTCCAGGCGAGCATCGGCCCTATCGCCATCGCCACCAGCGCCGGAGCGACCAGCGGCACGAAGGTCGCAGTGAAATAGGGCGGCCCGACCGAGACCTTGCCGGCGTCGAGCGCATCGAGGAACAGCGGGTAGAGCGTGCCGAGAAGCACCGTCGCGCAGGCGGTGACCAGCACGAGATTGTTCAGCAGCAGCGCGCCCTCCCGCGAGACCGGGCGGAACGGCGCGCCTTTGCCCAGCGTCGGCGCCCGCCATGCATAGAGGGCAAGCGCGCCGCCCGTCGCGATGCCGAGCAGCAGGAGAATGAAGACGCCGCGCTCGGGGTCGGTCGCGAACGCATGCACCGAGGTCAGCACGCCCGAGCGCACCAGGAACGCGCCGAGCAGGCTCAGCGAAAAGGCGAGGATGGCGAGCAGGACGGTCCAAGACCTGAGCGCCTCGCGCCGCTCGGCCGCGATGGCGGAATGCAGGAGCGCCGTGGCCGCGAGCCAGGGCATGAAGGAGGCGTTTTCCACCGGGTCCCAGAACCAGAAGCCGCCCCAGCCGAGCTCGTAATAGGCCCACCAACTCCCCAGCGCGATGCCGGCGGTCAGCCCTGCCCAGGCCGCGAGCGTCCATGGCCGCACCCAGCGCGCCCACGCCCGGTCCACCTTTCCTTCGATGAGGGCCGCAACGGCGAAGGAGAAGGCGACCGACAGGCCGACATAGCCGAAATAGAGAAGCGGCGGATGGAAGGCGAGGCCGGGGTCCTGCAGCAACGGGTTCAGGCCTGCGCCGTCCAGCGGCGGCGGCCAGACGCGCTGAAAGGGGTTGGAGGTGAACAGCGTGAAAGCGAGAAAGCCCGCCCCGATCATCGCCTGGACGGCCAGCACACGGGCCTGGAAGGTCTTTCGCAGGCTGCCGCCGAACACCGCCACCATCGCGCCGAACAGCGTGAGTATCAGCAGCCATAGCAGCAGCGAGCCCTCGTGATTCCCCCACACGCCGGTCAGGCGGTAGAGCAGCGGCTTCAGCGAATGCGAGTTCTGCGCGACCGCCGCGACCGAGAAATCGGAGACGACATAGGCCCTGGCGAGCGCAGCGAACGCGATTGCGGTGAGGACGAATTGCCCGAGCGCCGTATGCCGGGCGAGGTCCATCAGAGCCGGCCTGCCCCTGGAGGCGCCGTAGAGCGGCAATGCCGCCTGCAGCAGCGCGAGGCCCAGCGCCAGCGCGAGCGCGAAATGGCCGAGTTCGGCCGTCACGACCCGTCCGCCTTCCGCGCGCGCCGAAGCGCCTCCGCGGCCTCCGGCGGCATGTAGTTCTCGTCATGCTTGGCGAGGATCTGCGTCGCCTGGAAGGTCCTCCCGCCATCGAGCGCGCCGGTCGCCACCACCCCCTGTCCTTCGCGGAACAGGTCCGGAAGCAGCCCCCTATAGCGGACGGTGACACCATGCGCGCCGTCCACGATGCGGAAGCTGACGGTCGTGCCGGACCGTGTCAGCGAGCCCTCCTCCACCAGCCCGCCGATGCGGAACTCCCGGCCCGGCGCAACGGTCCCCGCCGCGACTTCGCTCGGCGAATGGAAAAAGCGCATCGTGTCGTCGAGCGCCGTGAGCGCAAGCGCGGCCGCCCCGCCCAGCAGCGCCAGCGCGGAGACCAGCAGCAGAAGGCGCCGGCGCTTAGGCCGCATCGTCCGCGCCGCCGCCGGCGGCTTCCAGCGCCGCCAGACGGCGCCGGGCGCGGCGCAGCCTCAGCACGCTCTCGGCAAGCAGGCCGGCCAGCACGGCCGCAGCCGCGCCATAAGCCGGCCAGACATAGGCCGCATAGCCGCCCATATGGAAGAATTCGCCAAGCCCGCTCATCGCGACCGCTGGATAGCACGGCCGGGCGGACGGTCAAGGCAGACTGGCGGGACCCGGGGGCCGCTCCGCTTCCCGCACTGGGCCTTCGAGAGGCCGGGCCGATGGAGAACCGTTAGTTCACGGTTTCCTTGAGACGCTTGCCGGCCTTGAAGAGCGGTGTTTTCGAGACGCCAACCTGAATCGGCTCGCCGGTGCCCGGATTGCGTCCGGTATGGGCCGGCCGAGTCCTTACGGAGAACCTGCCGAAGCCGGATACGCGCACGACTTCGCCACGGGCCAGCGCTTCGCTTATCGCAACCAGCATGGCATTGACCGCGTCTTCCGCCGTGCCCCTGCTCAAACCCGTCCTGTCGGCAACCCGGCCGACAACATCCGATTTCTTCATGGGTTTCATCCCGGTACAACCGTATCGGTTTGCCAGCCGGCAAGGCCCGGTTGCCTCAGCATTGCCGCACGACAAGGCGCATTCTTCATCGCAAGCAACAGTCTCTAGCGATTTGGAATTTGGATGGTAAATGCAAAATCAGTGCTTATTCATGCCAGAACGGCATATTGTGAAACTCTGTCGGAGAGCCCGAAGGCAATCGCCTTGCGCTGCTCCGGGCGTCTCCCGATTTCGACGACCGCCGGGAACCGAACTCGTCAGACACCCCGCATTCTGCGGTTTCCCGGGTCGTAGAGGGGCCTGAGCGAGGCTTCGGCGGGGACGGCGGCGCCGGCGACATTTATGGCGAATTCGCCGGCTTCAACCGCGTGCGCCGGCACATAGCCGAGGCCCACCGCGCCGCCCAGCGCATGCCCGTAATTGGCGGAGGTGAGCGTTTCGACCGTGCGGCCATCGGCCAGGATCGGCTCGTGGCCGTAGAGCAGCGGCTCGGGGTCCAGCAGGCGAAACTGCATCAGGCGGCGCGAGGGACCGGCCTCCCGGGCGCGGAGATAGGCGTCGCGGCCGAGGAAATCCTTGGCGTCGGGCTTCACGGCGAAGGCGAGGCCGGCCTCGAGCGGATTGTCGGAAGGGGCGATGTCGTGGCCCCAGTGGCGGTAGGCTTTCTCGATGCGCAGGCTGTCGAGCGCGTGCATCCCGACGGGTGCGGCGCCTGCTTCCCGCAGCGCCGCGAATACTCCTCCAGCCTCGGCCGAGGGCACATAGAGTTCCCAGCCAAGCTCGCCGACATAGCTGATGCGCGACGCCCTGAGCGGCGCGCCTGCCAGCTCGATTTCCCGCGAGGTTCCGAACGGGAAGGCATTGTCCGAAAGGTCTGCCGATGTCAGCGGCGCGAGCAGGGCGCGCGACTTCGGCCCCATGACGGCGAACACGGCCAGGTCGTCCGTTATGTCTGCCAACGCCACGCGCCGGTCGCCGGCTTCCATGCGCAGCCGGGCCATGTCACGTGCTGCCGCGGCCGCGGCCGTCACGACCATATAGCGGGTCTCGTCGAGGCGGGTGACGGTCAGGTCCGCCTCGATGCCGGCCGCCGCATTCAGCCATTGCGTGTAGATCACGCTTCCGGGCGGGCGGCTCATATCGTTGGCCGAGACCCATTGCAGCAGGGCCTCGGCGTCCGGACCCTCGACCAGCACCTTGCCGAAGGAGGTGAGGTCGAACACGCCCACCGCCTCGCGCACACGCATATGCTCGGCGGCGCTCGCCCCGAACCAGTTCTGCCGTCCGTAGCTGTATTCATAGACGGGCTCTTCGCCCGGCTGCGCGAACCAGTTGGCGCGCTCCCAGCCGGCCACCTCGCCGAAACATGCTCCCGCTTCCGCCAGCGCGTCATGCACCGGGGACCGCCGCTCGCCCCGCGCGGTCTCGAATTGCCGGTAGGGCCAGTGCATGGCGTAGAGCAGGCCAAGCGCCTCGCTCACGCGCGCCTTGAGGTAGGTCCTGCCGTTCTGGAAGGGCTGCATCCGGCGCGGGTCGAAGGCTGAAAGGTCGCAGGGCGGCACGCCCTCCTCGATCCAGGCCGCCAGCCGCTGGCCGATGCCGCCCGCCGCCTGGATGCCGATGGAGTTGAAGCCGGCCGCGATCCAGAAGCCCGCGACATTGCCGGCCGGGCCGAGATGGAACGCCTGGTCCGGGGTGAAGCTCTCCGGGCCGTTGAAGAAGAGGCGTATGCCCGTTTCCCGGAGCGCCGGCACGCGGTGCAGCGCGCCTTCCAGGATCGGCTCGAAATGGTCCCAGTCGTCGGGAAGCTGGTCGAAGCAGAAATCCTCCGGGATGCCGTCCATGCCCCAGGGCTTCGCCACCGGCTCGAAGGCGCCGACCAGCAGCTTGCCGGCGTCCTCCTTGTAGTAGGCGGAGCTGTCCTGGTCGCGCATGACGGGAAGGCCGGCCTCGACGCCTTCCATCGGCTCCGTGACGACATAAAAGTGCTCCGCAGCATGGAGCGGCACGGCGGCATCCGCCATGAGGCCGACTTCGCGCGCCCACATGCCCGCACAGTTGGCAACGCAGTCCGTCGCGACGGTCCCGGCCCCGGTTTCGACGCCCGCGACGCGCCCGCCGGCCGTCAGGATGCCGGTCACCTTCACATTCTCCAGCAGGACGGCGCCGGCCTGCCGCGCGCCCCTGGCGAGGGCGGCGGCGGTGTCCGCCGGGTTGGTCTGGCCGTCGCCGGCATAGAAGCTGCCGCCGATCAGGTCATCGACATGCATAAGCGGCCAGAGGCGCTTCAGGTCCGCCGGCGTGCAGAATTCGATCTCGGCGCCATAGGCGCGCGCGCTCGCGGCCGCGCGCTTCAGCTCCTCCCAGCGCTCGGCATTGCCGGCGGTGTAGATCGAGCCCGTCTGCCGGTAGCCGGTGGGCTGGCCGGTCTCGGCTTCCAACTCGGCATAGAGCCGCGACGAATCGGCGAGGATGGCGGCGAGCGTCGGATGCGGAGCGGCTGAGCGCACCAGGCCCGCCGCATGCCAGGTGGTGCCGCAGGTGAACTGCTTGCGTTCGAGCAGCAGCACGCCGTCGCGCCCGGCTTTCGCCAGGTGGTAGGCGAGGCTCAGCCCGATAATGCCGCCGCCTACGATGACAATGGAGGCGTGGGAGGGGAGGGTAGCCATGACGGACAGAGTCTAGGCGTGAACGCTTTCCGCCGGAAGCGGAACCGTGCCACTCTGGCGCCCTTCTCAATGGAAGGGTCCCGCCCCATGGACTTGCCTGCCCTCAGCCTCACCGCCGTCCCCGGCCGCCGCCTCGCCACCCTCGAACTCGCACGCGAGATCGAGCGGCGGGGCTTTGCCGGCATGTGGGTGCCGAGCCCGTTCAGCGGTCTCGGGCTCTGCCATGCGCTGGCGCATATGACGGAGCGCGCGGTCTTCGCCACGTCGATCGCGCCGATCTATTTCCAGCAGGCGGAGGAGTTCGCCCAGGCGGCGGCGTTCATCCACGAGGTTTCGGGCGGGCGGTTCCGCTTCGGCATCGGCGTGTCGCACCAGCCGACCCATGAGCGCATGGGGATCAGGCCCGGCAAACCGCTCGGCGATATCCGCGCTTTCGTCGAGGAAATCCACAACGTGCCGCGCACCGGCGGGCTGCCGCCGGTCGTGCTGGCGGCGATGCGCCCGCGGATGATTGCGCTTGCCGGCGAGATCGCGGACGGCATCGTATTCGCCAATGCCGCGCGCAGCCACATTCCGGCCTCGCTGGAGGCGCTGCCGGCGGGGAAGCGCGAGGACGCCGGGTTCGAGGTCGCCTGCATGACGCCCACCTGCGTCTCCGGCGACCTGGAGGCGGCGAAGGCGGTCAACCGCAAGACGCTCACGCGCTACGCCCGGCTTCCCTACTACCGGAACTACTGGAAGGACGCGGGCTACCGGGAGGAGATGGAGGCGGTGGAGCGCGCCATGCCCGAGGGCGACGCGGCCGTCGCCGCCTGCCTCTCGGACCGCTGGCTCGCGGATGTGACGCTGTTCGGCCCGCCGGCCAGGATTCGCGAGGGCGTGGAGGAGTTCCGCGCCGCCGGAGTCCGCACTCCGATCCTGGTCCCCTCCTCGGCCGCCGGCGGCCAGATCAAGGCCTTCGAGGAGGTAATGGCGGTTTTCGCGTGACGGCGGGCCGCAATTGACTCGGTATTGCAGGGGAGCTAGGAATTCCGTTGATGAAGATGGTCATGGATTTCGATGAGCGCCTTGTCCGTGCAGCGAAGGCGCGTGCCGCCGAGCAAGGCGAAACGCTAGCGACATTGGTCGGGCGTATTC
Organism: Alphaproteobacteria bacterium; assembly: GCA_022827685.1. Classification (GTDB taxonomy): domain Bacteria; phylum Pseudomonadota; class Alphaproteobacteria; order Bin95; family Bin95; genus Bin95. Next base: position 19,288 of record JAJEIH010000107.1, read on the forward strand.
TGGCCGACTATGTATGGAACGACGACGGGCGCGGGCGTTCCTTTTCCTTGTTGACGAAGTGCGGCCGGCCGGTGCCCGGTGTGAATGTCGATAGTCGGGTGGAGCTTTACGACCTGATGGATGCCCGCGATTGATCGCGGTCGACACGAACGTCCTTATTCATGCGCATCGCGAGGAGTCGCCCAAACATCGTGCAGCGCTGAAGCGTTTGGAAGCGCTTGCGGCGTCGGCAACGATGTGGGGTATTCCGGTATTCTGTCTTGGCGAATTCCTCCGTGTCGTTACGCATCCGAATCTGTTCGACCCGCCTCATAGTCCGGCGGAGGCGTGCGATGCCCTGGCGAGGCTCCTGTCGCCGGGCAATGTCGCGGTTCTCAGGCCGGGGCCCGGCTATCCCGAACGATTGCTCGACGCCATCAGGGAAGTGGATGCCGTCGGCAATCTCGTCTTCGACGCGCAAATTGCGGCATTGTGCCGGGATTGTGCCGGGATTGTGATGTTTCCACACTGTTGACCGAAGACCGGGATTTCGAGCGGTTCGAGAATCTCGACATCGAGCGATTGGCGGTCTGAAGCATACCGGACGCCGGCCATCGCACATCGCCATGCCGACACTCGACACGCTTCAAAGCGCGTCGTAGTCGAGCACCACTTCGCGAGTGAGCGGGCGGGACTGGCAGGTGAGGACGAAACCTGCCTCCAGCTCCCAGGGCTCCAGCGAGTAGTTCTGCACCATATCGACGCGGCCCGAGACGAGCCTTGCCCTGCAAGTGCAGCACATGCCGCCCTTGCAGGAGAAGGGCAGGTCGAGGCCGTGGCGGCGGCCGGCGTCGATGATGCGCTCGCCGTCGAAGCCCATGGCGAAGCGCCGCCGGGCGCCGTCCAGCACGACGGTGACTTCGGCCGCGCCCGCCGCGCGCTCCTCCGCAGCCACTTTCTGGGGCGCGATCACCTGGCCCGGATTGCCGATGAAGCGCTCCGTGCGGATGCGGGACACCGCCATACCGGCAGCCGCGAGCGCGTCGGGTACGGCCTCGGCCATGTCGCCGGGCCCGCAAACCAGCGCCTCGTCGAATGTTTCCGCCGGGCCGAATGCCTCCATCAAGGCATGCGTCCTCGCGGCGTCGATGCGGCCGTGGCAGAGCGGCACTTCCTGGTCCTCGCCGGAGAGGATATGCAGCACGGAGAAGCGGCCGAGATGCCGGCTCTTCAGGTCGTCCAGCTCGTCCCGGAAGATCACATCCCCGGCGTTCCGGTTGCCGTAGAACAGCAGCACCTCGCTCTCCGGCTCCGAAGCGAGCAGGGTGCGCGCGACGGAGATGACCGGCGTGATGCCGCTGCCGGCCGCGAACAGCGCATAACGGCCCCTTCCCCCCGGCTCGAGCGGGCGGTGGAAGCGGCCGTCGGGCGTCATGACCGAGAGCGTGTCCCCGGGCTTGAGCCGGTTGTTGATCCAGCCGGAGAAGCGCCCTTCCGGCACCTCTTTCACGGCGATGCGAAGCTCGCCCTCGTCCAGGCCGGAGCAGATGGAATAGGACCGCCTGATCTCTTCCCCGTCGAAGTCCCGGCGCAGCGTCAGAAACTGGCCCTGCACGAAGCGGTAGGCCCCCGCCAGCGCCTTCGGCACCTCGAAGGCGACCGACACACAGCCAGCCGTCTCCTGACGGACCTGCGCGACGACGAGATCGTGGAAATGCGGCTTTACAGGCACTTGAAGCGCTCGAACGGCTCGCGGCAGCCGAGGCAGCGCCAGAGCGCCTTGCAGGGCGTGGAGCCGAAGCGGCTGAGTTCCTCCACCGCCGCGCTGCCGCAATGCGGGCAGGAGACCGGCCCGCGCACGGGCGGGGCGATGCCGTAGGCGGCGAGCTTCGTCTTGCCGGCCTCCGACATCCAGTCGGTCGTCCAGGCGGGCGCAAGGCTGGTCTCGACAATGGCGTCCGTGAACCCGCCCGAGGCGAGCGCCGCCTCGACATCGCGGCGGATCGCCTCGCTTGCCGGGCAGCCGCTATAGGTCGGCGTGAGGCGCACGACCAGCCTGCCGCCGTCCTCTTCCACCACGCGCACCAGGCCGAGGTCGCCGGCCGTCAGCACCGGGATTTCAGGGTCCGGCACCGCTTCCGCCAGACGGCGCGCTTCCTCCGCACGGCTCACCATTCCGCTCCCGGATAGGCGCGCTGCATGAACTGGAACTCCGCCAGCAGATGCCCCAGATGCTCGCTGTGCCGGCCCTGCCGGCCCCCCTTGCGGACCCCGGTGCCTTCCGGTGGCACGAGCCCGGCTTCCTCCAGCACCGGCTCGACCCGCGCCTGCCAATGTTCGCGCAGCACAGACGGCGCTACCGCAATGCCCTTCTCCGCCAGGGTCGTCTCCACCTCGTCGGCCTCGAAAATCTCGCCGGCATAGGGCCAGAGCAGGTCGAGCCCGGCCTGGGCGCGGGCATGGCTTTCCTCCGTGCCGTCGCCCATGCGGACGACCCAGGCGGCGCTCTGTTCCACATGGTAGGCGGCTTCCCTGGCGGCCTTGCCGGCGATCCCCGCCAGCGCCTCGTCCCGGGAGGCCGAAAGCCGGGGCCAGAGCTCGACCGCATAGGCGTCGAACAGGAACTGGCGCACCATGGTCTGCGCGAAATCGCCGTTCGGCTGCTCGACCAGCAGCAGGTTGGAAAAGTCCAGCACGTCGCGCCCGTAGGCGAGCGCGTCCTCGTCCCGGCCCCGGCCTTCGCGCGCGCCGGCGCAGGCGAGCAGCAGGCGGGCCTGCCCGAGCAGGTCGAGGGCGGTGTTGGCGAGCGCGATGTCCTCTTCCAGCTCCGGGCCGTGTCCGACCCACTCCGAGAGGCGGTGGCTCAGGATGAGCGCGTCGTCGCCGAGGCGCAGCGCATAGGCGGCGGTCAGCGCGTCCGCCATCTACATGTTCTCGACGTCGTCGGGGAGGTCGTAGAAGCTCGGATGGCGGTAGATCTTCGACATCGCCGGCTCGAACAGCATGTCCTTGTCGGCGGGGTCGGAGGCGTGGATGCTGTCCGAGGGCACGACCCAGATGCTCGTGCCCTCGCCGCGCCTCGTATACACGTCGCGGGCGCGGGCGAGCGCCATTTCGGGGTCCGCCGCATGCAGCGAGCCGCAATGGCGGTGGTGCAGCCCGGTGCGGGCGCGGATGAATACCTCGAAGAGCGGCCAGTCCCGCTCGTTCCCGCTTCTCTCGCCGCGTTCCGACATGGGTTCCGCCCGCCGGGGCTATTCCGCTGCTGCCGCCATGGCCATGCGCGACCGCTTCTTGCGCGCGTGGGCGGTTGCGGCCTCCCGCACCCAGGCGCCTTCCGCATGGGCCTTGCGGCGCGCGGCCATCCGCTCCCGGTTGCACGGTCCGTTGCCGGCGAGCACTTCGTTGAACTCGGTCCAGTCGATCTCGCCGAAGCGCCAGTGGCCGCTCTCTTCGTCATGGCGGAGTTCTGGGTCGGGCGGCTCCAGGCCGATCAGGCGCGCCTGCGGTACGGTCGCGTCCACGAATTTCTGCCGGAGCTCGTCATTGGTGAAGCGCTTGATCTTCCAGCGCATGGAACGCCCGGTATGCGGCGAGTCGGCGTCCGAGGGGCCGAACATCATCAGCGACGGCCACCACCAGCGGTCGAGCGCGTCCTGCGCCATGCGCTTCTGCGCCGCCGTTCCCTCCGCGAGGCGGGACATGGCCTCGTAGCCCTGGCGCTGGTGGAAGCTCTCCTCCTTGCAGATGCGGATCATCGCGCGCGCATAGGGGCCGTAGGAGCAGCGGCAGAGCGGGATCTGGTTCATGATCGCCGCCCCGTCCACCAGCCAGCCGACCGCGCCGATATCCGCCCAGGTGATCGTCGGGTAGTTGAAGATCGAGGAATAGCGCGCCCGGCCTTCCAGCAGGCGGTCCACCATCTCCGCCCGGGAAATGCCGAGCGTCTCGGCCGCGGCGTAGAGGTAAAGCCCGTGCCCGCCCTCGTCCTGCACCTTGGCGAGCAGGATCGCCTTGCGGCGCAGGCTCGGCGCGCGCGTCAGCCAATTGCCCTCCGGCAGCATGCCGACAATCTCGGAATGGGCGTGCTGGGAAATCTGGCGGATCAGCGTCTGTCGGTAGGCCTTGGGCATCCAGTCGTTCGGCTCGATCTTCTCCTCGCGGTCGATCTTCGCCTGGAAGCGGGCCAGCAGTTCCGCATCCTCGGGTCCGCCGTCCTCGACGGCCTGGTTGAGCCCCTGCGTGTACATGGCCCGCAATGTGGGACCCGGCGCGGCCCATGTCGAGAGGAAAACGCTTTCGTGCCCCCTTGCGCGCTCCGTCAGCCGCCGGCGGCGAAGGAGGAGCGGAAGGCCCAGCGTGTGGTACGCATCTCGATGAAGGCGAACAGCGCATACATGGCGATGCCCTCGATGGCGAGCGCGATCAGCCCGGCGAAGACGAGCGGCATCTGGAAGTTCGTGCCCGCGACGCTCATCAGGTAGCCGATGCCGGAATTCGCGGCGATCGTCTCGGAGACGACCGAGCCGACAAAGGCGAGCGTGATCGCAACCTTCAGCGAGCCGTAGAAATAGGGCTGGGCGCGGGGGATGCCGACCTTGAGGATGATGTCCAGCTTGCGCGCACCGAGCGCCCTCAGCACGTCTTCCAGTTCGGGCTCGGTGGTGGCGAGGCCGGTCGCGACATTCACCACGATGGGGAAGAAGGAGATCAGGAAGGCGGTCAGGATCGCCGGGATCTCGCCGATGCCGAACCAGATGACGAGGATCGGCACGACCGCAACCTTGGGAATGGAATTGAAACCGACCATCACCGGGTAGAGCCCCCGGTAGATCGCCCGCGACCAGCCGACGATCATGCCCAGCACGACGCCGAAGGCGACCGCGATCGCGAACCCGGCGAGCGTTGTCCACATGGTCGCCCCCGAATGCCGGAGCAGCGGTTTCCAGTGCGTCACCGTGGCCTCGACGATGGCGGACGGCGCGGGCAGGATGATCGGGTTGACGCCGAAGAGCTGGCAGACCGCCTCCCAGAAGACGAACAGGCCGAGCGTGAATGCGAACGGGGCCGTCCGTTCGAGGAACGACGCCGGCGTCATTGCCGGACCTCCGAGATGCGGCTGCGCAGGTCGTGGACGATATCCACGAACTCGGGCTCGAAGCACACGTCGAGCTCGCGCGGCCGCGGCAGGTCTATGGCGCGCGACGCCACGATTCTGCCCGGCCGCGCGCTCATGACATGGACCGTGTCGGCGAGGAACGCGGCTTCGCGCAGATCGTGCGTGACGAGAACCACGGTGAAACCAATCCGGGCCCAGAGGTCGCGCAGCACGCACCAGAGCTCCTCGCGGGTGAAGGCGTCGAGGGCCGCGAACGGCTCGTCCAGCATCAGCAGGGCAGGCTCGTGGATGAGCGCGCGGCAGAGCGAGGTCCGCTGCTGCATGCCGCCGGAAAGCTCCCAGGGAAAGCGTTCGGCGAAGCCGTCGAGACCGACCAGGGCAAGCAGCCTGTCCGCGCGCTCGGCATATTCCGCCTTGTTCCTGCGGAAACGCCGGCGGTGCGGCTCGACGATTTCCAGCGGCAGCAGGACATTGTCCCGGATGGTCCGCCAGGGCAGCAGGTTGGCGTTCTGGAAGGCCATGCCGGCGATCTTGACCGGGCCCTCGACCGCGGCTTCGTCCACCGCGATGCGGCCCGCGGTCGGCCGCACGAGGCCGGTGGCGAGCTTCATCAGCGTGGATTTCCCGCAGCCCGAGGGGCCGACCACGGCGGCGAACGCGCCGCGCTCGACATTCAGGTCCAGGCCCTGGACGGCGGTGACGCCGCCGCCGGAGGCGCCCGCATAGGTGAGGGTCACGTCCTCGATGACGACGATGGCGTGTCCTCCCCCTGAGCGGGCGTCCGGTCAGGCGCTATAGCTGGCGGTCCGCCGCCGGCGGCAGGTAGGACGGGTCGAACACCGCCGAGGGCTCCGGCCGGTTGGTGAACTCGTAGGTCACGCCGATCTGGTCGAGCGATGTGGCCAGCCTGTCCGCATCCACGCCGCCGAAGCCGTTCGCCTTCACCTCGTCGGTCACGATATTGTCGCGGATCGCCATCTTGAGCCGCGCGAGCTCGAGCGCCTCGTCCGCGATCTCGTTGCGCTCCATCACGGACTTGATCGCGGTCTCGGGGTCCGCGACGGCGGCCTGCACGCCCTTGATCGTTGCCGCGACGAAGCCCTTGACGACCTCCGGGTTGGCCTTGGCGTAGTCCGTGTTGACCATGATCGCGTTGCCGTAAAGCTTCAGCCCGTAATCGGCCATCATCATGACCTTCACGTCTTCGGGCGCGACGCCGTTGCGGATCAGGTTGAAGTGGGACGAGAAGGAATAGCCGGTGATCGCATCGACCTCGCCGCGCGCCAGCATCGGCTCGCGCACCGGGAAGCCGACATTCTCGATCTGCACCTTCGAGGCGTCGATGCCGTTTTCCTTTACGAAGGCTTTCCACTGGGCATAGGCCCCGTCCGGGGCCGGCGCGCCGAGGATGCGGCCTTCGAGGTCCTTGGGCTTGAGCACGCCGCGCTCCGTCGTCGAGACGATGGCGAAGGGCGGGCGATTATAGACCATCAGCACGGCGGTCACCGGCGCGCCCGGGTTCTGGTCGAGGAACTTCGCCAGCGAGTTGATGTCCATGAAACCGATGGGATAGGTGCCCGCCGCGATGCGGGTGATGCCCTTCACGGAGCCGGGGCCCGAGTCGATGGTGACATCGAGGCCCGCATCGGCGTAGTAGCCATTGTCGATGGCGACGAAATAGGGCGCCGAGGGACCCTCGAATTTCCAGTCGAGCGCGAACTTGACCGCGGTTTCCGCGGCCGCGGAATGGGCGGAGAGCGCCAGCGCGGCGGCCGAGAAGAGCGCGGCGCACCCGCGGCTAAGTCGGGGAAGGCGAAGACAGCGTGACATCATGGGTTTCGTTCTCCCGTTCTGTGGACCCCTGCGCAGCGCCTCGACGCCGCGCGTCGCAAACTAACTTGCAGGATCCGCGCCAAGGCCTGCCGGCCTGTTGCGAGTCCTTGTCCAGCGGGCGCATCATCCTCCGTTCGGGCGCGCGGCGGAAGACGAAAATCGCATCCCGGCGAAAATCGCGCCTTTCCACCAAGCCGGACCTGCCTTCAGTCCAACCGGGTGATCCGCCCCTCGACCGCCGGGGAGACCGTGCCGACGGTCTCGACGAACTCCATCACATGCGCGGCCATGAAGGAGGCGTCCCTGCCGGAGATGCGCCTCTCGGTCCCATCGAACATGGTGTAGCCGTCTCCGCCCCCGGCGAGGAAGTCGTTGGTCGCGAGCGTGTAGGTCCTGTCATCCTCCAGCGGCGCGCCGCCCAGGACGACATCGACGACCCGCCCGCCCTTCGGCCGGCTGGCGTCGAAGGAGAACGTCAATCCCGACACATGCGGAAACGCGCCGCTGGTGTTTTCGATGCCGGAGACGCCGTGTTCCAGCGCTTCCCTGACCTCTGCGCCGGAGAGCGCGAGCTTCACGGTCCTGTTGCCGAAGGGCAGTTCCGTCAGCACCAGCTTGCCCGTGATTTCGGAGCCCGCGGGATAGACGGTATCCCCGCGAATGCCGCCGCCATTGGTCAGTGCAATGTCCGCGCCGACGGCGGTGCGCATGGCGTCCGCTACCAGATTGCCGAAGGCGTTTTCGCCCGAACGCACGGATGCGCGGCGTGTATCCAGTTCGGTTACCGTCCTGCCGACCACGACGTCCAGGCTGTCGTCAAGCTGCTTCCGGCGCTTTTCGACGGCTCTGGCGAGCGCGGGATCGTCCTTCACGCCTTCGGTCGAACGCAGTTCGTAATCCGGCGTCCAGACCAGCCGCATGTTTCCGCGCCGGTCTTCCACACGGTCGAGCGTCAGCCTGAGCACGCCGACATAAGCGCCTTGCGAACCCGCCTTCAGGACCGTTTGCCGCCCGTCGTACCAGGCGAGGGCCAGATGGTCGTGGCCGCCGAGGACGGCGTCGATCCCGGCCGACACGCGCAAGAGCTCCAGGTCCTGCGCAAGGTGGTTGTGCGTCAGCGCGATCACGAGGTCGGCCCCGGCCTCCCTCAGTTCCGCGGCAAGGGCGGCGCCGGTTTCGACGAAGGGGGCGAAGGTCACATCTTTGCCCGGGGCGGAAATCTTCGCAGTTTCGGGTGTGACCAGGCCGAGAAAGCCGATCCGGTATCCGCCGTGCTCGACGATCTTCGTGGTCCCGGCTCCGGGAAAGCCCGGCTCGCCCCGGTAGCGGACATTACCGGCGAGCCAGACCGTCTCCGACTGCGCGAGCCGGTCCTTGAGGACATCCGGGCCGAAGTCGAATTCGTGGTTGCCGGGCACCGCGATGTCGAACCCGATGGCGTTCGCAAGCTCGATCATGTGCTCGCCCCTGTCCAGCCCGGAGAGCAGGGAGGGCGAGATCATGTCGCCGCCAAAGGTGGCGATGGCGAGCCCGCCCGCCTTTTCGGCGCGGGCGCGCTCCTCGGAAACGACCGCGGCGATCTTCGCCGCGCCGCCCCGGCCATCTATGCCCTCCATCCGGTCCCAGTCGTTCACATGCACGAGCGTGACGGAAAGCGGTTCGGCGCCTGCAGGCGTCCAGATGCTCGCGACAAGGATCAGTAGCGCAGCGGCAAGGGCGGACGGGCGGCAATTTCGGGGCATGGGCGGCGGTCCTGTGGCAATTGTCAAAGGAGGCGGGCTGCGAAGCCGTTTGGCGCAATACCGCGCCGGCGGCGCGGATGACATCTTCGGCGGCGCCGAATATTGAGGGCCTTGGAATCGGAGTTTCGTGCAATTGACCCTTGGAACGCAAGGAGGCGCCGGCTGTGAACGACTGCGATGAAGGCCGTGGCGGACCGGTGCTCATGTGGTTCCGGCGCGACCTCCGGCTTGCGGACAATCCGGCGCTTGCCTGGGCCTTGCGGACCGGCAGGCCCGTCATCCCCTTCTTCCTGCTCGACGATGAGGAGCGCCGGAGGGGCGGGGCCTCCCGGTGGTGGCTGCATGGAAGCCTGAACGCGCTCGGCGAAGACCTCGGGCGCATCGGCAGCCGGCTGGTGCTGCGCAGCGGTCCCGCCGAGGGGGCGATCGCCGCGCTGGCGGAGGAGGCGGGCGCGTCGGACATCGTCTGGAACCGGCTTTACGAACCGACCCTCATCAAGCGGGACGAGGGCGTGGAATCGCGGTGCCGGGATGCGGGCATGGCGCCGCGGTCGTTCAATGCTGCGCTGCTGTTCGAGCCCTGCGCCGTTAGCACCCGGACGGGTAGGCATTACCGGGTTTTCACACCCTTCTGGCGCCAGTGCCTGAAACAGGGCTTCGAGCCGGCCGAGGGTGCAGTGCGGCGCTTGCTGCCGCCGGCCGACTGGCCCGCAAGCGAAGAACTGGCGAATTGGCGGCTCCGCCCGACCGCGCCGGACTGGGCCTCCGGCCTGCGCGAGGCCTGGCAGCCGGGCGAGGCGGGCGCCCGTTCGCGTCTCGAACGGTTCCTGGGAGAACGCGCCTCGGGCTATGCGGAAGGCCGCGAGTTCCCGGCGGACGAGGGCACGGGCAGGCTTTCGCCGCATCTGCATTTCGGGGAGGTCGGGCCCCGGCAGGTCGCCGCGACGCTCGGCGCGGTGGAGCCCGGAAGCGGCGCTGGCGCCTTCCTGCGCCAGATCGGCTGGCGCGAGTTCAGCCACCACCTGCTTTACCACAACCCCGACATGGACTCGGTCAATCTCCAGCGCGGCTTCGACCCTATGCCCTGGCGCGACGACCCCGAGGGCTTGAGGGCCTGGCAGCAGGGCCGCACGGGCTATCCGCTGGTCGATGCCGGCATGAGGGAGCTTTGGACGACGGGCTGGATGCACAACCGGGTGCGGATGGTTGCCGCGTCCTTCCTGACGAAGCACCTGCTGATCGACTGGCGGCTCGGCGCCCGGTGGTTCCTCGACACGCTGGTGGATGCCGACCTCGCCAACAACAGCGCCGGCTGGCAATGGGTCGCCGGCAGCGGCGCCGACGCCGCGCCGTATTTCCGAATCTTCAACCCGACCGCCCAATCGCAGCGCTTCGACGCCGGAGGCGCCTATCTCCGCAAATGGCTTCCGGAACTGCGCCGCCTGCCGGACAAATGGATCCATGCGCCCTGGGAGGCGCCGGAGACAGTCCTGGCTGAAGCGGGGGTAGGGATCGGCGAGACCTGGCCCCGGCCCATCGTGGACCACAGGGAAGCGCGCGAACGGGCTCTCGGCATCTACAGGACTGTCGTTCGCGAGGGTGCGTGAGCGCCGTTTCGGACTCGCGCCATGGCATGAGGATTGGTAGGCACGGTCGATGAGCGTGGAAGGGCAAATCCGGATGCTCCGCCTGTTCGTCGATGCCGAACTCCTCGAGGGAGCGTCCGTTGCGCTTGACGGCGATCAGGCGGCATGGCTCGGCCGGGTCATGCGCCGGCGCGTGGGCGGGCGGTTCGCGGTCTTCAACGGCCGGGACGGAGAGTGGGAGGCGGAGATAGCGGCGCTGGAACGCGGCTCCGGGCAGGCGACGATGCTGCGGCGGTTGCGTCCGCAGTGCGCATCTCCCGACATCTGGCTCTCCTTCGCGCCGGCCAAGCGCGGCGTGGCGGACCTCGCCGTGCGCCAGGCGACGGAGCTGGGCGCGGCTCGCATCCTGCCTGTCATCGCCGAGCGCAGCGTGGTTGACCGGCTCAACAGGGCGCGCCTGCGCCGCATCGCCGTCGAGGCGGCGGAGCAGTGCGGGCGGCTCGACGTGCCGGAAGTCGCGCCGCTAGCGCCCCTGCGGGATCTGCTTGCGGCATGGCCGGCGGAGCGGCCGCTCGCAGCCTGCCACCCGGGCGGCGGGCCGATGCAGGCCGGCCCCCCGCCGGGCGGGTTTTTGCTCGGGCCGGAAGGCGGCTTTGCAGCGGCGGAACTTGACGCTTTCGCCGAAACCGGTTTCGTTCGCCTCGTCGATCTCGGCCCGCGCATCCTGCGGGCGGAAACGGCGGTCGTGGCCGCGCTCTCCATGCGCCACGCGATCTGGGAAGACGGGGCTTGAAGCGAGGGAACGGCCGATGGCGGCGGTGGCGGTAGAGGCGGAAGGCGCGATCGGGGACCGCCGCGAGCTCGTGGAATGGTTCGAGCAGGGCTGCAAGCCGACGGAGGACTGGCGCTGCGGCACCGAGCACGAGAAGTTCGTCTTCCGGCGTTCCGACCTTACCCGCCCCGGCTATGACGACCCGGACGGCATCGGCGAGTTGCTGCGCCGCCTGGAGGCGTTCGGCTGGAAGCCCAAGCGCGAGGCCGGGAAGACCATAGCGCTCGGCATGGACAGGGCGAGCATCACGCTGGAGCCGGGCGGACAGTTCGAACTCTCGGGCGCACCGCTGGAGACGGTCCACCAGACCTGCGACGAGGTGCATGACCATCTCGACCAGTGCCGGCAGGTCGGCGATGCGATGGGCTTGGGGTTTGTCGGCCTCGGCTTCGACCCGAAATGGCGCCGGGAGGACATTCCCTGGATGCCGAAGGGCCGCTACGCCGTGATGCGCCGCTACATGCCCAAGGTCGGCACCCTCGGCCTCGACATGATGCTCCGCACCTGCACCGTGCAGGTTAACCTCGACTATGCCGACGAGGCCGACATGGCGGACAAGTTCCGCCTCTCGCTCGCCTTGCAGCCGCTGACGACGGTCCTGTTCGCCGACTCGCCTTTCAAGGAGGGCCGGCTGACGGACCATGTGAGCCTCCGCTCGCATGTCTGGACGGACACGGACCCGGACCGCTGCGGCATGCTGGGCTTCGTCTTCGAGGACGGCTTCGGCTTCGAGCGCTACGCGGAATACTGCCTCGATGTGCCGATGTATTTCGTCTATCGGGACGGGCGCTATATCGACGTGGCGGGCCGGTCCTTCCGCGACTTCCTCGAGGGGCGGCTGCCGGAGCTGCCCGGCGAGCGCCCGCATATCGGCGACTGGGAGGACCATGTGACGACCGCGTTCCCGGAAGTGCGGATGAAACGCTACCTGGAGCTGCGCGGCGCGGACGGGGGGCCGTGGGGGCGGCTCTGTGGACTGCCGGCACTCTGGATCGGCCTCCTTTACGATAGCGCGGCCCGCGCCGCCGGCTGGGACCTCTGCAAGCACTGGACCGACGAGGAGCGCGAGCGGCTGCGCGAAGAGGCGCCGCGCCTCGGCTTCGCGGCAGAGGTAGGCGGCCGCTCTCTCCGCGACATCGCGAAGGACATGGTCGCCATCGCCCGGCAGGGGCTGAAGGCGCGCGCGCGGCTCGACGGCGGCGGCAATGACGAGACCGGTTTCCTCTCCGATCTCGAGGAGATCGCGGAAAGCGGCGTCACCGCGGCCGAGCGCAAGCGCGCGCTGTTCGAGGGCCGCTGGGGCGGCAGGGTCGAGCCCGTTTTCGAGGAGTTCGCATATTGACCGATGACCCCCGCGCAAAGGCCGCCGGCCTCGACCACCTGAAGGGCGAGGACAGGGCCGCTCTCGACGCCGGCACGAAACTGGCCGACGAGCTTGCCGCCGCGCTGCCGCGCGACCACCACATGTATGAGGAGCCGGCGCTGACCGGGCGCCCGGAGCTCGGCCGGTGACGGCGCTCCACTGGCTGACGCTCGCAGAGGCGGCGCGGGCGCTCCGCCGGCGGGAGCTTTCGGCGCTGGAATACACCGAGGCGCTGCTGGCGCGGATCGAGGCGGTCAACCCGAAGCTGGATGCCTTCGTGGCGCTGCTGGCCGAGCGCGCCCGCGAGCGCGCCGCCGCGCTGGACAGCGGCCCGGTGCGCGGCGCGCTGCACGGCGTGCCCTTCGACCTCAAGGACATCATCGACGTGGCGGGCGTGCCGACCACGGCGCATTCGGCGGTGCTGAAGGACAATGTCGCCGCGAAGGACGCCGGCGTGACGCGGCGGCTCGAAGCTGCAGCCGGCGTGTTGCTCGGCAAGCTCTCGACGCATGAGTTCGCCATCGGCGGCCCGAGTTTCGACCTGCCCTGGCCGCCGGCGCGCAATCCCTGGAACACGGACTGCCATCCGGGCGGCTCCTCGTCGGGCTCCGGGGCGGGCGTGGCGGCCGGGCTCTTCCCGCTGGCGCTCGGCACGGACACGGGCGGCTCGGTGCGCAACCCGGCGTCCTGCTGCGGCATTGTCGGCATGAAGGCGACATACGGGCGGGTCAGCCGGGCGGGTGTCGTGCCGCTTTCCTGGTCGATGGACCATATCGGCCCGATGACGCGCACGGTCGGGGACAATGCGCTGGCGCTGGAGGTGCTGGCCGGCCACGACCCGGAGGACCCGGCGAGCGCGAACGAGCCGGTGCCTTCCTACACGGCCGGGCTGGAACAGGGCGTGAAGGGGATGAAGATCGGCCATGTCCGCCGCTGGCACGAGGAGGACATGCCGGCCGCGCCGGAGATGCGCGCCGCCATAGACGGGGCGCTCCACGTGCTGGAAGGCGAGGGCGCGGAGATCGTCGAGGTCGATCCGGGCCCGCTCCAGGACTATTCGCGCGTGAACCGCATCATCCTCTGGGCCGAGGCCTGGTCGATCCATGAGCGCTGGCTGAAGGAGAAGCCCGAAGCCTATGGCAGGCTCGGCCGCGAAAGGCTGATCGCGGGCGCCTATCTCTCCGCCGGCGATTATCTCCGCGCGCTCAGGCAGCGGGGCCGCTGTACGCAGCGCATGTCGGAGGCGCTTGCCGGCGTGGATGTGCTGGTCTGCGCGTCGAGCATGGAGCCCGCCTGCGCCATCGAGGACGAGCCGGAAGTGCTGCGCACCTATTCCAGGCAGGCCCGCCAGCCTTTCAACGTCACCGGCCATCCGGCGCTCGCCGTGCCGGCCGGCTTCTCGTCCGCCGGCATGCCGCTCTCGTTCCAGATCGCCGGCAGGAACTTCGACGAGGCCACGATCTACCGCGCCGCCCGCGCCTATGAGCGCGCAACCGGCTGGCCGGACCGCCATCCGGACCTCTGACCCGGAAGGCGGGAGGGGCGGCGCCGCACAAGGAGGGACGGACCCATGGAGGCGCTGCTGGTTGTGGATGTGCAGAACGATTTCTGCACGGACGGGGCCTTGGCCGTGCCGGGCGGCGAGGCGGTGGTGCCCGGCATCAACCGGCTCTGGGACGGTTACGCCTGCAAGGTGCTGACCCAGGACTGGCACCCGCCGGGCCATGCCTCCTTCGCCAGCAGCCATGAGGGCAAGCAGCCCTTCGACACGGGCGTGCTGGACTATGGCGAGCAGGTGCTCTGGCCGGACCATTGCGTGCAGGGCACGCCGGGCGCCGCGTTCCACCCGGAGCTGCGCACCGACGGCGCCGACCTCGTGCTGCGCAAGGGCTTCCGGCCCGGCATCGACAGCTATTCGGCCTTCTTCGAGAACGACCGCGAGACCCCGACCGGGCTCGCCGGCTATCTGCGCGAGCGCGGCGTCGGGCGGGTCGTGCTGACGGGCCTCGCGACCGATTTCTGCGTCGGCTTCTCGGCGCTCGACGCGCTTGCGTCCGGCTTCGAGACGGTGGTGCTGGAAGACCTATGCCGGGGTATCGACATGGAGGGCTCGCTCTCCCGGATGCTGGACGATATCCGCTCGAAGGGCGGGCGCATCGCGAGCGGTCCCGCCTGACGCATTGCCAAAGCCCGGCCGCGTCCCAATCTGAAAGGGAGCGGAGGCGGGCGAAGCGGGAGGACATATGCGCGCGTTGATCGACCGGGGCGCGGGCTGGCTGACGACCGCGCGCGACCGCATCCGGATGCACGACTGGCGCGGTTCCCGGCCCTGGCTCCGCTGGACCCTTGTCGGCGTCGTGCTGTTCCTGCTGCTCTGGTACCCCCTCGGCATGGCGGTCTATACGCATATCGACGACGACACGGGCTTCGAGCCGAGGCCGACCGCCTACGACGCCGGCGGCTCCAAGGCGGTGGCGACGGCGGCGGCCCTGGTCGAGCGCGAGATCGAGCGCTGGGCGCCCAACAAGCCCTTCTGGCACCCGGCGGCAGCGCTCGACAACATGCCGAACTACCAGCTGGGCCTGATGTATGCCGTCTCGCGCTTCGCCATCGAGATGGGCGACCAGCTAGGGCGCACGCGCGGGTCGAGCGCCATCGACAAGGACCTCGACCGGGCGGCGGGCCTGCTGAAATACGATGGCCGCATCTGGTACTGGGGCTCGGGCGGCCTGCTGCCGGTAGCCCCGGCGCAGCGCCAGTATCAGAACGCCGCCGAGGCGCTCGCCCGCTACAATGAGCGCCTTGCGAACGGCGAGGCGACCTATGACCGCCGCGCCGACAACCTGATCGCCCTGCTCGACCGGGTGGGCGCGGACCTGGGCGCCTCCAGCGCCGCGCTCGACAAGCGCGCATTGGAGACCAATGCCGGCTGGTTCGACACCATCGCCGACGACCTGCTGTTCAACGTCAAGGGCCGGCTCTACGCCTACTACCTGCTGCTGCGCGACATCGGCACGGACTTCGACAAGGCCATCGCCGAGAAGCAGGCGAGCAAGATCTGGCAGCAGATGCTGGCGAGCCTGCGCCAGGGCGCGGAACTCTACCCGCCCATCGTCTCCAACGGCTATGAGGACGGCCTGCTGATGCCCTCGCACCTCACCGCGCTCGGCTTCTACCTCCTCCGCGCGAGGACCCAGTTGAAGGAAGTGGCGGACGCGCTGTCGAAATAGGAAGGGGCGTATCCTGCGGTTTCGGGTTCAATTAACGCCGTCCTACCCATCGGAGTTCTGATTGTCCCAGGACGGACCCGACTCCTTCCTTTCCGCATTCCGCTTCTTTTCCTGAGCCCGGGACGGTCTTCGGAGCACATCCCCGTTGGCTACCTCGAACGGTTCATCCGCGAACCTCGCCCGGGAGAACTTCTGGCGTGCCTCGATAACGACTATCGATCCCCGGAGGGTCTCCTCGGCCCCGAGCACCTCCTTGGTGTCGGGATCGACTATCTTCTCGCCGACGCTGAACGCGGACAGGACGTCCCCTTCCTTGAGGAAGACGTTCCCGTAGTTCAGCACGAACGCACCGTTCGCCTGCACCTTTATGACCTTGATCGGTATCCGGGCCGTGACCACGGCCTCGGAGATCTTCGCGGCCACAACCCTCTGCACGTCCGCGAAGGGATCCTCGCTACCCTTGGACGACGACACGCCCCCTATCGAGAACGCCTGCCCGGTCGTGACCGATCCCTCGACGTGGTCGGCCACCACGATGCTCCCGGTCTTGACGTTCGTTACCTTCAGGTCCACGCCCATGCCCACGGTGGCCTTCTTGGTCGAGAACATCGAACCGATCCTGCCGACATTGCCTCCGAAGGCGGACAGCCCCTTCGTGGACATGCCCTCGCTCTTCTGTCCGAACTTGGTGATCGTCCCGTAAACCAGATAGTCCACCCCGGTAAGCCCGCCGACCTCGCCGCCGGCGTTCGTCACGCCCTCCTGTCCCAGCACCTGCTCCGCGAGGATCGGATCGAGCCGGGCGCGTTCGAAGACCTGCAGTATGCGGTGCGAGCGGCCCACCTTCATGCGGGCGTGTTGATGTGGGAGTTAGGGCTTCGAATGAGACGAAGGGAATTTCTCATTGGAGCCCTCAGCAGAGATTCTCACCAACGCCAGTGTTGAAGTGTTGCCGGCGCGTGATGGCTTTCGGCGTCGCTGGCCGGCATCGGTGAAGGCGCGGATTGTTGCCGAGAC